>CP127384.1:1384981-1727462 GCA_030285985.1 Aquidulcibacter paucihalophilus
ACCAATCCGGCGATGAAGGCCATCACCGACGTCGACAAGCGCGAACTGCTGATCTTCGCCCCGCTGATCATCGGCACCCTGTGGCTGGGCGTTCAGCCCGGTCTGGTGCTGGATTACACCGCCGCCTCGGTCGAGGCCCTGACGACTGCCTATCGCGCCGCGATCGGCGGGTGAGACGATGATGCCTGACCTGATCTCCGCCCTTCACCTCTCGGCCCCGGAAGCGACCCTCGCGGTCGGCGGACTGGTGCTGCTGATGCTCGGCGCCTTCATGGGCGAGAAGAGCGTGCGTCTGATCTCGGCCCTGTCGGTCGGGTTGCTCGTCGCCGCGACGGCCGTGACCGTGACCGGTCCGCTGGGGCAGGCCTTCAACGGTGCCTATGTGGCCGATCCGCTGGCCGTCTACGGCAAGGCCCTGATCTTCCTGTCCAGCGCCGTGGCCATCGTGCTGGGCGACGGCTGGATGCGCCGCGCAAGGATCGCGAAATTCGAATATCCGGTCCTGATCGTGCTGGCCTCGGCCGGCATGGGGATGATGGCCTCGTCCGGGGACCTGATCTCCCTCTATGTCGGGATCGAACTGCATTCGCTGGCCCTCTATGTGCTGGCCGCCTACCACCGCGATGACCTGAAGGCCTCCGAGGCGGGGCTGAAGTATTTCGTGCTGGGTGCCCTGTCGTCCGGCCTGCTGCTGTACGGTGCCAGCCTGATTTACGGCTTCACCGGCTCGATGCGGTTTGACGAGATCGCCGCCTACGCCGCTGCGAACCAATCGACGGGTCTGATCTTCGGCCTGGTCTTCCTGATCTGCGGCCTGGCCTTCAAGGTCTCGGCCGCGCCGTTCCACATGTGGACGCCGGACGTCTACGAGGGCGCGCCGACGCCGGTCGTGGCCCTGTTCGCCACCGCCCCCAAGGTCGCGGCCATGGTGCTGATCGCCCGCACGCTGGAAGGCGCTTTCGCCGGCTCGCACGATCAGTGGGCCCAGGTGCTGATCCTGATCTCGCTGATCTCGTTCGCGGTCGGGGCCTTCGGTGGCCTGGTGCAGAAGGACCTGCAGCGGCTGTTGGCCTATTCGTCGATCGCCAACATCGGCTACGCCCTGCTGGGTATCGCCGCCGGGACCACGGCGGGCGTGCAGGCCATGCTGGTGTTCATGACCCTGTATGTCATCGACCAGTTCGGCTTCTTCGCCATCCTGCTATCGCTGTCGCGGGGCGGGAAGCCGATCCGCAAGATCGCCGATCTGGCGGGCCTGCGGAAGGACAAGCCGGTGACGGCCATCGCCCTGACCGTGCTGTCGCTGTCGGTGCTGGGCATGCCGCCGCTGGCGGGCTTCTGGGCCAAATTCTATGTCTTCGGCGCCGCCGCCGATGCCGGCTACTGGATGGTCGGTGCGGCCGGTCTGGTGGCCTCGGTCGTGGCCGGCTTCTACTATCTGCGCATCATCAAACTGATGTGGTTCGATCCGACGCCCGAGGGCGTGGGGCCGACGGATGCGTCGCCGGTCGAGGCACGGACCATCGCCTGGGCCTCGGCGGCCTTCTCCTTCCCGCTGGTGATCGTGGCCATCGGCTGGATCGACCATTTCGCCGGCATCGCTGCGACCGGTTTCGGAGCCGGGTAGGGGCGGATGCCCGCCGCGCCCATCCTGCTGCTCGACCAGACCGACTCGACCAATGCGGACGCCCGCCGGCGCGCGGACGCCGGCGAGACCGGCCCGTTGTGGATCGTCGCCCGGCGTCAGACCGAGGGCCGGGGACGGCGTGGGCGGCAATGGGAAAGCCAGGACGGCAACCTGTTTTCCACCCTGTTGCAATTGACCCGAAAATCGCCCGCCGAAGCGGCGCAGGTGACGTTCGTGGCCGCCCTGGCGATCGCGGATCTGCTGGATGCGTATGCGCCGCCGTCGCTGGTGACGATCAAATGGCCGAATGACGTGATGCTGGCCGGTCAGAAGGCCTCGGGCGTGCTTGTTGAGTCCGGGGCGCATGAGAGTGGCGGCCTGTGGCTGGCGGTCGGCATCGGCGTGAACCTGGCCCACGCGCCGGAGGGGACAGAGCGGCCGGCGACGGCGCTGGTCCACCATCTCCGTGGAGACGTGACGGCACCGCCGACGGTCGAGGCCGCGGCCGCGATGCTGGCCGGGGCCTTTAATGTCTGGATGACGCGCTGGGAGACGCTGGGGTTCGAGCCGATCCTCGATGCCTGGCGGGCGCGGACGGCCGGGCTGGACGGGCCGGCGGTGGCGCGGCTGGGCCGCGAGACGGTCGAGGGCATCGCCGAGGGCGTGGCGCCCGACGGCGCGCTGAAATTGAGGCTGGCGGACGGGAGCCTGCGGCTGATCTCCGCCGGCGACGTCTTCTTCGGGGAGGCTGCGTGATGCTTCTGGCGATCGAGCAGGGCAATACGAACACACTGTTCGCGGTCCATGACGGCAGCGACTGGATCGCCCAGTGGCGCACGGCCACGGAAAGCAGCCGTACGGCGGACGAGTATGCCGTCTGGCTGAGCCAGCTTCTGGCCATGCACGGGCTGGCGATCAGCCAACTCGATGGCTGCATCATCTCCAGCGTGGTGCCGCAGTCGATCTTCAACCTGCGCAACCTGTCGCGCCGCTATCTGTCGGTCGAGCCGCTGGTCATCGGCGACAATGTCGAGCTGGGCATGACCGCGCGGATCACCAAGCCGAGCGAGGCGGGAGCCGACCGGCTGGTCAACGCCATCGGGGCGCATCTGGTCTATCCGGGCGATCTGATCGTGATCGACAGCGGCACGGCTACGACCTTCGACGTCATCGCCGCCGATGGAGCCTTCGAGGGCGGTGCTATCGCCCCCGGCATCAATCTGAGCCTGCAGGCCCTGCATGAGGCGGCGGCCATGCTGCCGCGCATCGCCATCCAGCGGCCGGAGCAGGTGATCGGCAAGGACACCGTCTCCAATATGCAGTCCGGCGTCTTCTGGGGCTATGTCGCCCTGATCGAGGGCATGGTCGCGCGCATCAAGGCGGAGTGGGGAAAACCCATGACCGTGATTGGAACGGGCGGCGTGGCCAGCCTGTTTGAAGGCGCAACAACATCAATCGACCGGTTCGATCCGGACCTGACTATCCGCGGCCTCCTCGAAATCTGGCGGCGGAACACCCATCTAAAGGACGCATGAAAAAGAAAACCAACGACGAACTCGTCTTCCTGCCGCTGGGCGGCTCGGGCGAGATCGGGATGAATCTGAATCTGTACGGCTATGGCCCCGAAGCGAACCGCGAGTGGCTCGTGGTCGATGTGGGCGTGACCTTCGGCGACCTGTCGACGCCCGGCGTCGATGTGATCGTGCCCGACCCCGCCTTCCTTGAAGGCGAGACCATCCGCGGCATCGTCCTGACCCACGCGCACGAGGACCATATCGGTGCCCTCGGCTGGCTGTGGTCGCGCATGAAGGCCCCGCTGTACGCCACGCCGTTCACCGCCTTCCTGATCCGCGAGAAGCTGCGCGAGGCGGGCATCCTGGACCAGGTCAAGCTGATCGAGGTGCCGCTGGGTGGGACCATCGACCTGGGGCCGTTCCAGGTGACGATGGTGACCATGACCCATTCGATCGCCGAGCCGAACGGTCTGGCGATCAAGACGCCTCTGGGCACGGTGCTGCACACGGGCGACTGGAAGATCGACGACGATCCGATCATCGGCGAGGTCACCGACTCCGCCGCCATCAGCCGCCTCGGCGACGAGGGCGTGCTGGCGATGGTGTGCGACTCCACCAATGTCTTCGTCGAGGGATCGGCGGGGTCAGAGGGCGGGGTCCGCAACGCCCTGATCGAGCTGATCGGCGGGCTGAAGGGCCGGATCGCGGTCGGGTGCTTCGCCTCGAACGTCGCGCGCATGGACAGCGTCATCCGCGCCGCCGAGGCCGCCGGACGACGCGTGTCGCTGGCCGGACGGTCGATGCACCGCATCACCTCCGCAGCCAAACACGTCGGCATGCTGAACGACGTCAAGCCGTTCCTGACCGACGAAGAGGCCCGCGTCTGGCCGGCCGACCAGATCCTGTATCTGTGCACCGGCAGCCAGGGCGAGGCCCGCGCGGCCCTGTCGCGGGTGGCCGAGGGCACCCACCCCTACATCAAGCTCAGCAAGGGCGATCACTGCATCTTCTCGTCGCGGGTCATCCCCGGCAATGAGCTGTCGATCGGCCGGCTGCAGGACAAGCTCGCCGACCGTGGGGTGCGGCTCTACACCGAGCGCGACCACCCCGGCATCCACGTCTCCGGCCACCCGTGCCGTGAGGAACTGCGCCAGATGTACGCCTGGGCGCGGCCGAAGATCGCCGTGCCGACCCACGGCATGCGCCGCCACCTGGCCGAGCACGCGAATCTCGCGAAGGACGTGGGCGTCGCCGAGACGGTAACCCCCCGCAACGGCGACATGGTGCGTCTGGCCCCCGGGCCCGCCGCGATCATCGACGAGGTCCCCAACGGCCGGCTCTATGTCGACGGCGGCCGTCTGGTCACGGAACAGGGCGAGGCCCTGCACGAGCGTCGCCACGCCTCGACCAATGGCGTGCTGATCGTCAGCTTCGCCATGGACAAGCGCGGCAAGATTGTCAGCGACATCGACGTCCGGGCCATCGGCCTGCCGGGCGATGCGGAATCGCCTTTGGGCGACGCGCTGGACGATCTGGCGGAGCGCGCCGAACAGGCGGTGATGAAGCTGAAGGGCGCGGCGCTGGAGGATGAAATGGTCATCGAACAGGCCGTCTCACGCGCGCTGAAGAAGGCCAGCCAGCAGATCTGGGACCGCCGGCCAATCGTCGAGACCATCATTCTGCGGCTGTGACTTAGGCAGTCAGGCCTTTGAACCGAAGGCGGGGCTTCCTATAAGAAGCCGAATCCCCCGCCCAAGGTCCCGCCATGCCCGACGCCCCGCCCGAGTTCCTGTACAAACGCGTCCTGCTGAAGGTGTCGGGCGAGGTGCTGATGGGCGACCAGTCCTATGGCATCGACATGAAGACCGTCGCGGGCGTCGCCCAGGCGGTGGCCGACGTTGCGCGCGAGGGCGTCGAGATCTGCCTGGTTATCGGCGGCGGCAATATCTTCCGCGGGCTGAGCAAGGCCGCGGGCGACATGGAGCGGGCCACGGCCGACTATATGGGCATGCTCGCCACGGTGATGAACGCCCTGGCCATGCAGGCGGCGCTGGAGAAGATCGGCGTCCAGACCCGGGTGCAGAGCGCCCTGACCATGAATGCGGTGGCCGAGCCCTATGTGCGCCGTCGCGCCCTGCGTCATCTCGAAAAGGGTCGGGTGGTGATCTTCGCCGCCGGCGTGGGCGCGCCCTTCTTCACGACCGACTCGGGCGCGGCTCTGCGGGCCGCGGAAATGGGCTGCGACGCGCTGCTGAAGGGCACCAGTGTGGACGGCGTCTATACGGCCGATCCCAAGAAGGATGCGACCGCCACCCGCTACGAGACCCTGACCTATCACGATGTGCTGGCCAAGGACCTGAAGGTCATGGACGCCTCGGCCATCGCCCTGATGCGTGACTCGGGCATTCCGATCGTGGTGTTCTCGATCCGCGAGAACAATTCGCTGCGCCGGACGCTGACGGGGGAGGGGACCTTTACGGTCATCTCTTCCAAGCCAGCCGCCTGAGCCGCCAAAGACAAGAAAACGCGAGAGAAACGACCATGGCCAAGCCCGATCTCAAGACCTACCGCGACCGCATGGACAAGTCCGTGTCCGCCCTGAAAGAAGAGTTCAACGGCCTGCGCACCGGCCGCGCCAACGTCGGCCTGCTGGATCCCGTGCAGGTGCAGGCCTATGGCTCGAACGCGCCCCTGAACTCGGTCGCCGCCATCAGCGTGCCCGAGCCGCGGATGATCTCGGTCAACGTCTGGGACAAGTCGATGGTCGGCCCGGTCGAGAAGGCCATCCGCGCCGCTGGCCTGGGTCTGAACCCGATCGTCGATGGCCAGACCCTGCGCATCCCCGTGCCGCCGCTGACCGAGGAGCGCCGCAAGGACCTCGCCAAGCTGGCCGGCAAATACACCGAGCAGCAGAAGATCGCCGTCCGCAACGTCCGCCGCGACGCCAATGAGGATCTCAAGAAGGCCGAGAAGGCCGGCGAGATCAGCCAGGACGAACAGAAGAAGATGGAGACCGAGGTCCAGAAGGACACGGACGCGGCCATCAAGCGCATCGACGAGGCCTTGAGGGCCAAGGAAGTTGAGATCATGCAGGTTTGACGGCGCGAATTGCCGTAGGATACGCCCCGCATGCTCGCCGAGCCCTTTCATTCCGCGCCGACTGACGGCCCGCGACACGTCGCCCTGATCATGGACGGCAATGGACGCTGGGCCGAGGCGCGTGGACTGCCGCGCGCCATGGGCCACCGCGAGGGCGTGCAGGCGCTGAAGCGCACGGTCGAGGCCGCACCCCGGTTCGGCATCCGCTGCCTGACCGTGTTCGGCTTTTCGACCGAGAACTGGAGCCGGCCGGCGGATGAGGTGTCCGACCTGATGGGCCTTGTCCGATCCTATGTCTCCAGCGACCTGAAACGGCTGGAGCGGGCGGGCGTTCGGGTCCGGGTGCTGGGGCGTCGCGCGGGCCTGCCCGCCGACATCGTCGCCATCATCGAGCGGGCCGAGGCGAGCACGGCGCACAATGAGAAATTCCTGCTCCAGGTCGCCTTCAACTATGGCGGCCGGGCCGACATCGTCGATGCAGCGCGGCGGCATGTCGAGGCCGTGCTGGCCGGACAGGCGACGGGGCCGCTGGACGAGGAGACCCTGGGCCAGGGCCTGTCGACCGCGGGCGCCCCGCCGGTCGATGTCATCGTCCGCACCTCCGGCGAGCAGCGGCTGTCGAACTTCCTCCTGTGGGAGGCCGCCTATGCCGAGCTGGTCTATCAGGACATCCTCTGGCCCGACTACGGAGCCGAGGGTCTGGCGGACGTAACCGAACAATACCGCAATCGGGATCGCCGCTTCGGCGGCCGGACGGCGCCCTCCGAAGCGGCCACGCCCGCCCTCGCGGCCGGCTGATGGCGGTCAGGGTCCGCGACATCGTTCTCAGGGCGGCATCCGCGATCGTGCTGGCACCCGCCGCGGTGCTGGCCATCTGGGCCGGCGGTCTGTGGTTCCTCGCCCTCATGCTGCTGGCCTGCGCCCTGCTGGCCGTCGAATGGGCGATGATGAGCGCGGCCAGGGCCTGGCGGGTGATGGCGGGGGCTGTGGCCTTCGGCCTCGTCGCCGGCGTCGTGGCGGCGCACGCCGGGCAGTTGTCCCTCGCCCTCGTGATGCTGGTCTTCGGTGCTGTGTCGGCGGGCCTGTTCGCGCGCAACCGCGGGCAGGAGGCGCTGGATGCCGCCTACGGGGTTCTGTACCTCGGCTGGCCGGCGGTGCTCCTGATCTGGCTGCGCGACGTCGACACGGCCAGCGGACTGGCCTGGACGGTCTCGGCCTTCCTCATCGCCTGGGCGTCCGACATCATGGCCTATCTGGTCGGCAGCCTGGTCGGCGGGCCCAAGCTGTGGCCGCGCTTTTCGCCCAACAAGACCTGGTCCGGCTTCATCGGGGGCCTTGCCGCAGGAACCGCCGCGGGCGCGGCGCTAGGCGCCTTCCTCGACATGGGCCTCGGCCCGTACTGGGGCGCGGCCCTGGGGCTGGCGGCGGCGCTGGCGACCATGGCCGGCGACCTCTGGGAGTCGGCCTTGAAGCGGCGTTATGGCGTCAAGGACGCCGGCAAGCTGATCCCGGGCCACGGCGGCCTGCTCGACCGGGTGGACGGGCTGATGTTCGCGGTCGTGGTGGTGGCCTGCGGGCGGCTCATCGTCGGCCTGACGGGCGGCACCGCATGATCCGGCGGCGGGTGACGGTGCTGGGCGCGACCGGCTCGGTCGGCTGTTCGACACTGGATCTGATGGATCAGGCCGAGACGGCCGGCACCGGTGCTTTCGAGGTCGAGGCCCTGACCGGCGGTGCCAATATCGCGCGGCTGGCCGAGCAGGCCCGGCGCTGGAAGCCAAAACTGGCGGTCACCGCCGATCCGGCCCGACTGGACGAACTGCGGGCGGCGCTGGCCGGAACGGGCGTGGAGGCCGCCGCCGGTGATCAGGCGGTCATCGACGCCGCGGCCCGGCCCGTCGACTGGATCATGGCCGCCATTGTCGGGGCGGCGGGCCTGCGCTCGGCCTGGGCGGCCGCGGCGACCGGCGCGACCCTGGCCCTGGCCAACAAGGAAAGTCTGGTCTGCTGCGGCCCTGCGCTGATCGAGCGGGTCAAGCGGTCGGGCGGCCGGCTGTTGCCGGTGGATTCCGAACACTCCGCCATTCACCAGGTCTTTCCCCATGAAGCGCCGGACCGTGTCGCGAGGCTGGTCCTGACAGCGTCGGGCGGCCCGTTCCGCAAGACGCCGCTCGAGGCGCTGAAGTCGATCACACCGGAACAGGCCGTCGCCCATCCGAACTGGAGCATGGGGGCCAAGATCTCGGTCGACAGCGCGACCATGGCCAACAAGGGGCTGGAGGCGATCGAGGCGGCCTATCTGTTCGACATGCCGGCCGAGCGTATCGGCGTGGTGGTGCACCCCGAATCCATCATCCACAGCATGGTGGAGTATGTCGACGGCTCGACCCTGGCCCAGATGGGGCCGCCGGATATGAAGACTCCGATCGCCTATGCGCTGGCCTGGCCGGACCGGATCGCCTGGAACGCCCCGCGTCTGGACCTCGCCGCCCTGGGCCAACTGACATTCGAGGCCCCGGACGACGAGCGGTTCCCGGCCCTGAAACTCGCGCGACAGGCGTTACAGGCGGGCGGCGCCGCGCCCATCGTGTTCAATGCGGCGAACGAGGTTGCGGCCCTGGCCTTCCTTGACCGTCGACTGGGCTTTCTCAATATTGCCGCAGTCGTCGCCGACACCTTGTCGCGCGTGACGGCCAAGGGGGTAGATTCCGGTTCCGAAAGCGCCTGCGACGCGGCCCTGGCCGTGGATGCGCAGGCTCGACGGGTGGCGGAATCGATCATCCACGGCATCGCGGCAGCGGCCTGAATGGCGAAGGGACCGATTACGGTATGACGGGCTTCCTCGGTCAGGTGCTGCTCTACAGCGTACCCTTCCTGCTGGTACTGACCTTTATCGTCACCATCCACGAGCTCGGCCATTTTCTGGTGGCCCGCGGCTTCGGCGTGAAGATTGACCGGTTCTCCATCGGCTTCGGCAAGACCATCGTCGCCCGCACCGACATACACGGCACGGAGTGGCGGCTCGCCTGGCTGCCGCTGGGCGGCTACGTCAAATTCTCGGGCGATCTGGACGCCTCCAGCGTGCCGGACCAGGCGGGGCTGGCGGAACTGAAGCAGCGGGTCATCGCCGAGAACGGTCCGGGCGCTGAGCGGGACTATTTCCATTTCAAGCCGATCTGGCAGCGCGCCCTGATCGTTGCGGCGGGGCCGGCGGCCAATTTCATGCTGGCGCTGGTGCTTTTCACCATCCTGTTCAGCGTGATCGGCGAGCGGATCGCGGCGCCGCGGGTGGCGGCCGTCGCGCCCGGCAGCCCGGCTGCCGAGGCGGGCTTCCTGCCCCGTGACAAGATCCTGGCGATCAACGACCGGGCGATCCAGGACCAGTCCGAGGTCACCCAGACGGTGATGATGAGCGCGGGCGATCCCCTGCGCTTCACGATCGATCGCGCCGGCCAGCGGGTCGAACTCGTGGCGACGCCGCGGCGGGTGATCCAGGAAGACGAGCTGTCCGGTCGGGTGCGCGTCGCCCAGGTCGGCCTCGCGCTTCTGCCCTTGCAGGAGGACTACCGGTTCCGCCGTCTGAACCCGTTCGAGGCGACCGGGAAGGGCGCGGAGATGATCGGGACGACGGTCGCGACGACCGGGACCTACATCGGCCGCATCTTCACGGGCAAGGAATCAGGCGATCTGCTGAGCGGACCGATCGGAATCGCGCGGGCCGCCGGCGGGGCCACCCGTCAGGCTGTGACTGCCGATCCGGACCCCGGTTATATCGCCGCGAACCTCGCCCTGATGTTTCTTCAGTTCGCCGCCATAGTTTCGATCGGAATTGGCATTGTAAATCTGTTGCCGATTCCGGTTCTGGATGGGGGACATCTGCTGTTCTACGCTTATGAAGCTGTGGCCCGCAGGCCAGTCCCCGCTCGCGTTCAGGAGGTCGGTTATCGTGTCGGTCTTGCTTTGCTGGTTGGATTGATGTTGTTCGCGACTTGGAACGACCTGCAGAAGCTGAGCCTGTTCAAATTCCTCGGCGGGTTCGCATGACGAGCCGACGCCAGCCCCCGATGGTTTCCCGTATGATCCGACAAGATGCGTCCGCCCTTCGTTTTGCCAGGGCCCTGAGCCCCAGCCTGCTGACCCTTGCGGTCGCTGCGGGGCTGGCCGGTCCCGCCATGGCTCAAAGCCAGGCTCCGGTGGCCCCCGTGGTCCAGCCGGTCCCGGTAGAGGTCGGCCCTCCGGCCCCCGCGCAGGCCGCGCCGGCGCAGGACCAACGGCTCACGATCAACCGCATCCTCGTGCGCGGCAACCAGCGCATCGACCAGACGACGGTCCTGTCCTATCTGCCGATCCAGCCCGGCGATGTGGTCGATCCGGCGGTTCTGGACGTCGCCGTCCGCACCCTGACCCGGACCCAGCTGTTCGCGGACGTTCAACTGGGCGTCCAGCCGAACGGCGACCTCGTGGTCGAGATCGTCGAGAACCCGATCATCAACCAGGTCGTGTTCGAGGGGAATGGCGCGGTCAGCGAGGACAAGCTGCGCGAGGAAGTCACCCTGAAGCCGCGCGGCATCTACACGCGCGCGCGCATCCAGGAAGACGTCGGCAAGATCGTCGAGCTTTACCGTCTGTCGGGCCGTATCTCCGCCACTGTGACGCCGAAGATCGTTCAGCTGGACCAGAACCGCGTCGACGTGGTGTTCGAGATCAACGAAGGTCCTGAGACCGGCGTGCGCGCCATCACCTTCCTCGGCAACAGCGCCTATTCCGACAGCGATCTGCGCGAGGTCATGGTGACGGAACAGTCGGCCTGGTACCGGCTGTTCACGACCAACGACAACTACGACCCGAACCGTCTGGATTACGACCGGGAGCAGCTGCGGAAATTCTACACCAACCGCGGCTATTACGATTTCCGGGTCCTGTCGGCGATTTCGGAGCTGGCACCGGACGACAGCTCGTTCGGCATCACCCTGACGGTGGACGAGGGCGACCGCTATAATTTCGGCACCGTCGACGTGGTCACCGAGAATGACCGGTTGAACCCCGACTTCCTCAAGCTGCTGCTGCCGATCCGCACCGGCGATCTGTACGAGAGCGACAAGATCGAGTCGGCGGTGGACGCCCTGACGTTCGCGGCGGGTTCGGCCGGCTATGCCTTCGTCGAGATCGAGCCGACCTATCGTGCCAATCCCGAGACCGACACCGTCGACGTCACCTTCAACGTCAAGGAAGGCCAGCGGGTTTACGTCGACCGGATCAACGTCATCGGCAACACCCGCACGCTGGACAACGTCATCCGCCGCGAGATGATGCTGACCGAAGGCGACGCCTTCAACCGCACCCTGCTGGAGCGGTCGCGCAACAATCTGCGGGCCCTGGGCTTCTTCAAGGATGTCACCGTCGAGGAGGCCCGCGGCACCGCGGCGGACCGTTCGGTGGTCAATGTCACCGTCACGGAACAACCGACCGGTGAGCTTTCCGTCGGTGCCGGCTTCAGCTCCGTCGACTCCTTCGTCGTCAACCTGGGCATCACCGAGCGCAACTTCCGCGGCCGGGGCCAGAACGTCGTCGCCCGCGTGGAATGGGGCTCGCTGCGTCAGCAGATCGACTTCCGCTTCACCGAGCCCAAATTCCTCGGTCGTGACCTGCGCGCCGGCTTCGACGCCTTCCACTCGCGCTACGACCTCAGCGAATATTCCTCGTACGACTACCGCTCGACCGGTGCCGGTCTGCGCCTGTCGTATCCGCTGAACGGCTACACCCTGCTGAGCACCCGCTACTTCCTGAAGAGCGACGAGATCATCGTTCCGGACGGCTATTGCAGCGGCAGCGGCCGTCAGGGCGCCAGCGCGCTTTGCGACCAGGTCGGTTCGTTCCTGAACTCTTCGGCCGGCTACACCCTGCTGGTCGACCGCCGGAACGATCCGGTCCGCCCGACCCGCGGCTGGACCGGCACCCTGCGCCAGGACTTCGCCGGTGTCGGCGGCGATGTGAACTACATCAAGACCGAGGCGGACGTGTCGGCCTATTGGGGCCTCACCCCGTCGTGGATCGTCACCGCCACGGCGTCGGTCGGCTATATCGCCGGCTGGGGCGGCGATCCGATCCGGATCAACGACCGCTTCTTCAAGGGCGGTAACAGCTTCCGCGGCTTCGAGACCGCCGGCATCGGTCCGCGCGACCTGACCCCCGGCACCAACAACGATGCCCTCGGCGGCAATTTCTACGCCATCGGTACGCTCGAGATGACCGTCCCGAACGGCCTGCCGGAGGAGTACGGCATCCGCACCTCGGTGTTCGCCGACGTTGGCACCCTGGGCGTCCTTGATGACCGCTACACGACCAACAGCAGCGGTCTGCCCAATGCCAATATCGTAGACGAACTGGCCCTCAGGGCCTCCGCCGGCGTCAGCATCCACTGGCGTTCGCCGATGGGCCCGATCCGCTTCGACCTGAGCCAGATCATCGGCCAGGAAGACTACGACAAAACAGAAACGTTCCGCTTCTCGACCTCCACACAGTTCTAGCGCGGGCGATTTTTTCCGCATCAAAGGTTCAAGATGAAACTGTTCGCAATCGGCGCATTCGCTCTCGCGTCCCTGGCTGCCGGCTCCGCCGCCGCCCAGGCCCAGTCTCCGACCAACCCCGGCCCGGTCCTGCCCGGCGTGTGTGTCTTCCACAACGATCGTCTGCTGGCGCAGTCGACGGCTGGTCAGTCCATCCAGACCGGCATGCAGCGTCTGGTGACTGAAGTTCAGGGCGAACTCGCCCCCTACGGTGCCAGCCTGCAGTCCGAGGCCCAGGCCCTGCAGCAGGGCGGCCAGGCGGCCGACCCGGACGGCTCGCGCATGCGCGCCTGGCAGGCCCGCGCCCAGGAGGCCCAGCAGCTGGAGCAGCGCCGTCAGGCGGAGCTGCAGTACACCCAGCAGATGCAGATCCGGGCGATCGCCCAGTCCGCCGACCCGATCCTGGTCGCCGTCTATCAGGAGCGTGGCTGCGGTCTGCTGCTGGACCGTTCGGCGGTCTACATTTTCAACCCGGCGATGGACGTGACCGACGTCGTCATCCAGCGCCTGAACACGGCCCTGCCGTCGGTTTCCTTCAACCGTCTCGAAGTGCCGGCCCAACTGCAGCAGTAGGCCGGCCATGCCTGATCCGCGTTTCTTCGACAGCCTGCCGGCGCTGACCGTCGCAGAGCTGGCCGGGCGGATCGGTGGCGAAGTCATGCGGGGCGGAGACCAGCAGGTCTCCGCCGTCGCGCCCCTCGGGTCTGCCGGGCCCGGCGATGTTGCTTTTATGGCAAGTCGAAAATTCGTCGCCGCGCTCGGCCAGACCGCGGCCGGCTGCGTGATCCTGCCTGCCGCCGCGGTTGAGGTGGCCCCTCCTGGCGCGGCTCTGATCGTCTCTGATGAGCCTCAGGCGGCCTGGGCGCGGGCTTCGATGTCCTTGCACCGTCCCGTCTCCATGTCTGAGGCCGACCGCACCGAGGCGGCCGAGGACGCTACGGTCGTCTTTGGGCCGGGCGTCGTCATCGGCACCGGGGCGCGCATCGGCCGGGGCACGCGCATTGGTGCCAACAGCGTCATAGGGCCCGGCGTCCAGATCGGTCGCGACTGCGTCATCGGCTACAATGTCAGCGTCGGGTTCGCCCTGATCGGCGACTGCGTGAGCCTGATGTCCGGCGTCCGGATCGGCGAGGCGGGGTTCGGCGCGGCGCAGTCAAAGGCCGGGCCGGTCGACGTGCCGCAACTGGGTCGCGTGATCCTGCAGGACGGTGTCACGGTCGGTGCCAATTCCTGCATCGACCGGGGGGCCTATGAGGACACGGTCGTCGGCGAGAACACCAAGATCGATAATCTGGTGATGATCGCCCACAACTGCGTCATCGGCCGCAACTGCCTGCTGGCCGCCCATACGGGGATCTCGGGATCCTGTATCGTGGGCGACAATGTCATCTTCGGCGGCAAGGCCGGCATCGGCGACCACCTGAAGATCGGCGAAGGGGCCCGGGTGGCGGGCGGAGCCGGGGTTCTGGCTGATATACCGCCGGGGGAGACCTGGTCGGGCTATCCCGCCAAACCGATCCGACAGTCCTTGCGCGAAGCGGTCTGGCTCGCCAAACAGGCGTCAGGAAAGGCGCGTTCCTAGCGCCGACGGCGAGGAAGGCCGCAGGATGAGTGACGACGGCAAGATCGACTACGCCGAGGTGATGCGCAGGCTGCCGCACCGCTACCCCTTCCTGCTGGTCGACAAGGCTGAGGACTTCGTCCCCAACACCTCGATCACCGGCATCAAGAACGTCACCCACAACGAGCCCTATTTTCCGGGGCATTTCCCGATTGATCCGGTCATGCCCGGCGTGATGATCATCGAGGCCATGGCCCAGACCGGGGCCCTGCTGATGTCCAAGTCGATGGATGTCCAGGTCGAGGGCAAGGTGATCATGTTCATGTCCATCGACGGCGTCCGCTTCCGCAAGCCGGCCCGGCCGGGTGATCAGCTGCACATGAAGGTCATCGTGACCAAGATCCGCGGCGACATCTTCAAATTCCGCGGCGAGACCTTCATCGACGGCAAGCTGGCGTCCGAGGCGGAGTTCGCGGCGATGATGGTCACCGTCGACAAGGCGGCCGTATCGTGAACCGCATCCATCCGACAGCCCTCGTCGACGCGGGTGCCGTTCTGGCGGACGGGGTCGAGATCGGGCCGTGGTGCGTGGTCGGGCCGGGCGTATCCCTGGCCGAGGACGTGCGCCTGGTCAGCCACGTGGTGGTGCAGCAGGACACGTCCATCGAGGCGCGCACGATCGTCCACCCCTTCTGCGTGATCGGCGGTGACCCGCAACACGGCGGGTACAAGGGCGAGCCGGTGCGCCTCGAGATCGGCAGCGACAACGTGATTCGCGAGCACTGCACCTTCAACCGCGGCACGCCGGGCGACCGCAAGCTGACGACGGTGGGCTCGAACGGTCTGTTCATGACGGGTGCCCATGTCGGCCATGACGTGATCGTGGGAGACCGGGTGACGATGGCCAACCACGCCACCCTCGGGGGCCATTCCCGCGTGGGCGACCGGGTCTTCCTGGGCGGGCTCTGCGCCGTGCACCAGTTTGGTCGCGTGGGGCAGGGCGCGATCGTCGGCGGGTTGGCGGCGGTGACGCGCGACGTCATTCCCTATGGTTCGGCCTGGGGCAATCACGCGCAGCTTCACGGGCTCAATCTGATCGGACTGAAGCGCAAGGGCTACGACAAGACGGCGATCCGTCGCCTGCTGGCGGCCTATCGTGAGCTCTTCGAGGGTGTCGGCACCTTCGCCGACCGGCTCGATGCGGTTGAAACGGCCTATGCCGACCTGCCCGAGATCATGGAGATCACGGCCTTCATCCGCGAAGACGGCAAGCGGCCTCTCTGTCTGCCGGGCGCGTGAGAAGGTTGGCGGAATGAGCAAGCTGGGCCTGATCGCCGGCGGCGGTGCCCTGCCGGTATCGGTGGCGGCGCGGTGCGAGGCGGAAGGGCGGCCGGTGTTTCTGGTGCGGCTGGCCGGGTTCGCCGACGCCCACCTGGCCCGCTATCCGGGCATTGAGGCCGGGATCGCCGAGTTCGGCAAAATCCTGTCTGCCCTGAAGAAGGCGGGCTGCACCGGAGTCTGTTTCGCCGGCACGGTCAGCCGCCCGGACTTCAAGACATTGAAGCCCGATCTGAAGGGGGCGGCCCTGCTGCCCGGCATCATCGCGGCGGCGACCAGGGGCGACGACGCCCTGTTGCGCAAGATTCTCTCGGTGTTCGAGGGCGAGGGCTACGTCATCGAGGGGGCCGACGACATTCTCGGTGGAGAGACACTGCCGGGCGGCGCTCTCGGGACCGTCCAGCCGACCGAGGCGCAGTTGTCGGACCTGCGGAAGGCGCTGCACGTGGCGGAAAAGGCCGGTGAACTGGATATCGGCCAGGGGGCGGTCGTTTGCGACGGCCTGGTGCTGGCGGTCGAGGCCCAGGAGGGCACGGACGCCATGCTGGCACGGGTCGCGGGCCTGCCGGGCGACCTGCGGGGATCGGCGGCGGACCGAAAGGGCGCGTTGGGCAAGGCACCCAAGCCGATCCAGGACCTGCGGGTGGACATGCCCGTGATGGGGGCGCGGACCATCGAGATGGCCGCCGCCGCCGGCCTGGCCGGGGTCGGGGGCGTCGCCGGCAAGCTGATCCTGATCGACAGGGCCGGGCTGATCGAGGCGGCCGACCGGGCAGGCCTGTTCGTCTGGGGCGAGCCGGACGGAAGCGCAGGATGAGCCGTCCCCTGAAGATCATGCTGGTCGCTGCCGAGGCCTCGGGCGATGCACTGGGTGCCGGCCTGGCCGGGGCGCTGAAGACCCGATTGGGGGCGGACGTGACCTTCGTCGGCGTCGGCGGGCCCCGCATGGCGGAGCAGGGGGTTCGGAGCCCGTTCGACATCGCCGAGCTCTCCATCCACGGCTGGCTGGAAGGCATGAAGGCCTACGGGATCGTCAAGCGGCGCGTCGCCGACACGGTGGCGCTGGGCGTGGCGGAAAAGCCGGATGCCGTGGTCCTGATCGACAGCTGGGGCTTCACCATCCGTGTGGCCAAGGCCCTGCGGGCGGTGCTGCCGGGCGTGCCCCTGATCAAATATGTCGGGCCGCAGGTCTGGGCCTCGCGGCCGGGACGGGCGAAGACCCTGGCGGCGGCCGTGGATCACCTGCTGGCTCTCTACGCCTTTGACGCGCCCTGGTTCGAGCGCGAGGGCCTGCCGACGACGGTCGTGGGCTCACAGGCGCTGCATGTGGACATGAGCGGCGCTGATCCGGCCGCCTTCCGCTCGGAGCAGGGCATTGCGGCCGCCGCGCCCTTGCTCGTCGTCCTGCCGGGCAGCCGCCCGTCCGAAATCCGTCTGATGACCCCCGTCTATGAGGCGGCCATCGCCCGGCTGAAGGCCGCCGATCCCGCACTGGAAGTGGCCGTGGTCGCTGCCGGCACGGTCGCCGCCGACGTGACGGCCCGGGTCGCAACCTGGCCTTTCCGCGCCCATGTGGTCGGCGAGAACCGGAAATATGCGGCCATGCGCGCGGCCACGGTCGCCCTCGCCACCAGCGGCACGGTCTCGACCGAACTGGCGCTGGCCGGCGCGCCGACGGTCATCGCCTACCGCTTCCAGCCGCTCAGCTATGCGATCATGAAGCCGTTCTTCACGGGGAAATACGCCACCCTGTTCAACCACGCCGCGGACGAGGAGATCGCCCGCGAACTGATCCAGAACGGTGCCACGCCGGAGAAGGTGGCGGCCGAGGTCGCGCGGCTGCTGGGCGACCCGGAGGCGCGGCGGACCCAGGCCGAACGCCAGACGGCGGCGCTGGATCGGATGGGCCGCGAGGGGCGTGATCCCTCCGAGATCGCGTCAGAGGCCGTTCTCCGGGTGATCGCCTTGAAGGCCGGCGGCGCCTGACGCCCCGCGCGTTCGGGCGTTGAAGGACGGAAGGGCGGTTCAGGAACGCATGGCGAAACGTCCCACGACGGCGAAGAAGTCCGTATCCGCCGCCAACCTGGCTGCGCTCGGGGCGGACCGGCTCGCCGATCTGCTGATGGAGGCGGGTGCCGCCGACCCGGGCCTGAAGCGCCGCCTGCGCATGGAACTCGCCGCCGAGGTCGGAGCGGCCGATCTGGCGCTGGAGATCGACAAGCGTCTGTTGGCCGTCGGCGGCAGTCGGGCCCGGGTGTCCTGGCGCAAACGGCCGGCGCTGCTGAGCGAGCTCCGCTCGCTGCTGCGGATGATCGCCGACCGACTGGCCTCTCTGGATGCCCGCCTGGCGCTTGACCGTCTGGTGGCGTGGTTCGACCTGTATCCCGGCCTCGTCGCCCGGGTCAGCGACGCCAAGGGCGAATTGCCGCTGTTGTTTGACGCAGCGACGGCCGAGCTCGCCCGGGCGGCATCCCTCGCCGGGCCGGATGTCGCCGGACCGGTGCTGGGCGAGGCGCTCGGGACGCGTCTCGATCCCTGGGCCTCCTGGATCGGGCGGGGCGCTCCGGGTCTTGATCCCGTCCTCGCCCGCCGCTTGCTGTCCGGCCTGACCCATGGACCCCGGCCGACCGGACGCCTCGCCCTGGTGGTTCGCAAACTCGCGGACCGAGCCGGCGATCTCGACGCCTGGGTCTGGTCGATCACGGATGTGGACGCCCGCAAGCCCGAGATCGGTGCCGCAATCGCCCATCGCCTGGCGCTCGCCGGTCGCGCAGAGGACGCCCGGGCGGCGCTGGAGGGCGCGCGGATGGAGCCTGTTCCGGCCTCCCGCTGGAGCCGGACCGGCGCGGCCGAGGCACCGTCGGACGCCTGGACGGCCGCCGAGATCGTTGTCCTCGAGGCCGAAGGCAGGCGGGCGGAGGCGGTCGAGGCCCGCTGGCACCGGTTCGAGCGCGCTCTTTCGGCCGAGGATCTGCGCGCCCTCCTCGCCGGGCTGGCGGATTTCGAGGACGTCGTGGCGCTGGATCGCGCGTTCGAAATCGCTTCCGCACACCCCGACCCCGTGCGCGGCCTCGCCTTTCTCATGGACTGGCCCGCCCTGCGCGAGGCCTCGGGCCTGATCCTGTCGCGGTCCGGAGAGATCCGGGGCGGTCACGAGGCCATTCCCCTGTGGGCCTCGCGCCTGTCGGGCCGCTATCCCGCCGCGGCCGCTCTTCTGCTCAGGGCCCGGGCGCGGTCCCTGGTCACGCTCGGATCGGACGGTGCCGAAGAGGTCCAGGGCTTGATCGCCGAGGCAGAAGCCCTCGTGGCCATGGCCGGGGATGATGCGTCTATCCCGGACCATGCCGCCTTCCTGGCCGAGATCGAGGGGCTGGCGGCCCCCCGCCGCCGGCGGTGGTAGGCCGAAACGAAACGACCCCGAAGCCTGGGCTCCGGGGTCGCGAGTCGTTCCAGTACCCTGTCGGGCGGCCCTAGCCGCGCGACTGGATCGGTACGTAGTCCCGCTCGGTCGGGCCGGTGTAGAGCTGGCGCGGGCGGCCGATCTTCTGGGTCGGGTCGCCGATCATTTCCTGCCACTGGGCGATCCAGCCGACGGTGCGGGCCAGCGAGAACAGCACGGTGAACATCGAGGTCGGGAAGCCCATCGCCGACAGGGTGATGCCCGAATAGAAGTCGACGTTCGGGAACAGCTTGCGCTCGATGAAATATTCGTCCGACAGCGCGATCCGCTCCAGTTCCTTGGCGACCTGGAACAGCGGGTCGTTGGGATCGCCGACGGCGGCCAGCACCTCGTCGGCGCTCTCCTTCATCACCTTGGCGCGCGGGTCGTAGTTTTTGTACACGCGGTGGCCGAAGCCCATCAGCTTGTATTTCTTGGCCTTCACGCCCTCAATGAACTCCGGGATCTTGTCCGGGGTGCCGATCTCCTTGAGCATGTTGAGCGCCTCTTCATTGGCACCCCCATGGCTCGGGCCCCACAGGCAGGCGATGCCGGCGGCGATACAGGCGAACGGGTTGGCACCCGACGAGCCGGCGAGGCGGACGGTCGAGGTCGAGGCGTTCTGCTCGTGGTCGGCGTGCAGGATGAAGATGCGGTCCATGGCACGGGCCAGCACGGGATTGACGACATAGTCCTCGGCCGGGACGGCGAAGCACATGCGCAGGAAATTCTCGGCGTAGCTCAGGTCGTTGCGCGGCGAAACGAAGGGCTGGCCCACGTGATATTTGAAGGCGCGCGCCGCGATCGTCGGCATCTTGGCGACCAGCCGGATGGCCGAGATGTTGCGCTGGACCGGATCATGGATGTCCAGGCTGTCGTGATAGAAGGCCGACAGCGCCCCGACCGTGCCGACCATGATGGCCATCGGGTGGGCGTCGCGGCGGAAGCCCTCGAAGAAGCGGTCGAACTGGGCGTGCAGCATGGTGTGGGTGGTGATGCTGCGTTCGAAGGCCTCGTATTCCGAGGCCGTGGGCAGCTCGCCGTGCAGGAGCAGGTGGCAGACCTCGATGAAGTTGGACTGCGAGGCCAGCTGGTCGATCGGATAGCCGCGGTGCAGCAGGGTGCCGACGTCGCCGTCGATGAAGGTCAGACCGCTCTCGCAGGCCGCCGTCGAGGTGAAGCCGGGGTCGTAGGTGAAGGCGTCGGTCGCGCCGTACAGCTTGCGGATGTCGATGACATCGGGGCCGGTCGAGCCCGAAAGCACGGGCAGGTCTACGGACTTGTCGCCGTAGGTCAGGGTCGCCGTCCCGGCGGTTTTGGCTTGTTCGGTCATATCAGCCCCTTGCTTCAGTCGGCGGCCTGACGCGGGGAGGCGACGGCGGCGCGATGTCTGTTACCTCAGATAGTCTGTTGCAGCGCATCATCCAAGCGCCCGAGGCTTTCTTCGCGCCCCAGGGCCGCCAGCGTCTTCGCAATATCGGGTGAAACGCCGTCTCCAGTGAGGGCGGCGCGTACGGCGGGGCCGATCTTGCCGAATCCGACGGCTTCTTCCTCGGCAAAAACCTTGAGTTCGGCCTCGAGGGCGAAGACATCCCAGCTGGCGAACAGTTTGAGGCGGTCGCGCAGGCGGCCGATCCGCTCGCCTGATTCGCCGGTCAGCATCGGCTGGGCCTTCTCGTAGATCGACAGGGGTCGGACCTTGAGAGCGAAGCCGGTCTGGTCGGCCAGTTCCAGCACGGTCTTCGCGCGATCCTTGATGAAGGGCATGGCGCGCAGCAACCGGGCTTCGTCGTCTGGCCCGAGGGCGTGGCCGCGGGCGAGGTGGACGTCCAGCGTCATCTTGGCCAGCCGGTCGTCGTCGGCAAGGCGGATCCAGTGCGCGTTGACGTGGGCCAGCTTGTCGAAGTCCAGCCGGGCCGGGGCCTTGCCCACGCCGGTCAGGTCGAACCAGGCCTGCGCCTGGGCGTCGTTGAACAGTTCGTCGTCGCCATGGGCCCAGCCCAGCCGGGCCAGGTAGTTGCGCATGGCTTCGGGCAGATAGCCCATCTCGGCATACTCATGGACGGCCTGCGCCCCGTGCCGTTTGGACAGTTTGGCCCCGTCGGGGCCGTGGATCAGCGGGATGTGGGCGAAGACCGGGCGGGTCCAGCCCAGCGCGTCATAGATCAGGCTCTGGCGGGCGGCGTTGTTCAGGTGGTCGTCGCCCCGGATGACGTGGGTGACGCCCATGTCGTGGTCGTCGACCACCACGGCGAGATTGTAGGTCGGCGCGCCGTCGCTGCGCAGCAGGACGAGGTCATCGAGGTCGTCATTGGCCCAGCTGACGGTCCCTTGGACCGCATCCTCGACCGTGACCTTGCCGGGCAGGGGGCGGCGGAAGCGGACGACGTGGGGCTGGCCCAGGTCGTCGACGGTGGGTTCGCGGTCTCGCCACGGCGACTCAAAGGTCCGGCGCTCGGCCTTGGCCAGGTCGCGCAGGCGGCCGGTCTCCTCGGCCGAGGTGAAGTCACGATAGGCGCCGCCGCGCTCCAGCAGTTCATTGACCACCTCGCGATGGCGGTCGGCGCGGCTGTACTGGAACACCGGCTCCTCGTCAGCGAACAGCTCCAGCCAGCTCAGCCCGTCGAAAATGGCCTTTACGGCGGCGTCCGTGGACCGTTCCCGATCGGTGTCCTCGACCCGGACAAGAAACTTCCCGTTGTGTCGCCTAGCATACAAATAGTTGAAAAGCGCCGTCCGGGCGCCTCCTATGTGCAGGGAACCCGTCGGCGAGGGGGCGAAGCGCGTGACGACAGCGGAGTCGGATGGGGAGGTCATGGCGGGCGTTATAGCGCCGGCGCCGGTGAATCCCACCCTCGCCGCGCGGAGCCGGGAATTCCTGCGCGCGCAGATCGCTGACCAGACCTTGCGCTGGCGGCTGTGGGCGCCGGTGGCGTTCGGCGGCGGATGCGCGGTCTATTTCGCCCTGAAGACCGAACCGCCGGCCTGGCCGCTGATCCTCTGTGCCGGGCTGGCAGCCGGCCTGTGGCTCGCCGCGCGCCGGAGGGCCCTGGCGCGGGTCTGGACGCTGGGTCTGATGCTCCTCGCCTGCTTCGCCCTCGGGGTCGCGGTGGCCAAGCTGCGGACCAATGCCGTGGCAGCACCGATCGCACTGGCCATGACCCGGCCGACCGTGGTCGAGGGCTGGGTCATCGATGTCGACAGTCCGGGGGCCGCGGGACCGCGGGTGGTGATCGCGCCGGTCCGCGTCGAGGGTCTGGGTCCGGACGAGACGCCGGTCCGACTGCGCGCCACCGTGCGCGGCGCGGCGCCCGAGCCGGGAGAGGCTGTGCGGCTGTTTGCCCTGATCAACCCGCCGCCGGCACCCGCGAGTCCCGGTGCCTATGACTTCGGCCGCAACGCGTATTTCCAGAGCATGGGCGGGGTGGCCTTCTCGCTGGGCGAGACGCGGCCGGCCTATCTGTCGCCGCCGCCGTGGAAGGTACGGGCGGCGATGGCGGTCAACGGCCTGCGCTATGACTTGGCCAGGCGGATCGTCGCGCGGCTCGGGGAGCGGACGGGCGGGGTGGCGGCGGCCATGACCACGGGCCACGAGGCCTGGCTGAACCCGGCCGAGGTCGATGTGATGCGGGATTCCGGCCTGGCCCACATCCTGTCGATCTCGGGCCTGCATATGGCGGTGGTCGGCGGCTTCAGCTTCTTTCTGGTGCGGCTGCTGATCTCGGCCTGGCCGTGGCTGGCGCTGCGGGTCTCCGGCAAGAAGGTCGCGGCCTGGGCGGGGTTGGTGGCGGTCGGGACCTATCTGGTCATCTCCGGCTCGCCCGCCCCGGCCGAGCGAGCCGCGATCACGGCCTCGATCGCCTTCCTGGCCATCCTGCTGGATCGGGAGGCGATCACCATGCATGCGCTGGCGGTCGCGGCCTTTGTGGTCCTGCTGCTGCAGCCCGAAGCCATCGTCACTCCCGGCTTCCAGATGTCATTCGCGGCGACGGCGGCGCTGGTGGCCCTGGTCGAGGCCTGGCCGGTGCGGCCGCGCGAGATATCCGCGCCGTGGCCGATCCTGCTGGTTCAGCGGGTCGGCGCCTGGCTGGGGATCGCCATCATGGCCAGTCTGGTGGCGGGGGCGGCGACGGGGCCATTCGCCCTGCAGCATTTCAACCGGACGGCCATGTACGGACTGGGTGCCAATCTGGCGACGGCGCCGTTGTCGGACTTCGTGATCATGCCGGCGCTTGCGCTGGGTGCCCTGCTGGAGCCGACAGGTCTGGGCGCGCCCTTCCTGTGGCTGGCGGGGCAGGGGATCGGGGTGATGCTGGCGATCGGCGAGTGGACAGCGGGTCTGCCCGGCGCGGTCCGCACGGTGGCCAGCGCACCGGACTTCGTCCTGCCGATCGCCTTCCTCGGCGTGTTGGTCTGCTGCCTGTGGCGGGGACCGCTGCGCTGGCTGGGCCTGCCGTTTGCGGCGGCGGTGATGCTGTGGCCGAGGGACCCCACGCCGGACCTGTGGATCGGCGACGGCGGGACGAATGCCGCCTTTGTCGAGGATGGTCAGGCCGTGGTGGTGCGGTCGGGCGTGCGGCAGTTCGCGGTCGATGTCTGGACCCGGCGGCGGGGGGTGGAGCCGGCGGAACGGCCGGCAGAGGGCTGGGTTTGCACGCGGTTCTCCTGCGCGCCGATGGAGCCGGGCGCGGGGCCACTGGCGATGTGGTGGGGGCGACGGGCGCCCTCGCCGGAAGAAGTCGATGCCCTGTGCCGGTCTGCGCCCGTGGTCAGCGTCAGGGCGACCTTGGCAACCTTGCCGGCCTCATGCGCGGGGCGGCTGGTGCTGGATGGCGACGACTACGCGCGCGGCGGGGCGGTGGAGTTGTGGCGGGACGGGCCGGCCTCAGCCAACCGCTGGCGCGCCGTCTGGGCGGCCACGGTCCGTGGCGACCGGCCCTGGAGCGCGCCCGGCGAGCCTGAGGTCAGTGATAGCGGCGGATGAGACCGACCAGCTTGCCCTGGACCTCGACCTGGTCGGGGCCGAAGATGCGGGTCTCATAGTTGCGGTTGGCCGGCTCGAGCGCGATCGAGGCACCCTTCTTGCGCAGGCGTTTGAGGGTGGCTTCCTCGCCCTCGACGAGGGCGACGACGATCTCGCCCGAGGTGGCGGTGTCGGTCGATTTGATGATCACCAGATCGCCGTTGAGGATGCCGGCCTCGATCATGGAGTCGCCCTCGATCTCGAGCAGATAGTGCTCGCCGGCACCGAGCATGGCCTCGGGCACCGGGTAACGGGCCGTTTCGTGCTCGATGGCGGCGATGGGGGTGCCGGCGGCGATCTTGCCCATCAGGGACAGTTCGCGCGTGTCATTGGCCGGTTCGGCAGCCATGGGGCGACCGCCGCCCTCGATCACCGAAGGGGCGAAGCCCGCCCGGCCGCGCGGCGCGCCCGCCGTGGCTTGGTCCGGCATCTTGGTCACTTCCAGAGCCCGGGCCCGGTGCGCCAGACGGCGGATGAAGCCGCGTTCCTCCAGCGCCGTGATCAGCCGGTGAATGCCCGATTTGGAGGCCAGATCGAGCGCCTCCTTCATCTCGTCGAACGAGGGGGAGACGCCGGTCTCCTTGATCCGTTCGTGGATGAACATCAGCAGTTCGTGCTGTTTGCGCGTGAGCATGGCGACCTCGAAGACGAATCCCGTTGGAAGAACGCTAGCGGAACAAACCGCAAACGTCCACACCGTGTTCCTGTGCTGTTCCGGTTAAGGTCCGGTTACCGTCGGCTGGCCGCTGTTGCCCGTGCGACGGATCGGCGCGATGCTGAGCACTGGGATGGAGGGCGGCTTGCAAGCGATACTGGACAAGGCTGGACACTTATCAGGCAGGTTCGCCCGTGAGATGGTCGCCTTTCGAGGACGCGCGCGGATCGTCGATCTGGTTTACTTCGGCCTGCTCATCAGCCTCATCGAGTTTCTGCTGAAGCTTCCCCTGCAGGGGCTGCCGTGGGACTCGAGCTGGTTTGCCAATGCCGCCGTCGACATCGTCCTGTTCGTGCCTTGTCTGGCGCTTTTCTGTCGGCGTCTTCACGACCAGGGGCTATCGGGTTGGTGGGCCGTCGCGCTGCTCCCGAGCCTGCCCGTAAACCTGTATCAGTCCTATCGGGCGGTCTTTGCGGTAGTGCACCACGCATGGCTCTTCGAGCCTGATCCGCTGGACAGATGGACGCCGCTGTTGATCCCGCTCGGACTTGTCGTCGTCGTTTTGGCTCTGCGTCCCGGAAAGCGTGGCGCGAACAGATACGGTCCAGATCCGCGGGAAACGTCCGTGTTGAGGACCTAGCTGATCAAGGCCCGTGTCGCCGCCTCGACATCCGCCTGACGCATCAGGCTCTCCCCGACCAGAACGGCCTGCGCATGGGCGTCCGACACCCGCTGCACGTCGTCGGGCGTGAAGATGCCGCTCTCGGCCACCAGCAGGGCGCGGACGGGGCTGAGGATGGCGAGGCGTTCGGTGACGGCCAGATCGACCTCAAACGTCCGCAGCGAGCGGTTGTTGATGCCGACCAGATCGCCGCCCAGCGCGCAGGCGCGGGCCATCTCGGCCTCGTCGTGGGTCTCGATGAGGGCGTCCATGCCGAACCGCTCCGCCTCGGCCAGCAACTCCGCGGCGAGGGCGTCGTCGATCATGGCGAGGATGATCAGGATGCAGTCGGCGCCCAGCGCCCGGCTCTCGGCCACCTGCCAGGGATCGACGAGGAAGTCCTTGCGCAGGCAGGGCAGGGCGACGGCGTCGCGGGCGGCGGCGAGGAAGGCGTCATCGCCCTGGAAGCTGGGGCCGTCGGTCAGGACCGACAGGCAGCTTGCGCCGCCGCGCTCATAGGCCCGGGCCAGCGCCGTCGGGTCGAAATCTGCGCGGATCAGGCCCTTGGACGGGCTGGCCTTCTTGATCTCGGCGATCAGGGCCGGGCGGCCGGTGTTTTCGACGTGGCGTTCGAGGGCGGCGCGGAAGCCGCGCGGGGGCGATGCGGCGCGCGCGAGGGATTCGATCGCGTCCTGCGACGTCGCGGCCTTGCGGGCGGCCACGTCGATAAGCTTGTAGGCGGCGATGCCGGCGAGAACGTCGCTCACGCCGGCTCTTCCTCGATAACGGCGTTGGTGGCCTCGACCAGATCCGCGAGGGCCTTCGCCGCCCGTCCGTCGTCGATGACGGCGGCGGCCATGACGGCACCCTCGGCCAGATCGGCGGCACGGTCCGCGACGACGAGGGCGGCGGCGGCGTTGAGCAGGACGATGTCGCGATAGGCACCCTTCGCCCCGTCCAGCAGGGCGCGGAGGGCGGCGGCGTTTTCTTCCGCATCGCCGCCGCGCAGGGCGTCGAGCGAGGCGCGGGGCAGGCCGGCGTCCTCGGGCGTGACGGTGAAGCGGCGGACGGTGCCGTCCTTCCATTCCGCCACCTCGGTCTCGCCTGTAGTGGTCAGTTCGTCGAGGCCCTGTCCGTGGACGGTCCAGGCGCGGGTCGCGCCGAGCCGGCCCAGAACCTCGGCCAGCGGCTCGAGCAGGCGGGGGTCATAGACGCCCATGACCTGACGCTTCGCGCCGGCCGGATTGGACAGCGGGCCCAGCAGGTTGAAGACGGTGCGGAAGCCGATCTCGGCCCGCACCGGCCCGACGTGGCGCATGGCGCCGTGGTAGGCGGGGGCGAACAGGAAGGCGATGCCGGCCTCGTCCAGCGAGCGGCGCTGCTGGGCCGGGCCGGCCTGCAGATTGACGCCCAGCACCGAGAGCACGTCCGAGGAACCGGATTTCGAGCTCATGGCCCGGTTGCCGTGTTTGGCGACCTTCAGCCCCGCACCGGCCAGAACGAGGGCGGCGGCGGTGGAAATGTTGAAGGTGTGCTGGCCGTCGCCGCCGGTGCCGCAGGTGTCGATGGCGTCATAGGGATGGTCGAGCGTGCGGGCGGCCTCGCGCATGGCGGTGGCGAAGGCGGCGATCTCCTCGACCGTCTCGCCGCGGATGCGCAGGGCGGTGACGGCGGCGGCGACCTGGGCCGGGGTCGGCTCGCCGCGCAGGCAGGCGGCGAAGAAGGCGTGGGCCTCGTCCGCCGACAGGATGCGGCCGTCGACGAGTTTGGCCAGCAGGGGTTTGAAACCTTCAGCCATCTCAGACCATCGCCGTGCGTTTGACGTTGGCCAGATCGAGGAAGTTGGCGAGCAGGTCGTGGCCGTGTTCGGTGGCGATGGATTCGGGGTGGAACTGGACGCCGTGGATCGGGCGGGTGCGATGGGCCAGGCCCATGATCTCGCCGTCGGCGGTCCAGGCGGTGACATCGAGCACGTCGGGCAGGGTTTCGCGGCGCACGGCCAGCGAGTGATAGCGGGTGGCGGTGAAGGGCGAGGGCAGGCCCTTGAAGACGCTGCGGCCCTCATGCTCGATCGGCGAGGTCTTGCCGTGCATCAGGGCCTTGGCGCGGATCACCTCGCCGCCGAAGGCCTGGCCCATGGCCTGATGGCCGAGGCACACGCCGAAGATCGGCATGTCCAGCGGGGCGGTGTCGAGGATGGCGAGGCAGATCCCGGCTTCGTTGGGCGTGCAGGGACCCGGCGACAGCAGCACCGCCTCGGGCTTCAGGGCCCAGGCCTCGGCGGCGGTCAGGTCGTCATTGCGCACGACACGCGTCTCCGCGCCCAGCTCCGCGAGGTAGTGGACGAGGTTCCAGGTGAAGCTGTCGTAGTTGTCGACGACGAGGATCATCCTCGGCTTCTAGGGTGTGTGCAGGGCCGCGCCAAGCGGCTGTGACGGTAAGTCTTCGTTAACCGAACCCGACCGAACTGGGGTCTTCAACCGGAGGGGCTCCATGGCACACGCAGGCATCACCAAGGCGCGCACCCTGCTGGCGCCGGCGCAGCCGTCCCGGTCCAATCCCTATGCGACGCTCGGCGCGGCGGCCCTGGCCGCGATGGCGGCGGTCCTGATGGCCGGAGTGATGGTGATCGGGCCGGGCGTGCGGTTCGACGAGCCCGCGATTTCAGCCCAGCCCTAGCGTCCGCCTTCAGCGGTTTCCGAAGGGATAGCGCCAGGCGTCTTCGGCGGCGCGCATGGGGGCGCGGGCCTTGGCGAGGGTTTCGGCATATTCAGCGGCCGGATCGCTGTCAGCCACGACGCCGGCGCCGGCCTGGACGTGGATCTTGCCGTCGGCGAACAGGGCGGTCCTGAGCACGATACAGATGTCGGTCTCGCCGCCCGCCGAGATGTAGCCGACGCCGCCGCCGTAGCCGACGCCGCGCTTCTCGCCTTCCAGCTCGTCGATGATCTCCATGGCCCGCACCTTGGGCGCGCCGGACAGGGTCCCGGCGGGCAGGGCGGCCAGCAGGGTGTCGACGGCGTCGAGGTCCGGATGGGCGTCGCCCTGGACCTCCGAGACGATGTGCATGACCGAGCTGTAGCGTTCGACGCGGAAGCTTTCGATCACCTCGACCGTGCCCGGAGCCGCGACGCGTCCGACGTCATTGCGGCCCAGGTCCAGCAGCATCAGATGCTCGGCCCGCTCCTTGGGGTCGGCCAGCAGTTCGATCTCGAGCGCCCGGTCGGCCTCCGGCGTCTCGCCGCGCGGGCGGGTGCCGGCCAGCGGGCGGATGGTGACGCGGCCATCCTTGAGCCGGACGAGGATTTCCGGACTGGATCCGGCCAGCTGGAAGTCGCCGAAGTCGAGGTAGAACAGATAGGGCGAGGGGTTCCGCCGCCGCAGGGAGCGGTAGAAGGCAAACGGATCACCGGCCCAGGGCGCGGCGAAGCGGTGGCTGAGCACCACCTGGAAGATGTCGCCGGCGGCGATGTAGTCCTTGGCCCGGGCTACCATCGCGGCGAAGTCGGCATCCTCGACCGGCGAGCGGAAGGGCGCGATGTCGGTCTCGACCGGCGCGGGCAGGGCGGGCAGTGGCGTCCTGAGGTCAGCCTCGAACCGGTCGAGCCGCGTCACAGCCGCATCGAAGGCCGTTCGGGCCTCCAGTCCACTGTCGGGATAGGCGGCGGAGACCAGCACGATCTCGTGGCTGACGGAATCGAAGATGGCCACAAGGGCGGGCCGGGTCAGGACCGCGTCGGGCAGGTTCAGCGGATCGGGATTGGGTGCACCCAGCGGCTCGAGCAGCCGGACCATGTCATAGCCGAACACGCCGAAGAGGCCGGCGGCCATGGGGGGCAGGCCGGAGGGCAGATCGAAACGCGACGCCGTCATCAGGGCGCGGAGGGACGTCAGGGCGTCCGCCGCTTCAGGCTTGAAGCGATCGTCGGCAATGTCCGCGCCGCGGGCCAGTTCGGCCGCGCCGCCGCGGCAGCGCCAGACGACGTCCGGCTCGCGGGTAATGATCGAATAGCGGCCGTTGACGGCACCGCCCTCGACCGATTCCAGCAGGAAGGCATGGGTGCGGCCATGTCCGACCTTCAGAAAGGCCGAGACCGGTGTTTCGAGGTCGTCCACCAGCCGTCGGATGACGACCTGCGGCCGGCCTTTCGACCAGCCGCGTTCGAAATCGGCGAAGCCGCCTTCGCCGCTGGCCGTCATTGCGCGGGCGGAGCGCCGGGCGTTGCGGGAGCGGCGGGAGCCTCGGCCGGCAGGCCCAGGGACGTGCGCGCCAGCGACTCGTCGAACTCGGCCTTGCTGCGGGCGGCGGCGGCGGCGATGGCCACCTCGCCCACGGCGTTGACGTGGTCACCGCCCATGCGCTGCCGGAACTGTTCGGCCATCGGAGCGGCCAGGGCCGGAACCGCCGCCGTGATGCGGTCCGTGCGGCCGATGACGAAGGTGTCGACCGTATTCTGCTGCGAGAAGGGCTGGCCGCGGCCGCTGCTGAACACGCCGGCGATGACGCCCTGACCGTTCTGCTCGGCGGACTGACGGTTCAGTCCGGTTCCGGTCTGGAGCTTGGCACCGACCGAGGCGGCGACAGCAGCCAGATCCTCGCCGCCGCGCACGCGGGCCGCCAGGGCGCTGGCCCGGGCGCTGAGCAGGCGGGCGTTTTCGCGCAGCACCCACTGCTGGGCCAGCGGTTCGCGGATGCCGGCCAACGGGGGCAGGGCGGCGGGCAGGATGTCGTCAAGGCGAACCACGAAATACTGGCCCTGGCCCATGTCGACGACTTCGCTCTCGGCACCCTTGCCGAGGCTCCACATCGTCTGGATCAGCTGGGGCGGCAGGGCGGGGTTGATGTCCTGGCCGTTACGGAGCTTGCCGTCCTGACGGATCGGCGGAATCCGGATCACCCGGGCACCGACCTCGCGGACGGCTACGTCCAGCGTCTTGCCGTCCTGGCGGGCCTTCTCATAGGCCTCGACGCGGCGATAGACGGAGGCGCGGGCGTCTTCGGCGCGCAATTCGGCGATCACCTGCTCGCGAACGTCGGCCAGGGTCGCGGAGCGGCCCGGCTGGATGCTCGTCACCTTGGCGACGACGAAGCCCACACCGGCCTGGACCGGGGCGGACACCTGATTGGCGGCCAGGCCGAAGACAGCGGCGGCGACAGCCGGGTCGCCAAGGGCGCTGCGGGGCGTGTCGTTGTATTCGGCGGGCTGGATGCTGTTGGCGCGAGCCACGTCAGCGGGCGACTGGCCGGCGCGCAGGGCGGCGGCGATACGGTCGGCCGCGGCGCGGTTCGGGGCCGTCAGGGTGACGAAGCTGCGCTTCTCGGGGAGCGAGAGGGCGTCGCGGCGGAAGTTGAACCGCTCCTCGATGCGGGCCTCGGTCGGAGCCGCCGCCGGGGCTGCGCCGTCGTCGAACAGCACCACCGAAGCGGTGCGGGATTCCGGCATGCGCAGCTGCTCGGCATTCTGGTTCATCAGGGCGGTCAGCTGGGCGTCGGTCGGAGTGCCGGCCGTGCCGGCCATGGCCTGGGTCACGGTGAACCAGCGCGCGTCGCGGGTCTCCAGCGCCTGGCTGGCGAGGATGGCACCATAGATGCGCGGCAACCGCATGCCGGCACCGAGGGCGGCACCGTAGTGCTGGGTCGAATACTGGTCGCGCAACTGGGCTTCGAACATTTCCGGCGTGGCGTTATTCTCGGCGAGGGCGTTGCGGTACTGCTCCTCGCTGAACTGACCCGTGACACTGTCGAAGAAATTCGGGGCCTGGCGGATCTGGCGCAGGACCAGCTCCTTGCCGGGGCGAATGCCAGCCTTCCAGGCCCAGTTCACGAAGCCGAGCTGCTCGGACTTCTGTTCCAGATACTGGCGCAGGCCGCCTTCACCGATCAGTTCCTCGAACGTCAGGGGACGTCCCGACTGTTGCCGGGCCTGTTCGAGGATACGGTCCAGCTCGCCGCGGAACTCGGCCTGGCCCATGCTGCGGTCGCCTGCGGAGACCACATGTTTGGGACCCAGGTTCGCCAGCACATCCATCTGGGAACCGCCGGTGACCAGCAGGCCGATGGCCAGCAGGACCAGCAGGCCGATGGCCCATTTCGATTTGGCGAAGGTGCGGAAGGCGGTGAGCATGGTCGGTCCTGGCGGATCAGCGGCAAGGGTGCTGCTTGGCCTATAGGGTGTCAGCGCCCCGCACGGCAAGACGAAGGCATACTTGTTGGGCCGCGGCCATCAGCCCTTCGGGGCGTCCCGATCCGATGCAACCTGGAATTCGACACCTCCCCGGGCTCCCGGCCGTCCCGGACGGCTTGGCTTGTCGGAGAGCGCCGCATAGAAAGTGCGGATGATACAGACCGCAAAACTGATCGCCGGAAACTGGAAGATGAACGGCCTGGGCGCGAGCCTGGGCGAGGTTGAGGCGCTGCGCGTCGGCCTGGCGGAGGCGGCACCCGCCTGTCGCGTCGCCCTGTGCCCGCCCGCAACGCTGATCGAGCGGATGGCGCAGGCGGCCGGTGGCGGTATCGAAATCGGCGGCCAGGACTGCCGGGCCGAGACCCACGGAGCCTTCACCGGCGATGTATCGGCGGCCATGCTGAAGGATGCGGGCGCGACGCTGGTGATCCTTGGCCATTCCGAACGCCGTCAGGGCCACGGCGAGACGGACGCCCTGGTGGCGGCCAAGGCCGAGGCAGCGCTTGCCGCGGGCCTGTCGCCGATCATCTGCGTGGGCGAGACCCTGGAGCAGCGCGAGGCCGGCCGGGCCGTCGAGGTGGTGCGCGGGCAGGTCATGGCCTCATTGCCGTTGACCCTGGCGGGTACCGACTTCGCGGTGGCCTATGAGCCGGTCTGGGCCATCGGTACGGGCCTGACGCCCACGCTGGAGCAGATCGAGGAAGTCCACCGCGCCGTTCGCGCAGCGATGATCGAACGTCTGGGCCTGGGTGTCGCCGCGACGCCGATCCTGTATGGCGGCTCGGTCAAGCCGGACAATGCCCGCGAAATCCTCGCCGTCGCCGAAGTCGGCGGCGCCCTTGTGGGTGGGGCGTCATTGAAGGCGGCGGATTTTCTGGGCATTATCCGGGGTGCCTGATCCCGGCGTTTGCTCCCGTCCCGCATCAATGTTAGACGCCGCCGCTTGATCGGCGCCGCCTCGCGCCACACATATCGGCTGCCATGCTCCAGACCATTCTCCTCGTCGCCATGATCCTCATTTCGGTCGCGCTCGCCGGCGTGATCCTGATTCAGCGTTCGGAGGGCGGCGCTCTCGGTATGGGCGGAGGCCCTTCGGGCTTCATGACCGCGCGCGGCGCGGGCAACCTGCTGACCAAGACGACCTGGGTGCTGGCCACGCTGTTCTTCCTGTGCGCCATCGGCCTGACCATTCTGGGCAATGTCGAGCGTTCCAACCGCTCGATCGTCGACGCCGACGCCGTTGGCGAGTTGATGGCTCCGGCCACGACGGACGCGGCACCGGCCGTTGACCCGGCGGCTCCGGCCCAGCCGGCTGCGCCGTCGCTGCAGAACCTGGAATCCAGCCTGTCGGGTGTTTCGGCCGCTCCGGCGCCGGCGCAACCGGCTCCCGCGAACTAGGGATGGGCGGGGACCTTATCCCCGCCTTCCTCTCCCGCCCTCAAAGTCTCCGCATCAAGCCGCTCGAATCAGCGGTAGAGTGATCTCCCATGGCCCGTTACGTGTTCATCACCGGCGGCGTGGTTTCCTCATTGGGAAAAGGCCTCGCATCCGCCGCTCTCGGCGCGCTTCTGCAAGCGCGCGGCTACAAGGTTCGCCTTCGTAAGCTCGACCCCTATCTGAATGTCGATCCGGGCACGATGAGCCCGTATCAGCACGGCGAGGTCTTCGTGACCGACGACGGGGCAGAGACCGATCTCGACCTCGGTCACTACGAGCGTTTCACCGGCGTCTCGGCGGCGAAGTCCGACAACATCACCACGGGACGGATCTATTCGACCATCCTCGAGAAGGAGCGGCGCGGCGACTATCTGGGCGCGACGGTGCAGGTCATTCCGCACGTCACCGACCAGATCAAATCCTTCTGCCTGACGCCCGCCGTGACGGACGAGGGCGAGGATGTCGACTTCGTGCTGGTCGAGATCGGCGGCACGGTGGGCGACATCGAGGGGCTGCCGTTCTTCGAGGCGATCCGCCAGCTGGGCCAGGACCTTCCGCGCGGGCAGTCCTGCTTCGTGCACCTGACGCTGCTGCCGTTCATCAAGACCGCCGGCGAGATGAAGACCAAGCCGACGCAGCACTCCGTCAAAGAGCTGCGCTCCATCGGCATCCAGCCCGATATCCTGCTGTGCCGCTGCGAATTCCCGATCCCGCCCGAGGAAAAACGCAAGATCGGCCTGTTCTGCAATGTCCGCGCAAGCGGCGTCATCCAGGCCATGGATTCCAGCGACATCTATGCGGTGCCGCTGGACTATCACCGGGAAGGTCTGGACGCCGAGGTGCTGGCCCATTTCGGCATCACGGACGCGCCCGCGCCGGACCTGACCATGTGGCAGGAGATCGCCCGGCGTCGCCTGCACCCGGACGGCGAGGTCACCGTGGCCGTGGTTGGCAAGTACACGGTCCTCAAGGACGCCTACAAATCCCTGATTGAGGCCCTCCATCACGGCGGGGTGGCCAACAACGTCAAGGTCAACATCGACTGGGTCGAGGCCGAGACCTTTGAGGGCGATCGCGAGGCCTGCGACGCGCGGCTGCAGGCGGCCCACGCCATCCTGGTGCCCGGCGGCTTCGGCGAGCGCGGCTCCGAAGGCAAGATCGAGGCGGCCCGCTTCGCCCGCGAGCGCAAGATTCCCTATTTCGGCATCTGTTTCGGCATGCAGATGGCGGTGATCGAGGCGGCGCGGAACCTGGCGGGATATCCCAGGGCGTCGTCCACGGAGTTCGGCCCCACGACCGAGCCCGTCGTCGGCCTGATGACGGAATGGACCCAGGGCAACCAGCGCGTCCTGCGCCAGCAGGGCGGCGACATGGGCGGCACCATGCGGCTGGGGGCCTATGACTCGACGCTGAAGGCTGGATCGAAGATCGCGGCCATGTACGGCACGACCACGATCAGCGAGCGGCACCGGCACCGCTACGAGGTCAACATCAACTACCGCGATGCCATCGAGCAGAAGGGTGGGCTGATCTTCGCCGGCCTGTCGCCGGACGGCGTTCTGCCCGAGACGGTCGAGCGGGAGGACCATCCGTGGTTCGTCGGCGTGCAGTACCACCCCGAACTCAAGAGCCGGCCATTCGCGCCGCATCCGCTATTCGCGGGCTTCATCGAAGCAGCGCTGGTGCAGAGCCGGCTGGTCTGACGCCGGCAAGTGTCAGACCGCCAGCGCCCCCGGGCCTGACGGTCAGTCGTCCTTGTCCCTGCCGGCCGTGTCGTCCCCTGTAGAGGGCGGGGCTAGCCCTTCGAACGGTCTGCGGTGCCGGCAACGGACGCAGACCTGCGTTCCGGGCTGACTCCGGCTGTCGATGTAAACATGCCCCTTGAGCAGGCATTTCAAGGACTTGAGCATCGGTTTGCTTTGCATGTGCCTTGGCGGATCGACTTATGTCGAACAATGTTACGTATATTGTTGCAGTGCAAGAGAAATGAAGCCGGTCGAGGCTTTCGTTTCGTCCATACGTCCGGACTTGCATGCTCCGCCGCGCCCGGGTGTAGTCTTCGGCGTGGCATGGCGGGGCGACAGGATCATGATCATCCCGGCAGGGGAGCGGTCCGGCTTTACCCTCGTCGAGGCCCTGGTCGCACTGATGTTGTTCGGCCTGATCGCGGCAGCGGGCACGACCGTGCTCTCCGTCTCGATCGACAACCGTTTTGCGGTTCGCGCCGTCACCGACCGCACCGCCGGATTGCAGCGGACCCGCAGCCTGCTGAAGGCTGATCTCGGCCAGGCCACCGGTCGGCGGACGCGCGACAGGAACGGCGAACCCCAGGCCCTCGCCCTGTCGGGGGCGACGGTTCCGGGCAGCCCTGTCCTGATCCTCACCCGCGCGGGCTGGAGCAATGCCGGAAGGGCGGAGCGGTCGTCCCTTCAACGCGTCGAATACAGTCTCGTCGAAGGCCGGCTGGAACGCCGGGCGTCGCCCTTTCTGGACGGGTCGCGCCCGGGGCCGCCCCAGCAACTTCTGACCGGTGTCACGGATATGTCGGTGACCTTCCTTCAGGACGGCCGCGAAAGCCTGAACCCGGCCCCGGGCCCCTCCGGAAGCGCGCCTGACGCTGTGCGGCTTGACTTCACACTGCGCGGGTACGGACGGGTCTCCCAGCTGTTCCTCGTCGGGGGCGGGCGATGAAGGGCGGACCCGGGCCGACCCGCGAGGGCATGGCGCTGCTGACCGTCTTGCTGCTCGTTGCGGTGATGGCCCTGGTGGCGACCGCCGTGCTGGATGATGTGCGGTTCTCGGTGCGGCGCGCCATCAACACCGAAACCGGCGGCCAGGCCCAATGGTATGCAGATGGCGCGGAGACCCTCGCGCGGCGGCGGATCGCCCGGCTGACCGCCCTCAATCCTGATCGGACACCGCTGCAGCCGGAATGGAACGGCCGGTCCATCACCCTGCCGCTCGACGACGGACGGGTGACCGCGACGGTGCGGGACGGTCAGGCCTGTTTCAACCTGAACAGCGTCGTCACCTGGACCGGCGACAGGTTCACGGTTCGACCCGTCGGCGAGGCCCAGCTGTTGTCGCTGGGCCGTGCCATCGGGGTCGATGCGCTGACGATGCGGACGATTACCGACAGTCTGATTGACTGGATCGACAGTGACACCATCGCACGGCCGCTGGGCGCGGAGGACAGCGCCTATGCCGGCCGGGCCGAGCCCTACCGGACCGGCGGGACGCTTCTGGCCGAAGTATCCGAGCTACGAACGGTTCGCGGCGTGGGCTGGGACAACTATGCCCGGCTTCGTCCGCATCTCTGCGCCCTGCCGACCGACCGGTCGCCCATCAACGTCAACACCTTGACTGCAGCGGACGCGCCCCTGTTGGTCATGCTCACGGGAGGGGCGCTCGGCCTGGCGGACGCCCGCGCCGTGATCGACCGTCGGCCGGAAGGCGGATGGCCCGATCCGGCCGCCTTCTGGCGTCAGCCGGCACTGACCCGGCTGGAGGTCCCGTTGGAGGCCCGTGAACAGGTGGCGGTCCGGACAGACTATTTCGATGTGCGTATCGATGTGGATCATGGCGGTACTCACGCCGTGCGCACGGCCTTGATTGAGTCCCGTCCGGGCGGAACGGCGAGGACGGTCATCCGACGCTGGACGCCTGAGGACTAGGGCTCCCGAGCGCCGGTTCAGGCGATGGGCGAGTCGGCTGACAGGTTGCCAGGATTGGTGCTAACGTTGTTCGGTCGAGCGTTCGCCAGACGGTCGACGGGGGAAGCGGGGGCCTATTGAAAACGACGACGATCAGCGTGGGTCGTATCCGCCCGGTTGCGGTCCGGGCGAGCGTCGCCCTGTTCCTGGCGCTCTGCATCGGGATTTGCGCTGTCCTGCCTTCGCGGGCATCCGCGACCCAGGTGTCATCACCCGGCGTGCATGAGGGCGTGGCCTCCTGCGCTGGCTCGACCTGCCATGGCCGCCAGGCCCCCGACGGGGCCGTCGTGCGCCAGAACGAACTGGTCAGCTGGCAGGACCCCAGCGGTCCGGGCGGATCGCACAGCCGCGCCTGGCGCACCCTGACCTATCCCCGTGCCCAGGCGATCACCCGCCGGCTGGGTCTGGGGCCGGCCCAGAACGCCCCGGCCTGTCTGGGTTGCCATGCCGAGCCGGCTGCCGCGCGGGGGGCCCGGTTCCAGGTTTCCGACGGCGTGGGCTGCGAGAGCTGCCACGGACCGTCGGGCGGCTGGATTGCCAGCCACTATACGGTGGGCGTCAGTCATGCGGCCAATGTGGCGCGGGGCATGACGCCGCTCGAGGATCCGGTCGTCCGGGCCAATGTCTGCCTCGACTGCCACTGGGGCAGCGACAGGCCCAACCAGTTCGTGACCCACGAGATGATGAGCGCCGGCCATCCGCGCCTGTCGTTCGAGCTGGAGCTGTTCACCGCCTTCCAGCAGCATCACGACGTTGACGCCGACTATGTGCAGCGCAAGGCGACGATGGATTCCGCCCGGCTGTGGGCCATCGGCCAAGCCGTGGCGCTGCAGCGGATCCTGACGGTCTATGGCGACTCCGGGCGGGCCGGGAATGGCGTCTTCCCCGAGTTCTATTTCTTCGACTGCCACAGCTGCCACCGCCCGATCTCGGACGAGCCGACCGCGCCGCTGCTGGTGGAGACCAATCCCGGGCGGCCGATTCCGCCGGGCATGCCGCCGTTCAATGACGAGAACATGATCATGCTGGCCGCCGCCGCCCGGACCGCGCCGGCGTCGCTGGCCCAGCGGTTCCAGGCCGACTCGCGCGCCTTCCACCAGGCCCTCGGCTCCGATCGCGCCGGGGCCGTCGAGGCGGCCCGGCGTCTCGCCGGAACGGCCGGCCAGTTGTCGGCCAGTTTCGCCTCCAGCCCGTTCAGCCGCGCCGACACCTTCGCCATCCTCGAGGATGTGCTGGGGGAGGCGCTGGCGCCGCGCTACACGGACTATTCCGGCGGCGCCCAGGCGGTCATGGCGGTCGACACCCTGCTGAACGCCCTCGTCGCCCAGGGGGAGATCGAGGCTGCGGCGGTAAGGGCGATGCGGCCGGATATTGATCGCGCCTATGCCGCTGTCCGCGACCCCAACCGCTACCGGCCGCAGGAATTCCGCCGCGCCATGGGCGGCGTCGCAACCGCCGTGAGGCGCGCACGATGAGCAGGCGGGCGAGGGGTCTGGTTCTGGCGGCTGTGGCCAGCCTGCTGCTGGCCGGCTGCGGCGGCGGCGGATCCTCCACCGGCGGCGGTAGCGGAGGCGGCGGTGGTGGTGGCGGCGGTGGGAGCGGCGCCCTCTATGCCGTGCCTGCGGCCGAGGCCTTGTCGGTGTCGGATGTCGAAGGCGTGCTGGCTCGCGCCGTGGCCGAGGCCCGCGCGCGATCGCGGCCCGCCGTGATCGCTGTCACCGATCGGGTCGGCAATGTGCTGGCGGTCTATTCCATGACCGGCGCGCCGGCGACGATCACCCTGCGCCCCGGCGCGACGGTCGATGTCGACCTGCAGGGCGTGGTCGCACCGGCCGCGGCGGGGGCGATCGCCAAGGCCGTAACCGGGGCCTACCTGTCCTCCGGAGGCAACGCCTTTTCCAGCCGTACCGCCAGTATGATCGTGCAGCAGCATTTTCCGCCCGCCCCTTCGACGGTAGGGCTGGAAAGCGGGCCGCTGTTCGGGGTGCAGTTCAGCCAGCTGCCCTGTTCCGACATTTCCAGCCGGTTCGTCGCGGGCGGCGGACCGTCGGCCCTGATCGGACCGAAGCGGTCGCCGCTGGGTCTCGCGGCCGATCCCGGCGGTTTTCCGCTGTACAAGAACGGGGTGCTGGTCGGCGGGGTCGGGGTTATCGCTGAGGGCGATTACGGCTTTGATGTCAACGTTCTGGACGTCGATGCTGACGTTGAGGAGCATATCGCCCTCGCCGCCGGCACGGGGCTGTCGCCGTCCGTGGACATCGTCGCGGACCGGGTCGCGGTGGACGGAACGACCCTGCGCTACAGCGACGCCACGGCGGCCACGCTGATGAGCACGCCGGCCTCGGCGACGGCCTTCGGGAGCCTGCCGGTGGGGACGGGCGTGTTCACTCCGGTCGCCGGCTACTACGCCGGGCCGGGCGCGATCGCGGGCCAGGCCTATGGGACCGAGGCCTCCGGCGTGCGCAAGGCGACGGCGGGCGAGTTCAACAATGTCGATGCCTTCATCCTGACCGACGGGTCGGGCGGTGCCCGCTATCCGGTGCAGGGCGGTACGGATGTGGGCTCCGTCGGCGCGCCCCTGACTGCCGCCGAGACGCGCGCGGTGCTGGAGGAGGCCTTCACCATCATGAGCCGGGCGCGGGCCCAGATCCGTCGCCCACTGGACAGCCGCGCCCAGGTCTCGATCGCGGTGGTCGACACCCACGGCGTGACCCTCGGACTGGTGCGATCGCCCGACGCCCCGCTGTTCGGGATCGATGTGGCCGTGCAGAAGGCCCGCACCGCCAGCTTCCTGTCGAACCCTGCCGCCGCCGCCGATCTGTCGGGCGACCCGTCGGCGGATGTGAATGCCTTTGTCGGCCAGACCCGGACCTTCCTGTCGATGCCCACGGCCCTGACCGGGCAGACCGCGTTCAGTGTGCGCGCCGTCGGCAATCTGGCACGGCCCTATTTCCCCGACGGCGAGGTCGGTCCGACCAGCGGACCCTTGTCGCGACCGATCGCCATGTGGAGCCCGTTCTCGACGGGCCTGCAGACCGCCCTGATCCTCGCCAACCTCGGCCAGCACGTCGGCTTCGTCAGCGGCCTGGGGCCGGATACGGTGGCGCGTTGCACGGCCCTGCCGGATGCCGCGCCGGGGCGGAACCGGCTGCAAAACGGCCTGCAGATCTTCCCCGGCGGGGTGCCGATCTATCGTGGCACGCGGTTGATCGGAGCGATCGGTGTGTCCGGCGACGGGATCGACCAGGACGACATGATCTCCTTCCTCGGTCTCCAGAACGCCGCGATCCGGGTGGGTGGCATCAGTCAGGCCCCCGCTGCGAACCGGTCAGACCAGATCGTCGTCACCCATCCCGGCGGCTCGACCCGGTTGCGCTACGTCAGCTGTCCGTTCGCGCCCTTCCTGGATTCCTCGCAACAGAACGTCTGCAGTGCGCCGTGATGAAGGTGGCATGGCCCGCCCTGATCGTTGTCGGCCTGGGGTGCCTTTCGGCATCCGACGCCGCTGCGCAAGGCCTGCCTCTGGTCATCCAGCCTGCCACGCCGCAGCCGTCCCGGGACGTTGAACCGCCGCAGCAGGTCGATCCCGATGCGCCGATCCGTCGCCGCCCGGGCCGGGTCGAAAGCTATCCCGAGGCGATCATCCAGGCCAATCCGGGCGCGGTGCGCGCACCGCCGCCCGAGGCCTTTCCAGCCGACCACCTGCCGCTTCCCGACCGCTGGCGGGTGATCGAGGCCGTCGGCGTCAACGAGCGCTGGTTTGACCCCTATAACCAGAACACGCTCAAGGGCGACCGGCCATTGCCGGGCCATGAGAACCTGTTCGTGGTCGTCGCCGGGGTCTCGGACACGGTGATCGAGCCGCGGTCGCTGCCGCTGCCGGTCGGCGTGCAGACGACCCAGGACCCGAACAGCCTGGACGTCTTCGGCCGCTCGGACAGTCTGATCGTGTCGCAAACGCTTGTGGCGTCGGTGGCGCTGATCGAGGGGTCGACGGCGTTCAAGCCACCCGATTTCGAGGCCCGCCTGACCCTCGCCTTCAACTACAGTGATGTCAGCGTGCCGGAGAGGCGCATCCTTTCGGTGCGGCCGTCGAAAGGCCCTGACCGGCAGGATTCCTTCCTCGGCGTGCAGGAAGCCTTCATCGACTATCACCTCCGCAACGTCTCGGAGCGCTACGACTTCGACTCTGTACGGGTCGGAATCCAGCCCTTCACCTCGGATTTCCGGGGCTTCCTGTTCCAGGACAACCAGCTGGGCGTGCGGCTGTTCGGGAACCGCGACAACAACCGCTACCAGTACAATCTGGGTCTCTTCCTGCGACTGGAGAAGGACACCAACTCCGGCCTGAACGACATCACCCAGTCGATCCGCGACGACCAGATCTTCGTCGCCAACCTGTATCGGCAGGACCTGCCGGTGCCCGGCATGACCTCGCAGTGGACGGTGATCTACAACCGCAATCGCGAGAGCGATGACATCCATATCGACGACAACGGCTTCCCGGCCCGCCCGGCGCTGCTGGGGGACCTGCGGGGCAGGGACTATGACGTCGCCTATCTGGGCTACAACGCCGACGGCCGGATCGGCCGGATCAATCTGACGGCCTCGGCCTATGCGGCTGTCGGCGAGGACCGGAACAGCATGTTCACGGGCCAGCCGGCGGACATCCGGGCCTGGTTCCTCGCGGTCGAGCCTTCGATCGATTTCGACTGGATGCGATTCCGCGCCTCGGGCCTCTACGCCTCGGGCGATTCCGATCCCTATGACGACGTCGAGGAGGGGTTCGACGCCATCTTCGAGAACCCGCAGTTCGCCGGGGCCGACACCAGCTACTGGATCCGCCAGTCCATCCCGTTCGCGGGCGGCGGGCGGGCGATCGGCGTCAACGGCCGCAACGCGGTGCTGAACTCGCTGCGCTCCTCGAAGGAGGAGGGGCAGTCCAATTTCAACAACCCCGGCACCATCCTGGTCGGGTTCGGGACCGATCTGGATCTGACGCCCCAGCTTCGGGTCAGCGCCAACGCCAACCATCTGTGGTTCGCGGACACGGCGGTGGTCCAGGCTCTGCGCCAGGAAGGCTCGATCCCGAAGGCGCTGGGCTTTGACGTGTCGGTCTCGGCCATCTGGCGGCCGATGATGACCCAGAACGTCGTCCTGCGCGCTTCGGCAGCGGTATTCGAGCCCGGTGACGGCTTCGGTGACCTGTTCCAGGCGACGAATCGTGACGACCGCTTCTATTCCGTTCTATTGAACGCTGTTCTTAGTTTCTGAGGGGCGCATGGGGACCTGGGGGGGCAAGCGGCTGGTAATCGGGGCGGTATCCGTCCTGATGATCCTCGTCGCCGGGTCTCCGGCCGCTGTGGTCGCTGACGATGACGAGGCTCCCGTCGCACGCGTCTATGTCGCCGCGCCGGCCGCGCCGCCCAGCCAGACCCCTGAACAGGCCGCCGCCAAGAGCGCCGGTTGCGTCAGCTGCCACAGTCCGGTGGACGCCGCGAGCATGCACGCCTCGCCGGCGGTCGTGCTGGGCTGCGTCGACTGTCACGGCGGCGACGCCACGGCCATGGCTCCGGCCGGCGCATCCAGGGATGCTCCTGAATACAGCGCAGTACGCGATAGAGCTCATGTGCTGCCTCGCTATCCCGGGAGCTGGCATTTCCCCAGCTCGGCCAATCCCGAGCGGACCTACACCCTGCTCAACCGCGAGGCTCCCGAGTTCATTCGTTTCGTGAATCCCGGGGACTATCGGGTTGCGCGTCAGTCCTGCGGTAACTGCCACATGGAACTGATTGAAAGAGCAGAGCGATCCCTGATGGCGACGGGGGCGATGTTCTTCGGCGGCGCCTCGTACAACAACGGCATCCTGCCCTATAAAAACTACATCATCGGCGAGGCCTATACGCCCGAAGGCGAGCCGGCGCGGCTGCTTTCCCCCGGCACGCCGCCCGGCACGGTGACGCTGGACGAGCAGCGGCGTGGTGCCCTGCCGGTCCTCTATCCGATCCCGACCTGGCAGGTGACGCCCCCCGGGGACATCTTCCGGGTGTTCGAGCGCGGCGGACGCAACATCGCCACCCAGTTCCCCGAAATCGGCCTGCCCAGCCCGACGGGCCAGATCCAGCGACTTGAGGAACCGGGCCGTCCGGACTTCCGCCAGTCGTCGCGCGGACCGGGCACCGGCCTGCGCATCGCCGTGCCGGTCCTGAACATCCACAAGACCCGCCTGAACGACCCCTACACCTGGTTTATGGGCACCAATGACCAGCCGGGCGACTACCGCTCCTCCGGCTGCACCTCATGCCACGTGGTCTACGCCAACGACCGCGAGCCGCGGCATAGCCTGGGCTATTCCCAGTTCGGGCGGGATGGCCAGACGGCGACCGTGGACCCGACCATCAACCGCGAGGAATCGGGCCATCCGATCCGCCACGCCTTCAGTCGCGCCATCCCCACGTCCCAGTGCATGAACTGCCACATGCACCAGCCGAACATGTTCCTGAACAGCTACCTCGGCTACACGATGTGGGACTATGAGTCCGACGCGCCGACCATGTGGCCGGAGCGGCAGCGCTATCCGACCGCCGAGGAAATCCGCGCGGTTCTGGACCGCAATCCCGAGGGTGCCGCGCCGCGCGGCAACTGGGCCGATCTGGACTTCCTGCGCGCCGTCAACGACCTGAACCCGACCCTGCGCGACACCCAGTTCGCCGACTATCACGGCCACGGCTGGAATTTCCGCGGCGTGTTCAAGCGTGATCGCGAAGGCAACCTGCTGGACGCGGAGGGGGCCATCGTCTCGCCGGACGATCCCGAGCGCTGGCGCCGGGAAGGGGAGGGCCAGTTCGTCCCGCCGGGGACCAATCCGGGCCGCACGGTCCACATGATGGACATCCACGCCGAGAAGGGCCTGCAGTGCGCCGACTGCCATTTCTCGCAGGACAGCCACGGCTCGGGCCTGATCATGGGCGAGGTGGCGGCGGCCGTGGAGATCGGCTGCAAGGACTGCCACGGCACCTCGCGGACCTACCCGACGCTGCGCACCTCCGGCCCGGCGGCGCCGCCCGAGGGGACGGACCTGACCCTGCTGCGCAACTCGGACGGCCAGCGTCGCTTCGAATGGATCGAACGCGACAACCGCCGGGTGCTGATCCAGCGTTCGATCGTCGATCCGACCCTGGAGTGGGAGGTCGATCTGGTGCGCGACGCCGTTGACCGGGACAGCCCCGAGTTCAATCCGGCGGCGGCACGGGCCAAGCTGATGTCGGTTTCGCGGCCCGGCCAGGCCAGCTTCTCCTGGGGTCCGGGTGTCGCGACGACGGACCTGGCCCACGATGACGAGGAGATGGCCTGCTACAGCTGTCACACCTCCTGGACGCCGTCCTGCGGCGGCTGCCACCTGCCGGTCGAGGCCAACTGGCAGGCGACCAGCCACCGCGCCGAGGGCGGCACGACCCGCAACTACGCGACCTACAATCCGCAGGTGGCGCGCGACGACATGTTCCAGCTGGGCCGCCACGGAACCGCGCGTGGCGGGGTGATCGCCCCGGCCCGCTCGTCCTCGGCCCTGGTGCTGTCCTCGACCAATATCAACCGCGAGCGGATCTATGTGCAGCAGCCGCCGATCTCGGCGGTCGGCTTCTCGAGCCAGGCCTTCGCGCCGCATTTCCCGCACACGGTCCGGCGCACCGAGACCAAGACCTGCACCGACTGTCACGTCTCCGAAGCCGAGGACAACAACGCCATCATGGCCCAGCTGCTCATGCTGGGGACCAACTCGGTCAATTTCGTCGGCATGAATGCCTGGGTCGGGCTGGAGTCCGGTATCGAGGCGGTGCGGGTGACCGAGTGGGACGAGCCGCAGGCGGTGTTCGGCTCCTATCTGCAGCGCTACGCCTATCCCGACTTCTTCGCCCAGCACGTCGAGCGCAACGGGCGCGAGCTGATCAACTGGACGCGCGGCGAGGCCTTCGATCCGGAGGCCGGCGGCAGCGGGGATACCCGATCCGTCGAGGAGATCGCCAATACCCTGCAGGGCACCGGGGGCGAGGCGCGCTGCCTGCAGCTGCGCGGGGAGTATATGTTCGTGGCCGAGGGCCGCGGCGGGTTCCGGGTCTATGATGTGGCCGCGATCGGCAACAAGGGCGTCTCGGATCGCATCCTGACCGCGCCCTTCTCGCCGCTCGGCAATGACACCCACGTGGCCTCCGGCAACGCCACCTGCATGGCCCTGCCGACCAACCAGCCGATCGCGCCGACCCGCAACACCGCGGAGATGCGGACCGCCAACCAGGAACAGGCCTTCCACCCGATCTACAGCTACGCCGTCGTCACCGACGCGCGTGAGGGGCTGATCCTGGTGAATGTCGACACCCTGGCCGACGGGGATCCGCGCAACAACAACCTGCGTCGGGCCGCGACCTGGAACCCGGGCGGGGTGCTGGACGGTGCGCGGCACATCACGCTGGCGGGCCATATCGCCTATATCGCCGCCCGCTCGGGTCTGGTGGTGGTCGATCTCGATGATCCGCTGCGGCCACGGCATGTCACCACCGTGCGGCTGGACGACGTCCGGGCCTCGGCGCTGCAGTTCCGCTATCTGTTCGTGACGGACGCGCAGGGGATGCGGGTTCTGGATGTGACGAAACTGGACGCTCCGCGCGCCATCGAGGGTGCCGTCGTGCCGCTGGGCGATGCGCGCCGTCTTTATGTCGCCCGGACCTATGCCTATGTCGCCGCCAAGGGCGAGGGGCTGGTGATCATCAATGTGACCAACCCGCGCCAGCCCCGCCTGCAGCAGCGTGTGACCTTCGACGGGCGGCTGAACGACGCCGAGGACGTGGTCGTGGCCTCCACCAACGCCTCCCTGTTCGCCTATGTCGCAGACGGGCGGAACGGACTGAAGGTGCTGCAGCTGACCAGCCCGGACAGCCAGAGGAATTTCTACGGCTTCTCGCCGGAGCCACGGCCCGAACTGATCGCCTGGGCGCGCACGCCGTCGCCGGCCCTGGCCCTGTCCAAGGGGCTGGACCGTGACCGTGGCGTGGACGAGACGGGGCACCAGATCGCCATCTTCGGCCGGCTCGGCTCCCGGCCGTTCAACAGGACCGAGATGGAGCGGCTGTTCCTCGACTATCGCGGCGAGGTGTACCGGGTCAGTGACCGGCCGTCGCTGGACGGCTGGCTGGCGGCTTCCGGCGGGCGGTAGCCCGCCCGCTAGTGGTGGTGCGGTCCGGCCGTCCCGGCGCGTTCCTGCGCGAGATGCTTCATGAAGGCCTGCATCTTGTGCGTATAGCGGGCGAGGATCTTGTAGCGCTGCACCGCCGTGAAATGGCTGACCAGCTTGCGGCCGTTCCAGCGGTGGATGCCGAACGCCGGCGGCGCCTCGGCGATCATCGGCCGCTTGTCCGGGCGGTCCAGATTCATCGGCTTGAGGTCCAGCACCACCTGCGGGGCGGTTGAGGGACAGACCGTCAGCGTCGTGCCGGCCCATGAGGTGACGATGGTGCGGTGGACGTGGCCGCACAGGGCGCCGACGACCTGACCGTGGCGCGAGACCACGTCGGTGAACCGCTGCACCCAGGGTTCGGCCGGGCCGATCGTCATCCACTCGATGCCGGTGTCGATAGGCGGGTGATGCAGGACCAGCAGGGTCGGCCGGTGCGGCGCCTCGGCGAGGCGGGCCTCCAGCCAGGCCGCCCGCTTCTCGCAGAAGCCGCCGCCATGGCGGCCTTCCTCGAGGGTGTCCACGACCACGATCCGCAGCGGATGGTCGTCGACGACATACTGGATGAAGCCGTCCTCCTGGGCCGTATCGGGGAAGACCTGACTGAAGTTGGCGCGGGTATCATGGTTGCCCATGCACATCAGGATGGGCAGGGAAAGCTGCTGGATTTCCTGACGAAACCATTCGTACGACGCCACGTCGCCCTTGTCGGCGATGTCGCCGGTGATGACGATCAGGTCGGGCTTCGGGTCAAGCTTCGTCACCGCCTGGACCGTCTGGCGGAAGCGCTTCTTGTTCATCTCGAACCGGCTCTTCTGATCGAAGCCGATATGGATGTCGGTGATCTGAACGATCAACATGACGCTGTTCCCCCGTTCAAAGTCATGTCGCTTCTACTTCTCCAGCGCCTGGCTGATCCCGTCCCAGTCGTCGGACGGCGGATTCTGGCGGAAGTCGGCCACCCGCGTGGCGTATACGGCTGTCACACCCTCAAGACCCGGCAGCGTTCCCGCCCCCTTCAGCTTCTTCAGGGCAGCCTCGGCGCCGGTCCAGTCGCGCGACCGATAGGCCTCGAGAACCGCGGCCATCCGGGCACCCGTTTCGATGAAGGCCGGGTCGGACGACATGTCCGGCGGGCCCATCAGGGCGAAGACGCGCTCGGGTGTGTCGCGGCCGACGACGCGGATGAGGTCCAGTTCAATGAGGGCGAAGTCGGGCAGGCGGGCGGCGAGGTCCTCGCCGACGAGGATGTTCACCGCATAGGCCTTGGTCAGGCTCTCCAGCCGCGAGGCCAGGTTCACGGTGTCGCCGATCAGCGAATAGCTCAGGCGCTGGCGCGACCCCATGTTGCCCACGCAGCAGGGGCCTGTGTTCAGGCCGATGCCGATCGCCACCTCACCGGGCCAGGCGGGGTCGCGGGCGCTTTCGGTGTTCAGGCGCTTCAGCGTCACGAGCATTTCCAGCGCCGCAAACGCCGCGTTGCGTTCGTGCTCGGGATCGTCCAGCGGCGCGTTCCAGAAGGCCAGGACGGCGTCGCCGATGTATTTGTCGATCGTCGCCTTGCGGGCCAGAAGTACGTCGGTCATCGGCGTCAGCAGGTTGATCAGGAAACCGATCAGCTCCTGCGGACCGAAGCGCTCGGAAATGCGCGAGAAGCCGCGGACGTCGCTGAACAGCACCGTCATCTGGCGAACCTCGCCGCCGAGCTCCAGCTGGCCCGGGTCGCGAGCGATCCGGTCGACCAGTTCGGGCGACAGATAGCGGTCAAAGGCGTTGTGGATGTGGCTCCGCGCCCGTTCCTCCCGGTAGAAGGAGACGGCGGTGATGGCGATATAGACCGAGACAACGCCCAGCGCCGGGAAGATGGGCTCCAGCAGCAGGCCGCTGTTCCGGAAGGCGAACCACGACCCCGCCAGCACGGCGCCCAGCGCCAGCATGGCCAGCACGCCACCGCGCAGCGCGCCCAGGGCCGGGGCGGAGAGGGCGATCAGCAGGCAGAGCGCGACCATCAGGATACGCTCTGCGCCCGGAGCCCAGTCGGGCCGGGTGAGGAATTTGCCGAGGATCATCTGCTCGGCGGCCTGGGCATGGATGACGACGCCGAGTTCACCGGCCTGGGTCGGGGTCGACCGGATGTCGCGAAGGCCGATCGCGCCCGTGCCGATGAAGACGATCTGACCCTCGAACAGCCGGCGCATCTCCGCTTCGGGCAGGTCGCCCTGAAGGATCCGCCAGGCCGGCACGATCCGCTCCGGGTGAGGCGCCGTGTAGTGCATCCACAGCTCGCCGACGTCTGTGGTCGGGACCTGCAGGTCGCCGGTCTTGACGGCGAGGACGGTTGTGACGGGACCGCCGCCCCATTCGCCGCTGCCGTCGCTGCTGCGGACCAGGACCGCGCCCGCGCCCTGGGCGACCCTGAGGGCTTCAAGGGAGAGCGAGGGAATGATCTGGCCGTCGAGATTGGCGATCAGCGGGACCGCCCGGATGATGTCGTCCCGGCCGGCGTCGAGGCTGACCGACCCCGCGCCGGCCGCGCGATCGCCGATCACCGGCAGGCTGACGATGGCTCCGTTGTACTCCCGCAGGACGCCCAGCGGCGGCGTTCCCGAAACCGCGACCCCCGCGTGCTCGGCCGGCCGCGCGGTGTTCGCCTCCCCGGTAAGGAAATAGCCGGTCACGGTCGGTCCGCGCCCCATGGCCTGGCCCAGCAGTTCATCGTGGTCGGTCATGGCGACGATCTCGGCGTAGTCGCCGCGCGCCTCGGGGTTCTGCCGCAGGATCTCCACGGCGCGGGCCGGCGAGGTCCTGTCCGGCTCGGAGAACACAATGTCGAAGGCGATGGCCGCCGCACCGGCCTCGGTGAGGGCGTCCGTCAGGCGCACGACGTCCGTGCGCGGCCATGGCCACTGGCCGAGACGGCGGATGCTCTCGTCATCGATATCGACGACCCGGACCCCGGCGTCCTCATAGGGGCGCGGATACGCGCGCTGATAGGTGTCGAAGACCAGATTGCTGATGCTGCCGACGAACGGCGGCTGGAAGATGTGCAGGATCAGCAGCAGCAGCGCCATGGCCAGGCCTGGCCCGGCGGTCGCGATATACCGCGTAAGCGAAAGGCTGGAGCGCGCGAGGCGCGACCCAAGTTCCTTCAGTCGCTCGGTCTCAGGCTCCGCCCCCATGCGTCCGCCCCACTCGGAAAAAGCACTGTTCGATTAGCTCATGCGCTTCTCGCGGAACAATGTTAGCCTGATTGCTCCGCAGTTCGGGGATAGACTATCCCGGACATTCTGCAAGCGGTTGGGGGGATTACATGAAGCGTCCAGCGTCTCGTTCGGCCTCGATTTTTCGCGCCGGCTTGTTGGCTTCTGCGGTCATGGGCCTCTCGGTCGCGACCGTCGGGGTCGCGGCGGCCCAGGATTTTGATGCTGTTCTGGCGGCTCCGGACGATATTGAGCTCAACCTCGAATACGCGAGACGGGCGGCAGATGCGGGCGATCTCAATGGGGCAGCCGGTGCCCTTGAGCGTGTGCTGATCGCGGATCCGAACCGTCATGGCACCCGGCTGCTGTACGCCGTTGTCCTGTTCCGCCTGGATGACCTCCAGGGCGCGCGGGACCAACTCGATCTTCTGGAGCCGGTGGCCCTGACGCCCCTGCAGCGGGCCGAGGCGGCGCGTTATCGCGCCCGGATCGAGCGCAGCCGCTCGACGACCCGGTTCAGCGGAAATGCATCGGCCTCCGTCACCTATGAGGACGACGCGGCGGGCGCACTGACGACCCAGTTCGACTCCCTCTTCGCGCCGCCGGTCAGCGAGGAGGGGGGCGCGGCGGTGTTCGCGGCCCGCCTCAATATCGCGCACGACCTCGACGGCGCTGCCGGCTATGCGGCCTTCGGTTCGATCGGTGGTTACGACCGGTCGACCTTTGACGACATTGACGGGAATGTGCGGCGCGGGGACATCGAGGCCGGCCTGTCCTATACCGGGAGGCTGAACTCGTGGAATGTCAGCGCCGTAGCGCGCGCGCTTGATCTGCTTGATGATCCCTACATGCGGGAAGTCGGCCTGAAGGCCCAGGCCCGCTGGCGGACGAGCAACGCCACCACCTTCTCCCTCTCGGGCGAGGCGGTGAGCCAGACCTTTGATGAGCCCGGCGTGGACGCCCTCGCGCTGTTCATTGGCGGCGACCGGGACGGCTGGCGGTATGATGTCAATCTCGGCATGACCCACCGGCTGGACGCCCGCACCAGCTTCGGTGTCTCCGCCGGCTGGCAGGACAAGCAGGCCGACTACGAACCCTTCGGATATTCGGGGCCCGGCATTCAGGTGCGTTACGACACCAGCAGCCGTCGCGGACAGTATCTGGCCATTTCCGGCGGCATGCAGTGGCTGGAGTATGACGCGCCCGATCCCGTCTTCATCGGATTCGGCGCGCCGGCGCGCGAGGATACCCGAAGCTGGGCGCGCGTGGCAGTCGGGGCACCATTCAGCGCCTTTACGGCGGCCGGTGCGACGGGCGACTGGCGGCAGGATGTGGGTGTCGAGGGCGCGCTGACCTACGGTGCCCGGGACTCCCTGGCCCCCCTCGCGGACTATGACAGCTGGGGTGCCGAACTGCGCCTGACGTGGCGCTTCGGCGCGGCCAACTAGGAGAGATGAACATGATCCCGGTTCGCACCTTCGCCGCCGTCGCCGCCCTGGCCTGCGCCCTTGCGGCCCCCGCTGTTGCCCAGGCCCAGGAGGCCGTCGGCGTCAACGCCGCCATCCGCAACAGCGTCCGCACCCAGCCCGTCGGTGAGAGCGCGCTGCGGCCCGCAGCCCTGAGGGGGCAGGTCCGCACGGGCGACGTCTTCGTCAGCGGGGCGCAGAGCCAATTGCAGATCCTGCTTCGTGACCAGTCGATCTTCACGGTCGGCTCCAACGCGCGGGTGACCATTGATCGCTTCGTGATCGATACCGACCGGCGTGCAGGCGGGGCTTCGGCCTCGGTCGCGCGCGGCGCCTTCCGTTTCGTCTCCGGTCGCGGCGGGGCCCGGCCCGGCGCCGTGCGGACTCCTGTCTCGTCCATCGGGGTGCGTGGCACGGTGGTCGAGGCGGTCGTCGGCCCCGATGCCCTGCTGGTTCTTGCCGGACACCCCGGCCTGCCGCCCTTCAGCGGTTCGCCCGATGATGCCACCCTGATCGTTCTGCGCGGACCCGGCCCGCGGGGGGCTGGCTTCGATACGCCCGGCGCGATCGATGTCACCAGCGGCGATGCGACGTTTACGCTCGAACGTCCGGGCCTGGCGGTGTTCGCATGGGCGGGCGGGACCTTCGGGCCGTTTGAACTGTCCGACGAGGCCTCGTCCCGGCTGAGCGCCCTGCTCAGGGCCGGGCCGACGTCGAACAGCGATTCCGGTGCAGGCGATGTCCTGTCCGCGAGCCTCGACGGTGGCGACCTCTTCTTCGCCGACCAGGGGCCTGCCCTTGATCCGATCGAGCCGTCCGTCGGCTGTGAGTCGGGTGGCCCGATTCAAAGCCCCGGCGGCCCCAGTCAGGGTGGTGGCTGTAGCGGCAACGGACCCAATCCCGTTCCCTGACCTGAAAGCGAGGACCGGCCATGGCCGTCTCGGACCACGTCGACCTGCCCCGGTTCATCGAGGGCGTTAAGAGGCGCAATCCCGGCCAGGACGAGTTCGTCCAGGCGGTTCAGGAAGTGGCCGAAGACATCTTCGACTTCATCCAGGACAAGGAGGAGTATCACCACTACCAGATCCTGCGTCGCATCGCGGAGCCGGACCGGGTGATCAGCTTCCGGGTCTGCTGGGAAGACGACAAGGGCAACATCCGCGTCCAGCGCGGCTGGCGGGTGCAGAACAACAACGCCATCGGCCCCTACAAGGGCGGCATCCGCTTCCACCCGAGCGTGACCGAGAGCGTGCTCAAATTCCTCGCCTTTGAGCAGACCTTCAAGAACAGCCTGACGGGCCTGCCCATGGGCGGAGGCAAGGGCGGATCGAACTTCAATCCCAAGGGCAAGTCGGATCACGAGGTGATGCGGTTCTGCCAGTCGTTCATGACCGAGCTCTATCGTCATGTCGGCGCGGACATTGACGTCCCGGCCGGCGACATCGGCGTCGGCGGGCGCGAGATCGGCTATATGTTCGGTCAGTACAAGCGGATCACCAACGAGTTCACCGGCGTGCTCACCGGCAAGGGCCTGTCCTACGGTGGCAGTCTGATCCGCACCGAGGCGACGGGCTATGGTGCCGTCTATTTCCTCAAGGAAATGCTCGGCCATGTCGGCCATGAGGTGGCGGGAAAGACCGCCGTGATCTCCGGCTCGGGCAATGTCGCGACCCATGCGGCCGAGAAGATCGTCCAGCTGGGTGGCAAGGTCCTGACCCTGTCGGACTCACAGGGTTTCATCCACGACCCCGACGGCATCGACCAGGCCAGGATCGACTGGGTCAAGGTGCACAAGACCCGGCGGCGCGGGCGGATCTCGGACTATGTCACCGAGTTCCGCGGCGCGACCTATCATGAGGGCCAGCGGCCGTGGGCGGTGCCCTGCAGCATCGCCCTGCCGTGCGCGACCCAGAACGAGCTGAACGGCGCTGACGCCAGGACCCTGGTGGCCAACGGCTGCATGGCGGTGTCAGAGGGTGCCAATATGCCGACCGATCTGGAGGGCGTGCACGTCTTCAAGGCCGCCGGCATCCTGTACGCGCCCGGCAAGGCCGCCAACGCCGGCGGGGTGGCTGTTTCCGGCCTCGAGATGAGCCAGAACTCCGGCCGCATCGCCTGGAAGGAAGCCGAGCTGCAGCAGCATCTGGTCGACATCATGCGCGGAATCCACCAGCGCTGCGTCGAATACGGCGGCGTGGCCGGAAGTTCTCGTATCGACTATGTGCGCGGCGCCAATATCGCGGGCTTCAAGAAGGTCGCCGAGGCCATGCTGGCCTACGGGGTGGTCTGAACCGCCGCTATCCGTCGGGGCGGCGTGCCGAAGTTCGGACGCGGCGGACGCGGCGTCGGATGCGACGGCGCATGGAAGCTGTGGCAGGTTTCGCAATTCTCCGGTGCCGGCGTAGGCGACTGTGCCGTCGTCTGACCGTGGCATTCCACGCACTCACTCACCGACGGGAGCAGCAGGTCGGTCGCTGAGCCCGATGTTGCCGCGGCATGGCACTGGGTACAGGACGGCTGGCCCTGACGGTCGACGCGGTGCTCGCGGACGCTGTGATCAAACGCCCCGCGGCTGAGGAAGTCGCCGGGCAGGCGGACCGGGGTGAAGCGGATCGTCGGCGTCCGGAAGATGGTGTGGCAGTCGAAACAGGCACCGCGCGGGCCGAAGGCACCGCCCACGGTGTTGACCGCGCTGGCCCCCGAGGGCGAGCCGCCGACGCCGGGGCCGGCTGCGCCTGCCTCGCCAGGCCGTCTCCGGGCGGTGGCACCACCGGCGACAGGGCCGCGGCCCTGCCAGGCCATCAGGGCCGCGACCACCTGGCCCGGCTCGCCGTGCGGCAACTGGCGGACGCCGCCGGGAGTGGCGAACGACAGGGCATGGCAGCTGGCGCAGTCGCGCTCCATCTGGATGGGCGCAAACCCCGTCTGGTCCGCATCGGGCCGGTGACAGCTGGCGCAGGTCAGGGCGGCCCCATAGCCGCGCCCGCCCAGGGTCTGGGCCATGCGCGCCGGGCCGCCGCCGGGCGACAGGTGCAGATCGTGGGGGAAGGTCAGGCCGGACGCCTCGCGCGGGCGGCTGTCGAGGGACACCCGGGTCAGACCGGCGGGGCCGGGCAGGGTGGGGCGGAAATTCGGATGGCGGGCCCAGGACGGCGCATCGGCCAGGTCGGTGTCCTTCAGCCGGTGGGTCAGGCCGGTATGGCACTGGATGCAGGTCTGGGTGGGCGTCAGGGTCGGGATCGGCTCGGGCGGACGGCCCGCGACCGGGTTGGCGACATGTTCGACGTGGCAGCTGGCGCAGCGTTGCTCGGGCAGATTGAAGGCGCGCCGGACCCAGGCGGTGGCCTGGCCGGTGATGCCGGCCGGAGGCGGTGCGCCCCAGAGAATCCGGCCGCGAGGCGCGTGGTCCCTGACGAACGACAGCGTGTCCGGCGAGCCGGCTTGGCGCACAGAGGTCGCCGCGGCGGCCATCATGGCGGGGGTCTGGTCGCCGGCGTGGCAGGTCTTGCAGGAGGCATCGGTGACCGCGACGAAGGCTTCCTGGTGGCAGGACTGGCAGTCGTCCTCGAGGAAGGCGTGCGCCGAGGAGAGGGGGCCGGTCGACCACTGCTGGTCCGGGTCGATCCGGGCCGTCAGGTGGCCGTGGAACGCGGCCAGCGGCCAGAGCAGGCAGAGGGCGACGATGCCCAGCCCGAGGGTCCATGCGATGCGACGGCGCCCGAAAATCCGGGCCTTGGGTATGACGCCGCCGGCCGGAACGCCCGAGGCGGAGTCGCCTTCCGCCGGCTCGGCGGTGGCGAGGTTGATCAGGATGCGGCCGCCGTCGCCGTGCGACAGCGTCAGGATGTGATCGCCGAAGGTCAGACGCGGGGCGCGGCTGACGTCGATGTCGGTGCGAGTGACGAACCGGCCGTCGACGCCGAACGGCTCGCGTCCGGCCGAGACGACGCTCACCTGTCCGGGCCCCGTCAGGGTCAGGGTGGCGTGGTGCAGGCTGACCGCCAGGTCGGGCAGACGGATCTCGCAGTCCGCGCCGCGTCCGATGCGTGCGACGTCGGTCGGAAGGACCTTCTCGCGGACGATTTCGGCCCCGCTGACGCGGCGTGTCACCTGGCGAAGGACAAGGGTCATCGGGCCATCACCAGTAGATGAAGACGCTGAAGACATGGGCGGTGATCGCGGCGATGAGCGCGATGGTGGTCGGCACGTGGACCGCCAGCCAGACGCTCAGCCAGGCCCGGATCTGCAGGTGGCGACGGACCTGGGCGAGGGCGGCGGCCTTGCGCTGGAGCAGCTCCTCGATCCGGTCGAGCATCTGCAGTTGGACGTCCGTCGCCTGGCGACGCAGGCCACTCAGGCGTGACAGGGCGCGTCGGTTGCCGCAGCCCCCGCGTCCGCCCGACAGCCGCCGCCACAGGTGGCCGCCGACCCGGCTTTCGTCGAGCGACATCTGTACCACCCGCGCCTGCGCCTCGGACAGCGGCTGTGCGGCATCGTTGATCTGCCGGTCCAGCGCCTTGAGCGTCTCCAGCATCTGCTTCTGGGTCGTCTCGCCGCGGTTGCGGCTGAGGTAGCGCGGGAGGATGGCGTAGACGGTGATGCCGAACAGGCCGGAGACGACGACCAGAACCATCAGGCCGTAGGCCAGGGTGTGGACGTTCCAGCCGAACTGGAAGCCCGAATGCAGGGTCGCGACCACCATGACGGCCAGGCCCAGATAGACGTGGGCCGACACCCAGGCCTTCAGCGACCAGTCGCCCGAAGTTATGGCGCGCTTTCGCAGGCCCAGCAGCGTCAGCCAGAGCACCAGCAGCGCGGCGACGGTGCCGGCCACATAGCCGAAGACGCTGCCGCCGTTCGGCCGAGGTTCGGCGTCCATCAAAAAATAGGCCGCGATGGCGATCACACAGAGGGCACCCGCCCGCCAGGCCCAGCGAAAATTGCGGTAACCCAGGAAGCCGTCGTGCTGGCCGGGATTGGAGCGTTCGCCTGTTTTCGCTGTCTTCGCCAAGGGTCTAGTCGCCCCTGTTCATGCGTTTGACGGTCAGGAACTCTTCGGGCGAAACCCGGATCGCCGCCCCGGTCGGACAGGCGCGCACGCAGGCCGGGCCGCCCGCCTTGCCGATACACATGTCGCATTTGATGGCGACCTTGGGCGGTTCGGCGCCCTTGGCCTTGTTCTTCGCACGCCAGGCCTTGTCGGGCTCGCCCGGCCCGGGTCCGACACCGAACAGCAGCCAGGAGATCAGGTCCGGCTTCTTCGGCGGCCGCGAGTCCATGCGGATCACGTCATAGGGACAGTTCCGCTGGCAGTTGCCGCAGCCGATGCAGGTCTCGTCGATAAAGACCTCTCCGTCCGGCCCGCGATGGATCGCATTGGGCGGGCAGTCGGTCATGCAGTACGGATGTTCGCAGTGCCGGCACGAGGTCGGCACGTGCAGATGGGCGTAGGTTCGACCGGCCTCGCGATCCAGCCGCGACAGGCCGTCGTGAACGTCGGCGCAGGCCTTCTCGCAATTGTCGCAACCGATGCAGAGGGTTTCGTCGATCAGAAGGACGTCGGTGGCCTCGCCGATCCCCTGGTCTACCAGGAAGTCGGCCACGGCGCTGTACATGTCGACGACGTCGCCGAACTTGCCCTTCTGCTCCTCGATATAGCCGTTGACCTTGCGACGGTCGGCCATGTCGGCGCGGAGTTTCTCCTCCAACTCGGGCTTGCGCTTCAGCAGGGCGCGGAAGCGATCGCCATCCAGTCTGACGACTTCGGAGCGGATCGCGGCCTGGACCGTGGCGCTGCGCCGGCCGCCGTCGACCAGCGCCATCTCCCCGACGTAGGAGCCCGCCGGCAGATAGGACAGGAAGACCGGCTTCCCGCCGATCTCCTTCTCGACGACCATGCTGCCCGAGCGGACGACAAAGATGTCGTAGCCGTCCTCGCCCTCGCGGATGATCGCTTCGCCGGTCTTCACCTGAAGGATTTCCGCCGTTTCCAGCACATCCGTCAGATCGGCGGGCGTCAGGCCCGAGCCGAACATCTGCAGCAACTGGCGCTCGGTGGTGATGCGGTTGACCGTGTCGCGCGCCTCCTTGACCGAGGCCATCAGGCGCAGGGCCGCGATGCGCGGAATCTCGAGCAGGATTGTGGGCTCGGCCGCCCGCACGGTGGCCCCCCGGGGGCGACCGGAGATGAGGCCGACCTCGCCGACGATCGATCCCGTCGGGATCGGGACGGTCATCCGCCTCTTGCCGGCACCGACCTCGACCTCGACCGAACCGGAGGCGATCCCGAACAGCGAGGAGCCGACGGAATTGCGCTTGAAGATGACGGCGCCCGGGTTGAAGGCGCGCACGTCTGAATCGAGCAGGAATTCCCGCATCTGAAGCGGCGACAGGCCGCGCAGGATTTCGATCTCCTGGCGCAGGAACTCCAGCCACTGGGCGACTGACCGGTTGCCGGGCAGTCCTTTGAGCCGGGCTTCCAGAATGGGTTCGTCGGCCGGCTTCAGATCGACAGCACCGCCGATGTATTCGACGACGTCATAGCCCTGGTTGATGCAGTGTTTGATCAGCGGATAGCCGGCCAGGGCCCCGATCACATAGATGCCGGGCACGGTACTTTCGAACGTCGGCGACAGTTTGGGGAAGGCCTCGCGCGCGGCGCTGGTGAACTCCAGCCCGATCGACTCCACGAATTTGCGCGGCGGGGCCGAGCCCAGTCGGGCGATGACCCGGTCGCACTGGAATCGGGTCGCGCCTTCCGGGGTGTCGACGGTGATCCAGCCCGGCTCGATCAGGGTCGTTTCTGCCGTGGTCAGCAGGGTGATGTGACCCGCTTCCTGCGCCGCCAGAAGGGCCTTGGCATTGGCCTCCTTGGCCCGTGCGAAGTCGGCACCGCGGTTGACGAGGGTGACCGTATTGCCTTGCGCCCGGTCGGCGATGAGGCCCAGCGCGTTCTCGATGCCCGCATCGCCGCCGCCGACGACGCAGATGTGTTCGTCGACATATTCGGCGGGGTCGTCGAGCTGGTACTGGACGTGGGAGAGGCCGCCGCCCTCGCAGGACATGAGGTTCGGGTTGCCCTGGGTGCCGATGGCCAGGACGATCGTCTCGGCGCGGACCACGGAGCCGTCGGACAGGGCGATGCTGAAATTGCCCCTGGTGCCCGTGATGGATTTCACCTCGGCGTGGTAGCGGACTTTGACCTTGTGCTTCGCCGCCTCGTTCGACCAGGTGTCGAGTATGGTCTCGCGCTTGCCGGGCTCGAAACTGACATCGGCGCGCACGACCAGCTGGCTGGGCGTGGCCATGATGTGTTTGCCGCGCTGGTAGCGGAATATGGTGTCCGACAGGTGGTCCGACTTCTCGAGCAGTACGTGGCTCACGCCGCGCGCAGCCGCGTGCGCGGCCGCACTCAGGCCGGCGGGCCCAGAGCCCAAGATGGCGATCCGATGGACCCCCTCCACCACGTCCCCCCAATGTAGCGCCTGGACGACAAGCGGCGCATTTTGCCGCTACGGTCCATCCCCCGCGCAGCTTTACCATAGGGGTGCTGCTCGCTACAGTACAGGTCGGGCGGTGGAGCATACTGAATGAGCGCGGAAATCGGCCAGCTGGCGCTGATCCTCGCCTTCATGCTCGGACTGGTCCAGGGGGTTGCTCCCCTGCTGGGCGCGCACCGCGGCGATCGCGTTCTCATGTCCCTCGGACGGGCCTCGGCCCTGCTGCAGATGGTCTTTGTCGTCCTGGCCTTCGGGGCTCTGGCCACGGCCTATGTGACGATGGACTTCTCCGTCGAACTGGTCGCCAAACACAGTCACAGCACCCAGCCGCTGCCCTATCGGATCGCGGCCACCTGGGGGAGCCATGAGGGCTCAATGCTGCTGTGGGTGCTGATTCTCGCCCTGCACGGCGGTGCCATCGCCTTCTTCGGACGCACGCTGCGCGAGACGCTGCAGGCCCGGGTGCTGGCGGTTCAGGGGATGCTCAGCGCGGCCTTCCTCGGCTTCTGCCTGTTCACCTCCAACCCGTTCTCCCGGCTGAATCCGATCCCGCTGGACGGGACCGAGCTGAACCCGCTGTTGCAGGACCCCGGCCTGGTGATGCACCCGCCGCTCCTCTACCTCGGCTATGTCGGCTTTTCGGTCGCCTTCTCCTTTGCCGTCGCCGCCCTGATCGAGGGCCGGGTTGATGCGGCCTGGGCGCGCTGGGTCCGTCCATGGGTCTTGTCGGCCTGGATTTCGCTGACCGTCGGCATCGCCCTGGGCAGCTGGTGGGCCTATTATGAGCTCGGCTGGGGCGGCTGGTGGTTCTGGGACCCGGTCGAGAACGCCTCGCTGATGCCGTGGCTGATGGGCACGGCGCTGCTGCATTCGGCCCTTGTGCTCGAAAAGCGCGGTGCCCTGATCAGCTGGACCATCCTGCTGGCCATCCTGACCTTCTCGCTCAGCATGATCGGCACCTTCCTGGTCCGGTCCGGGGTCCTGACCAGCGTGCACGCCTTTGCCGTCGATCCCGAGCGGGGTGCCTATATTCTGGTCTTCATCCTGATCGCCACCGGTTCGGCGCTCGGCCTCTATGCCTGGCGCGCGCCGGCGATGCGGACCGGGGCCTTGTTCTCGCCCCTGTCGCGCGAGGCGGGGATCACCGTGAACAACCTGTTCCTGCTGGCGGCCACCGCCACCGTCTTCCTCGGCACCTTCTATCCGGTGTTCATCGATGTGCTGAACGGCGACAAGATCTCGGTCGGGCCGCCCTACTACGCCATGACCTTCGCCCCGCTGTTCGTCCCCCTGCTGGTGCTGGTGGCCTTCGGGCCGATGCTCAACTGGAAGCGCGATACAGCGCGGGCGGTGCTGATGCGGCTCCGCTGGCCGATCGCTGTCACAACCATCGCGGCGGGCGTCGGGGTTGTGGCCTTCGGTATCGCGAAGGTCGGTGCGGCGCTGGGCATCGCGCTCGGCGTCTGGCTGATCGCGGCCGCCTTCATGCTTCTGGCCCGGCGCTGGGGCATCGGCCGCAAGGGGGCAGAGACCGGACGACTGATCCGCACCACGCCACTGGCTTTCTGGGCCGTTGCGGTGGCCCACGCCGGCCTGGGTGTCACCACCATTGGCGTCACGGCCATGACCGCCTGGACCGTGAGCGAGGTCGTGACCATGGTCCCGGGCCAGACCATCGAGTTCGCCGGCCGGCGCGTCACCCTGGATGCGCTCGGGCCCGGGACGGGGCCAAATTACCAGGCGGACCAGGCCCGGTTCCGCATCGAGGGCGGCGGGCAGCCGTTCCTGATGCTGTCCGAGAAGCGTTTCTATCCGTCCAGCCAGACCCAGACCACCGAAGCGGGGATCCGCGGCGAGGCGATGGGCAATCTCTATATTTCCGTCGGTGAGAGCGCGACCCTCGGCGGTGCCACCGTGCGGCTCTGGTGGCATCCCCTGGTCGGCTGGATCTGGGGCGGGGCCCTGATCATGGCCTTCGGTGGCGTCCTGTCGCTGTCCGACCGCCGTACCCGGCTTGGCATGCCTGTCCGCAAGGCCGCACCGGCCAAGGCAGGGAAGGCGGCGGCATGAGGCGGCTGGCCTTCATCGTTCCCATCGTGCTGTTCCTGATGGTCGCGGCAGCCCTCGGTCTGGGCCTGCGCCGTGACCCCAGCATCCTGCCTTCGATGCTGATCGACCGGCCGATCCCGACCTTCGACCTGCCGGGCCTGACGCCCGAGGACACCGTGGGGCTGGCCTCCTCGGACTTCACCGGCAAGCCGGTGCTTCTGAACGTCTTCGCCTCCTGGTGCGTCGCCTGCGTGATCGAGCATCCGATGCTGCTGCGCCTCCAGTCCCAGGGCGTGACCATCCATGGACTGGACTGGAAGGACGAGCCCGCCGACGGGGCCGCGTGGCTCGCCCAGCGCGGCAATCCCTACACCCTGATCGGTTCGGACCCGCGCGGCCGCACCGGCATCGACTTCGGCGTCACCGGCGCGCCCGAGACCTTCGTCATCGACGGGCACGGCCGGGTTCGCTACCGCCACGTCGGCCCGATCACCCCGGAGGTCTGGACGGAGACGCTGCAGCCGATGCTGGCTCGACTGGAGAACGAGACATGAAACGTTTCGTCCTCGGCCTGTTCTGCGCCCTGTTGATCGCCGGACCCGTTGCGGCCGTGCTGCCGGAAGAACAGCTGGCCGATCCGGTGCTCGAGGCGCGGGCGCGGGCGATCAGTCAGGAACTGCGCTGCGTCGTCTGCCAGAACCAGTCAATCGACGACTCGGACGCGCCGCTCGCCGCCGACCTGAGGGCCATTGTGCGGGAGCGGCTGTCAGCCGGGGACACCGACGCGGAGGTGATGGCCTATATCGTCGACCGGTACGGCAATTTCGTCCTGCTCAAGCCGCCGCTGGACCTCGAGACCATCCTGCTGTGGAGCGCGCCGCTGCTGGTGCTGATCCCCGGCGGCCTCGGCCTTGCTCTCTATCTGAGACGTCGCAGCCGCGCCGGCGGCGCCGATCCCGCGCCACTGTCGGCCGAGGAGCGCCGCGCGCTCGCAGACATTCTGAAAACCGGTGACGCGCCATGATCCTCTGGATTGTCCTGACCCTGATGATCGCCCTGGCCGTGGTCGGGCTGGCCATACCGCTGATCCGTCCGGGCGGCGTGCTGGACCGACGGACCACTTCCGCCGAGGTGCTCAAGGCGCAGCTGGCCGATCTCGACCGGCAGGCCGAGGCGGGCACGGCCCCGGCGGAGGACATTGCGGCCCTGCGTCTGGAGGTCGAGCGTCGCGCCCTGGCTGAGGGAGTCGAGGCGACGCCCACCGGCCGGCCTTTGGGTGAGAAGGCCCTGATGCGACTGGCATTGGGCCTCGCAGCGGTCGTGGCCCTGGGCGGGGCCGGTCTGTACGCCCTTCTGGGACGGCCTGATCTTCCCGGCGCGGGCCCTCGCAGCGCAGCCATGGCCGCGGCTCCGGCGGATGCGGCGCATGACGGCGCGGACGTCCAGGCCATGATCGGCCAGCTCGAAACCCAGCTCAGGCAAACGCCGGAGGACGTCAACGGCTGGCGGCTGCTCGGCTGGTCCTATTTCCAGACCGGCCGGTTCGCCGATGCGGCTGAGGCCTATGGTCGTGCGGCGACGCTGGAGCCGGCAAACGCCGAGCATTTCTCGGCCCAGGGCGAGGCCCTCGTTCAGGTCGGAGGCGGGCAGGTGACGCCGGCGGCCCTGACCGCCTTCCGCGGTGCATTGCGTGCGGACCCGCAGGATCCCCGCGCCCGCTATTTCATAGCCGTCGAGATGGACCAGCGCGGCGAGCGCGAGGCGGCGATGACGGCCTGGATCGACCTGATCAATTCGGCCCCGGCCGGCGCGCCCTGGGCGGCCGAGGTCCGCACCTTCGTCGAGGATCTGGCGCGTGAGCGCGGTCAGGACATCTCCAGCCGCCTGCGGCCCGCGCCGGCGGGATCTGCGGCTCCGGCGGCGGTTCCGCCCGGGATCCCCGGACCGACAGCGGCCCAGGTCGCCGAGGCCGGTTCGATGTCCGAGGCGGACCGACAGGCGATGATCCAGGGCATGGTCGGGGGGCTCGAAGAGCGGCTCCGGACCTCGCCGCGGGATCGCGACGGCTGGGTGCGGCTGATGCGGGCGCGGATGGTGCTGGGTGACGCGGCCGCGGCGACGACGGCATATCGCAACGCGATGCGCGCCTTCACCGGGTCTCCGACCGAGCAGGCCGCCCTGACCGAGGCGGCGCGCGGGCTGCGCGTACCGGGCGCCTGATCAGACGGACTAGCGCGCGGCGCGACCGCGCGTGACAAATAACAGCGTTCCGGTTCAAGGTGCCGCGCAGGCGGGGGCTGGGCGCAATGACGGTGTCATCGATAGGGGACGCGATCCTGCCGGCGGTCGCCCATCCGCTGGTGGCCGGAGCGCTTCTGGCCGGCGGGCTGATCGTCGTGCTGGCCGCCATGGCGCGGCGCCGTCGCCGGCCCGTACCGGGCCATCCTGCCGCCTCGCCGGAACAAGCCAATCCCGTAGCGCTTTCCCCATCCGCCCGGTCCGTGCCCGCGCCGGCCGCCGCTCCCGTATTGGAAAAGACGATGACCAAGGCCTCGGATCTTTTTGTCGCCTGTCTGGAAGAGGAAGGCTGCGAATACGTCTTCGGTGTGCCGGGCGAGGAGAACCTCGATTTCCTCGACAGCCTGTCACGCAGCCGGAAGATCAGGCTGATCCTCACCCGGCATGAGCAGGGGGCGGGCTTCATGGCGGCCACCTATGGCCGGCACACGGGCAAGGCCGGTGTCTGTCTGGCGACCCTGGGACCGGGCGCGACCAATCTGGTGACGGCCGCCGCCTATGCCCAGCTGGGCGGGATGCCGATGCTGATGATCACCGGGCAGAAGCCGATCAAGTCGTCCAAACAGGGCCGGTTCCAGATCCTCGACGTGGTCGACATGATGCGGCCGATCACCAAATTCACCCACCAGCTGGCCTCGGCCGACAACATCCCGGCGAGGGTGCGCGAAGCGGTGCGGCTGGCCCAGGAAGAGAAGCCCGGCGCGACCCATCTGGAGTTCCCCGAGGACGTCGCCCACGAGCAGACGACCTCGCCGGTCATCGTCGCCAGCCAGGTGCGTCGCCCGGTGGCCGACGACAAGTCGATCCGCATCGCCGTCGATCGCATCGCGCGGGCGAAGTCGCCGCTGTTGATCATCGGGGCGGGCGCCAACCGCAAGCTGACCAGCCGGATGCTGACTGAACTGGTTGAAAAAACTGGCATTCCCTACATCACTACCCAGCTGGGCAAGGGGGTGATCGACGAGCGCAATCCGAAATATCTGGGCTGCGCGGCCCTCTCCTCCGGCGACTTCGTGCACCGGGTGATCGAGGCGGCTGACGTCATCATCAACGTCGGCCACGACGTGATCGAGAAGCCGCCCTTCTTCATGAAGCCGGGTGGGTGCGACGTGATCCACATCGGCTTCCGGACGGCCGAGGTCGATCCGGTCTATTTCCCGCAGATCGAGGTGGTCGGCGACATCGCCAATGCGATCTGGCAGATCAAGGAGGGCCTGGCGGCCCAGCCACACTGGACCTTTGAGTCCATGGTCCGCGCCCACCGGGCGGAACTGGATCACACCGCCGCCGCCGTCAGTGACATGCGCTGCCCGGTCTATCCGCAATATCTGGTCGATCAGGTTCGCAAGGTCATGCCGTCGGACGGCATCCTGTGTCTCGACAATGGCGTCTACAAGATCTGGTTCACGCGCAGCTATCCGGCGCACATGCCCAACACCTTCCTGGTCGACAATGCGCTGGCGACCATGGGGGCGGGCCTGCCGTCGGCCATGGCCTCCAGCATGATCTTCCCGAACCGCAAGGTCATGGCGGTCTGCGGCGACGGCGGCTTCATGATGAACAGTCAGGAGCTGGAGACCGCGGTGCGGCTGAAGCTCAACCTCGTGGTGCTGATCCTGAACGACAACAGCTACGGCATGATCCGCTGGAAGCAGGCCAATATGGGCTTCGAGGACTGGGGCCTGACCTATGGCAATCCGGACTTCGTCAAATACGCGGAGAGCTATGGTGCCCATGGCCACCGGGTGACCTCCGCCGAGGGCCTGCCGGCGCTCCTGAAACAGTGTCTTGATACGCCGGGGGTGCATGTGGTCGAGGTGCCTATCGACTATGCCGACAACGACCGCATCCTCAACAAGGATGTCCGTGAACTCAGCGCGGCCTTGCCGGTTTAACCTCCAGTCCCCCGCCGGAGCCGTCCCATGCCGTCCCTCAAAGCCTCCTATCCGCTCTATCTGGCCAATGAGGCGCTGACGCCCAACCAGGACCTTGAGGTCACCGACAAATACACGGGCAAGGTGGCGACGCGGGTGGCCATGGCCGATGCCGCCACGATCGACCGTGCGATCGGCGCGGCGGTCAGGGCGACGGAGCCGATGGCCCGGATGGCGGCCTATGAGCGGCAGGCGGTGCTGGCCCACTGCGTCAAACGCTTCCAGGAACGCTCCGACGAGTTGGCCTATGCCCTGTGCATCGAGGCGGGCAAGCCGATCAAGGACTCGCGGGGCGAGGTGACCCGGCTGATCGACACCTTCCGCATCGCCGCGGAGGAGTCGGTGCGCATGACCGGCGAGGTCCAGCCGCTGGACATCTCGGCCCGAGCCAGGGGCTATCAGGGGATGTGGAAGCGGGTGCCGATCGGGCCGTGCTCCTTCATCTCGCCGTTCAACTTCCCGCTCAACCTGGCCGCCCACAAGATCGCGCCGGCGCTGGCCGTGGGCTGTCCCTTCGTGATGAAGCCGGCCTCGCGCACGCCGCTGGGCGCCCTGATCATCGGCGAGGTTCTGGCCGAGACCGACCTGCCCAAGGGGGCGTTCTCGATCCTGCCGGCGACGCGCGACGGGTCGGACCTGTTCACGACCGACGACCGGCTGAAGCTGCTGTCCTTCACCGGCTCGCCCGACGTCGGCTGGGCGCTGAAGGCGAAGTCCGGCAAGAAGAAGGTGGTGCTGGAACTGGGCGGAAACGCCGCCGTCATCGTCGACCGCGACAGTGATCTGGAGGATGCGGCCGAGCGGATCATCTTCGGCGCCTTCTACCAGTCGGGCCAGTCCTGCATCGGGGTGCAGCGCATCCTGATCCACGACGACATCTACAGCCCGATGCGCGACCTGCTGGTGAAGAAGGCGCGGGCCCTGATCTGCGGCGATCCGCGCGAGGAGACCACCTTCATCGGTCCCATGATCGACGAGAAGGAGGCAATCCGGCTGGAGACCTGGATCCAGGAGGCACGCGCTGCCGGGGCGACGGTCCTGTGCGGCGGCAACCGCACCGGTGCCATGCTGGACGCGACCCTGCTGGAAGGCGTCGGGCGGGGGCTCAAGATCCGGGAGGAGGAGGCGTTCGGACCGGTCGCCATCCTGTCGCACTTCTCGGACTTCGAAGCGGCCCTGGCCGAGGTGAATGATTCAAAATTCGGCCTGCAGGCAGGCATCTTCAGCCGCGATATCCACAAGGCCATGCGGGCCTGGGACGTGCTGGAGGTCGGCGGCATCCTGATCGGCGACGTGCCCAGCTACCGTGTCGACAACATGCCCTATGGCGGGGTCAAGGACTCCGGCCTCGGCCGCGAGGGCGTGAAGTTCGCGATGGAGGACATGACCGAGATCCGCAATCTGGTCATTCGCCAGCGGCCCGTGGAGAGTGCTCCGGCGGCCGCGCCGCGCGCCGCAGCGCCGGAGCCGGCCCAGCCTTCGCCATCTCCGGCCGGTCGCACAGGCTGGTTCGGAAGGAAGACCTGAGCGCGCGTCTGCCTCCGCCCTTGGCAACGGTCCGCAGAATGAACTCTTTGTCACGCGGCAGCAGGTTGTGGCGCTTCCGTGACTGGGCCATGGTCTCACTCGTTCGGGTTGGAGCCCTGAGGGAGAGAAGCATGCGTTTCCGTATGATGTTGGCCGGCGTGGCGGCGGCCGGTTTGATGGCGTTTCCGGCGATGGCCGAGGACGGCCAGTATGCGCCGCAACTGACCCGGATCATCGGCGAGGCCGCGCAGGGAACCTGCCTTGCGGCCCTGATGGCACAGCCGCTGCTTGACGCCTGCAACGGCCAGATTGCCGCGATGTCGCCGGGGCTCCAGGCGCTCGGCCCGATCGAGACAATGACCTTTGTAAGCGCGCAGGACACGCCCGAGGGCAAGGTCGAGACCTACAGCGTGAAATTCACCAGCGGCCGGACGATGAACTGGTTCATCGGCCAGGAACGCGACGGCAAATTCAGCGTCGTCGGCGCCGGAGGCTAGAGCCTTGGTTGCGGCCGCTGCCGCGGCGCTATGGCTGGCCGGACTTGCGGCGGGGCCGCAGACGCCGCCGATCTTCAATCCCGGTGCGCCGGGTGCGTCCTCCCGCGTCATCAGCGCCGCGGAGGCTGTGGAGCTCGGTCGCACCAGCTTCACGGCCGATGATGTCGCCTTCATGCAGCATATGATCGTTCACCACGGTCAGGCCGTGGAGATGGTCGAACTGCTGCGGACGCGGGGCGTCCATCCGACGGTGCGCCGGCTTGGCCAGCGGATCGCCATGAGCCAGGAAGCCGAGATCGCCGTCATGCGCGGCTGGCTGACGGATCGCGGGCAGCCGCTGGAAATGCCGGGCATGGGCGGCGGGCATGCCGGGATGGATCACTCGGCCCACGCCGGCCACGCCATGCCGGCCTCCGACACACCCATCATGGCCGGCATGCTCTCGCCGGCGCAGATGCAGGCGCTGGCCGCCGCCAGCGGTCCGGCCTTCGACCGCCTGTTCCTCGAAGGCATGATCCGGCACCATCAGGGGGCGCTCGACATGGTCGACGCCTTGCTGGCCAATCCGGATGCAGCCGAGGATACGATGTTGTCCGACTTCACCACCTCTGTCGTCGCCGACCAGTCGGCGGAAATCCTGCGTATGCAGTCCCTTTTGTCTGACCTCTGAATCCCTTCCCGAAGGACCGGCCATGAACGTTCGCAGCACACTGCTTTCCACTGTCGCCGCCCTCGGGCTGGTCCTGGGGGCCAATGCCGCCGCGGCCCAGTCCAGCGGGCCGGGCGACGCCCAGGTCATCCAGGCTGACGGCCGCAGCACCCTGTCGGCCGGGCTGGCGGACGCCGGTCAGCTGGCGTCGGGCATGGTGCTGGAGCATTCCATCGGCATGGCGCCGGGGTTTGCAGATCCGGACATCGGCTTCTCGCCCCCGACCAGCCGCGAGGAAGGTGAGGCCATGATGGCCCGCGCGCGCGGCAATCCGAACTTCAGCCCGCTGGGGCGGGCCAACACCGACATGGCGGTGTCTGACGGCAAATTGTTCGTCGGCAATTTCAACGGTTTCAACGCCTATGACATCTCCGGCGACGGCGCGCCGCAGCTGGTCATGTCGGTCGTCTGCCCCGGTGGTCAGGGCGACGTCTCGGTGCACGGCGACCTGCTGTTCATGTCGGTCGAGGAGAACCGGGGTCGCCTGAACTGCGGCGCCGCGACCAATGAGGACGACGTCGTCAGCCAGCGGTTCCGCGGCATCCGCATCTTCGACATCAGCGATCTGAACGCTCCGCGCCAGATCGCGGCCGTGCAGACCTGCCGGGGTTCACACACCCATACGCTGGTCCCGCATCCGACCGACGCCAATGTCCTGTACATCTACAACTCGGGCACGGCGGATGTCCGCGGCGCGGCGGAGCTGGCCATCTGCACCGACGGCCAGCCGGACCAGAACCCCGAGACCGCCCTGTTCTCGATCGATGTGATCAAGGTCGAGCTGAACCGCCCGCAGGACGCGGCGATCGTCAACCGGCCGCGCATCTTCGCCGACAGCCAGACCGGCCGCGTGGCGGGTCTGTGGCGTGGGGGCCGGGCCGGCATCGCCAGCCAGAACACCGCCCAGACCAACCAGTGCCACGACATCACCGTCTTCCCCGAACTCGGCATGGCGGCCGGTGCGTGCAGCGGCAACGGCATCCTGCTGGACATCTCCGATCCGGAGAACCCGCGCCGGACGTCGGACATCTTCGACCCGGACATGGCCTACTGGCACTCGGCCACCTTCAACAATACCGGCGAAAAGGTCGTCTTCACCGATGAGTGGGGCGGCGGCATCGGTGCCCGTTGTCAGGCCACGAACCCGGCGACCTGGGGCGCCAACATGGTCGCGACCATCGAGAACCGGACCCTGGCGGGCAAGAGCTTCCACAAGCTGCCGAGCGCCCAAGGCGCGACGGAAAACTGTGTCGCTCACAACGGGATGATCATCCCGGTGCCCGGCCGCGACCTGATGGTCCAGGCCTGGTACCAGGGCGGCGTCTCGATCATGGACTTCACCGATCCGGCCAAGCCGGTCGAGATCGCCTTCTTCGACCGGGGACCGATCGACGCGAGCCGGCTGTATGTCGGCGGGTCGTGGTCGGCCTACTGGTTGAACGGCCGGATCTATTCCAGCGAGATCGCGCGTGGTCTTGATGTGCTGCGTCTGGTCCCGAGCGACCAGCTGTCTGCGGCTGAAATCGCGGCGGCAGAGGCTGTGTCCCTGGAGACGATCAATCCCCAGACCCAGACCCGGATCACCTGGGCCGATACGCCCGACGTCGCCGCCGCCTATCTGGATCAGCTGACCCGCGCCGGCGGCGTGGAGGCGGACCTCGCCGGCCAGGTCCAGACCGGAATCGATCAATGGCGGCGTGGCGGTCGCGCCGACCGGCGCGGCGCGGCGACGCTCGCCGGCCTTCTGAACGAGGCCTCGGGCAAGGCTACCGGGTTGAACAAGACCCGGCTGAAATCCCTGGCCGATCTGTTCGAGCGTCGCGGCCGCTAGAAAGCGGACCGGACGGCGACGGGCGGTCGAACGGCCGCCCGTCGGGTCTCAGGCCCTGATCCACGATTCGGCCTCGCCCGGCAGTCGCCCATGACGGCGATTGCCGGGCAGGATGGCTTGCGCTCCGGCTCCAATCTTACCGTGCACGCCATAAAAGAGTGGGCGGAGAGTCCTCGCGAAAATCCCGGCCAACCCGAAAATGCTGCACTAGCGAAGAGCTTCGAGAGGCAGTAAATTTACGGTGAAGGCGCTGCGAGAGCGATAAAATACCCCCGTATCCGTCGTTTCCAGCAGCCTCAGAGCGACAATTAATCGAAAGCCCCCGGAGGCCCGCTTGCTAATTTCGCAAACGCGGTAAACATTTCGCAAATGCGTAATGTTGTCCTTGGGGGATCAAATGACACGACTTCGTATCGGGCTTTCGGGTGCAGTCCTTCTATTGGCCGGGGGCGTAGCCGGCACAGCCTCGGCGGCGGCCAGCGCGACGCCCGCGCTGCTGGCGCATCAGGTACCGCTGGCGCTTGACGGGGCGGCGACCGGCTGGATCCTGACCTCCACGGCGCTGGTCCTGCTGATGACCCTGCCGGGGTTGGCCCTGTTCTATGGCGGCATGGTGCGTCGCAAGAACGTCATCGCCACCATCACCCAGTCGTTGGGCGTTGCGTCCGTCGTCACGCTGGCCTGGTTCATTGCCGGCTACGGGCTGTCCTTCGGCGTCGGCCAGCCGATCGGCGGCTATTCGGGCGATGACGTTCAGCCCTACATCGGCTCCTTCCAGGCGCTGTTCCTGAACGGCGTCACGACGACCACGGCGCACAGTCTGGCACCCGGCCTGCCGGAGTTCCTCTGGATCGCCTACCAGCTGACCTTCGCCATCATCACGCCGGCACTGATCGCCGGGGCATTCGCCGAGCGGATCAAATACTCCGGCCTGCTGCTGTTCACCGGCCTTTGGACCCTGCTGGTCTATGCGCCCATCTGTCACTGGGTCTGGGGCGGCGGCTTCCTCGGTGCGGCGGGCGTGCTTGATTTCGCCGGCGGTGCCGTCGTGCACGTCAATGCCGGCGTGGCCGGTCTGGTCTGCGCGATCTTCCTTGGTGCCCGGAAGGGCTACGGCAAGGAGAGCATCGTTGCCCACAATCCGGTGCTGACCATGATCGGTGCCTCCCTGCTGCTGGTCGGCTGGATCGGTTTCAACGCCGGCTCGGCCTGGACGGCGGACTCGATCGCATCGGTCGCCCTGCTGAACACCATCCTGGCCGCCATGGCCGGATCGCTGACCTGGAAGATCGTCGAGATCATGGAGAAGCGGAAGCCGTCGCTGATCGGCGTGCTGTCCGGTCTGATCGCCGGTCTGGTCGCCATCACCCCGGCCGCCGGACTGGTCGACCCCAAGGGGGCGGTGATCATCGGCCTGGCCTCGGGGCCGGTCTGCTACGCGGCCTCGGTCTGGATCAAGAAGCTGCTGCGCTATGACGACAGCCTCGACGCGTTCGGCATCCACGGCGCCGGTGGCATCCTGGGTGCGGTTCTGACCGGCGTGTTCGCCTCCGCCGCCGTCAACGGCGTCGCCGAGGGCGCGACCGTCGCCAAGCAGGTCTGGGGTCTGGGTGTCACCATCGGCTGGAGCGCCGTCGCGACCTTCCTGATCCTGATCGTCTGCAAATTCACCACCGGCCTGCGGGTGACCGCGGAACAGGAGCAGGAGGGCCTCGACGGGCACCTGCATGGTGAGGTGATGGAGGGCGTCTGACCTCCATCCGACGGCGGCGCGGAGCCTCCCCTCCGCGTCGCCACCAGTATGCGTGAGTCTCGAAAACCATCGACAACAAGGGGATACGATGATGAGAACCGCTCTTGCCTGCGCGGCTGCCGTAGCCGTGCTTCTGACCGCCGGGGCCGCTTCGGCCCAGGAGGCACCCGAGGTCGCCTGGAACCTGGGGGTGACCAGCGACTATGTCTTCCGCGGCTACAGCCAGACCAGCGAAGACCCCGCCATCTTCGGCGGCGTGGACGTCACGGCCGGCAGTTTCTACGCCGGGGCCTGGGCCTCGAACGTCGACTTCGGCGACGACACGGAAGCCGAGTTCGACATCTATGGCGGCTATCGCACCGAGGTCTCCGGCTTCGCGGTCGATGTCGGCGTGGTGGGCTATCTCTACGTCTCCCAGCCCGGCGGTGCGGACTATGACTATGCCGAGTTCAAGGCGGCTGCGTCGCGGGCGATCGGGCCGGTGACCCTGGCGGCTGCCGTCTACTGGTCGCCCGACTTCTTCGGGGTCGACGAGGAGGCCACCTATGTCGAGGCCAATGCGGCCTTCTCACCGGCCCCCCAATGGACGGTATCGGGAGCTGTCGGGCGCCAGGCGCTGGACGTCAACGCCGACTACGCCACCTGGAACGCCGGCGTCGCCTATGCCTTCAGCGACAATGTCGCGATCGATGTCCGCTACCACGACACAGACGTAACGGGTCCGCTGTCCGATGATCGGGTGGTCGCAGGACTCAAATTCCTGTTCTGATATTTGCGTTGCACAAATCGAGCCGGTCGAACGTTGCGAAAAAATCTGTTCGGCCGGTTCAACTTTGCACGATGGGCGGCATGATGTGCACGCACTGCACGGAAGTTGCTGTTGCGCTGACGGACTCCTAAGCCTTGTGCAGTAGCGAAAGGCTTGCAGTGGCGTCGTTGAACCAGACATTCGTGATCACCCCGAGGACGGGACCGGCCAAGACGCCGGCGGCCGACCGCGTGCGTGACTTCTCCGAGATCTACGCGGACTTCAGTCCGGTGGCCGGGGCGGGTCAGTCGAGCCGCTGCGCCCAGTGCGGCGTGCCCTTCTGTCAGACCGGCTGCCCGCTTCAGAACAACATCCCCGACTGGCTGCGCCTCGCCGCAGAAGGCCGCGCCGAGGAGGCCTGGCGCCAATCGGAAGGGACCTCGACCATGCCCGAAATCTGCGGCCGGATCTGTCCGCAGGACCGGCTGTGCGAGGGCGCCTGCACACTCGAGCAATCGGGATGGGAGACGGTGACCATCGGTTCGGTCGAGCGCTGGCTGGGCGATCTGGCGTTTGAAAGCGGCTGGGTTGAGCCGATCCGCCCGCGGGTCGAACGCGGTCAGTCCGTGGGAATCGTCGGCGCCGGGCCGGCGGGGATGGCGGCGGCGGACCGCCTGCGGTCGGCCGGCTATGCGGTGACGATCTACGACCGGCACGACCGTGCGGGCGGCCTGCTGATGTACGGCATCCCCGGATTCAAGCTGGAGAAGCCCGTGGTCCAGCGACGGCTCGACCGGCTGGCCGACGGCGGTGTGACCTTCCGGCTGGGCGTGGACGTCGGAGGCGATCTGCCGTTCGCCGAGGTGCGGGCGGCGCACGACGCCGTGCTGGTGGCGACGGGGGTCTATCAGGCACGGCGTCTGACGGCTCCGGGATGCGGCTCGACCGGGGTGATCGCGGCGCTGGACTATCTGATCGCCTCGAACCGCAAGGGGCTGGGCGATCCGGTCGCGGCCTTCGACAGTGGTGCGCTGGACGCATCAGGCAAGCGGGTGGTCGTGATCGGCGGCGGCGATACGGCGATGGACTGCGTGCGCACGGCGGTGCGGCAGGGCGCGACGTCGGTGACCTGCCTCTATCGCCGCGATCGGGACAATATGCCGGGCAGCGCCCGCGAGGTCGCCAACGCCGAGGAGGAAGGCGTGGTCTTCGAATGGCTGGCCGCGCCCCGGGCGGTGCTGGGCGAGGCGGATCGGGTGACCGGAGTCCGGGGCCAGCGCATGACCCTCGCTGCCCAGTCCGCGGACGGCCGCTGGAGCGTTGAACCGGTTCCGGGCGGAGAGTTCGACCTGGCCGCCGATCTGGTCATTGAGGCGCTCGGCTTCGAGCCCGAGGATATGCCGGGCCTGTTCGCCGAGCCCGATCTGGCCCTGACCGACTGGCGGACGATCCGCACGGCAGGGCACACCAAGGCGACGACCCTGGAGGGCGTATTCGCCGCCGGCGACATCGTGCGGGGAGCGTCGCTCGTCGTCTGGGCCGTCAGGGACGGGCAGGACGCCGCGGCTGAAATCGAGGCCTGGCTATCCAGCCGGGAGAGGGCGGCCGCATGACCTTCGACCCGGAACACTACGCGCTCGACCGCCAGCGGCTGATCGACGGCCACGCCTATGATCCCTCATCCGAGCGCGATGCCTGTGGTGTCGGCCTGGTCGCGGCCATTGACGGCAAGCCGCGGCGCGAGGTGATCGACCTGGCGCTCAAGGCGCTGAAGGCGATCTGGCACCGGGGCGCGGTGGACGCCGACGGCAAGTCGGGCGACGGCGCCGGAATCCTGATCGGCCTGCCGAGGGCCTTCTTCGAAGCCCAGGTGCGCGATGCCGGGCACGCGCCACGGCCAGGCCCCATTGCCGTGGGGATGATCTTCCTGCCCCGCGTCGACCTGGCCGCCCAGGAGCGGGCGCGGACGATCGTCGAACGTGAGGTGATGGCGGCGGGGTTCTGGCTTTACGGCTGGCGGCAGGTGCCGACCCATGCGCTGGTGCTGGGCCAGCGGGCAGCGGCGACCCGGCCCGAGATCGAACAGATCATGCTCAGCCCCCCGGAGGGGCTGGACGGCGAGGCGCTCGAGCGGGCGTTGTACCTGCTGCGCCGCCGGATCGAGGCGCGGGCAACCGCTTCAGGCCTGCAGCATTTCTACATCTGCTCCCTGTCGGCGCGGTCGGTGATCTACAAGGGGATGATGCTGGCGCAGGCGCTGGCGGACTTCTATCCGGACCTGAACGACCCGCGGGTCGAGGCCAATGTGGCGCTGTTCCACCAGCGCTATTCGACCAACACCTTCCCGGAGTGGCGGCTGGCCCAGCCGTTCCGGATGCTGGCCCACAACGGCGAGATCAACACCCTGCGCGGCAACGCCGGCTGGATGCGCAGCCACGAGATCCGCATGACTGCGGAGGCATTCGGGGCCGATGACGGGATCGTCAAGCCGGTGATCCAGGCCGGCGGTTCGGACTCGGCGGCGCTGGACAATGTCTTTGAGGTGCTGGTCCGCGCCGGTCGCCCCGCGCCCATGGTCAAGGCCCTGCTGATGCCCGAGGCGCCGATCGAGGGCGTGATCTCGGACGACCACCGTGCCCTCTACGCCTATTGCAACGCCGTGATGGAGCCCTGGGACGGTCCGGCCGCCGTCTGCGCCACCGATGGTCGCTGGGTGGTCGCGGGCAAGGACCGCAACGGGCTGCGTCCGCTGAGGGTGGCCGAGACCATCGACGGCCTGCTGATCTGCGGCTCCGAGGTCGGGATGACCGGCATCGCCGATGACCGGATCAAGCGGCGGCTGCACATCGGCGGCGGGCGGATGATCTCGATCGATCTGGAAGCCGGCGTTCTCTACGACGAGACCCAGACCGTGGATCGTCTGGCGGCGGCGCTGCCCTATCGGCAGTGGCTCTCGAACATGGTCGAACTGGAGCCGCTGGTCGGGCCGGGCCCGGAGCCCCGGCGCGTCTCGGGCGAGGCCCTGACCCGGTTCCAGGCGGCTGTCGGCTGGACCCAGGAAGACATCGACACCTTGCTGGATCCGATGGCGGGCGACGGTAAGGAGGCCGTGGCCTCCATGGGCGACGACGCGCCGCCGGCGGTGCTGTCGCATCAGGACCGGCCCTTCGCCCACTATTTCCGCCAGGCCTTCGCCCAGGTCACCAATCCGCCGATCGATCCGCTGCGCGAGGCCGGGGCGATGAGCCTGCGGACGCGGTTCAAGAACCTCGGCAACATCCTCGCCCAGGACGAGACCCAGACGAAGGTGTTCGTGCTCGACAGTCCGGTCCTGACGACCGGCATGTACGAGCGGATGCTGGATGTCGTCGGCGCGGGCGCGACCACGGTGATCGACTGCACCTTCCCGGCCGGCGAAGGGGGGCTGAAAGCCGCGCTGGATCGTATCCGGGCTGAAGCGGTCGCCGCGGCGCGCGGCGGGGCCGGGCTGATCGTCCTGACCGACGAGCGGATGGGCGCGGATCGACCGCTGATCCCGATGATCCTGGCCGCAGCGGCGGTGCACGGCCGGCTGGTGGATGAGGGGCTGCGAACCTTCTGCTCGCTGGTGGTGCGCGCGGCCGAGGCGATCGACGCCCATGCCTTCGCCGTGCTGGTCGGTGTCGGTGCCACGGCGGTCAACGGCTGGCTGGCGCAGGAGACGTTTCTCGAGCGGCTTGAGGGCGGGCGCTATCCGGGCCTGACGCTGCGCGAGGCCTGCCTGAACCACAAGGCGGCGGTCGAGGCGGGGTTGATGAAGATCCTCGCCAAGAAGGGGATCTCGGTCATCTCCGCCTATCGCGGGGCCTGCGAGTTCGAGGCGCTGGGGCTGTCGCGGGCTCTGGTGGCCGAGTTCTTCCCCGGGATGACGTCGCGCATCTCTGGCATCGGTCTGGCCGGGATAGAAGCGCAGGCCGTCCGCAAGACGGGGCGCGGATTTGACGTCTGGAAACCGTCGCTCCGCATCGGCGGCTCGCACCGCATCCGGGCGGGCGAGGAGACCCACGGCTGGGACGCCGAGCTGATCCACCGGCTGCAGGACGCCACCACGCGCGGCGACTACGGTCGGTTCAAGGCCTACAGCCGAAGGGTGCGTGAACTACCGTCGACGGCGCTGCGCGACCTGCTGGATTTCCGCGAGGCGACGCCGGTCACAGTGGACGAGGTCGAAAGCGTCCATGATATCCGCCGCCGGTTCGTCACGCCCGGCATGTCGCTGGGTGCCCTGTCACCCGAAGCCCACGAGACACTGAACATCGCCATGAACCGGATCGGGGCCCGCTCGGTCTCCGGTGAGGGCGGCGAGGATCCCGAGCGCTACAGGCCGCGCCCCAACGGCGACAACGCCAACAGCGCGGTCAAGCAGATCGCCTCAGGGCGGTTCGGGGTGACCGCCGAATATCTGAACCAGTGCCGCGAGATCGAGATCAAGGTGGCCCAGGGTGCCAAACCCGGCGAGGGCGGTCAGCTGCCCGGGTTCAAGGTCACCGAGTTCATCGCCCGGATGCGCCATTCGACCCCGGGCGTCGGCCTGATCAGCCCGCCGCCGCATCACGATGTCTATTCGATCGAAGACCTTGCCCAGCTGATCTACGACCTGAAACAGGTCAATCCGGACGCCCGCGTCACGGTCAAACTGGTGTCCCAGTCGGGCATCGGGGCGGTCGCGGCGGGCGTGGCCAAGGCCAAGGCCGACGTCATCCTGATCGCGGGGCACAATGGCGGCACGGGTGCCTCGGCGCTCGGTTCGATCAAACACGCCGGCATGCCCTGGGAACTGGGGCTGTCAGAGGCGCATCAGGTGCTCAGCCTGAACGGGCTGCGCGGCCATGTGCGGCTGCGCACCGACGGCGGGCTGCGCACCGGGCGCGACGTCGTCATCGCGGCCATGCTCGGGGCGGAGGAGTTCGGTATCGGCACGGCCAGCCTGATCGCCGTCGGCTGTCTGATGGTGCGCCAGTGCCATTCCAACACCTGTCCGGTCGGCGTCTGCGTCCAGGACGAACGGCTGCGTGCCATGTTCACCGGCACGCCCGAGAAGGTCGTCAATCTGTTCAGCTTCATCGCGGAAGAGACGCGCGAGGTGCTGGCGTCGCTGGGCCTGCGAACGCTGCACGAGGCGGTGGGTCGGACCGACCTGCTGCGCCAGGTCTCGCGCGGCGACGCCCATCTGGACGACCTCGACCTCAACCCGCTGCTGGTGCGGGTGGGGGAGGGCGAGACGCGCTCCGCCGAGGCCCCATACAACACTGTAGCGGACACGCTTGACGCCCGGATCGTCGTGGATGCGGCGCGCTTCCTCGACCACCGGGAGAAGATGTCCCTGACCTATGCGGTGACCAACACCCAGCGGGCCATCGGCGCGCGCATGTCATCCCATATCGTGCGGCGGTACGGCTCCGATCTGCCCGCAGGGCACCTGACGCTCAAATTGCGCGGCGCGGCGGGCCAGTCGCTGGCGGCCTGGGGCATGACCGGCCTGCGCATCGAGCTGGATGGCGAGGCCAACGACTATGTCGGCAAGGGGCTGTCGGGTGCCGAAGTCGTTGTCAGGCCGACCGCCTGGGCCGTCGGCGAGGCCCTGATCGGAAACACCTGCCTGTACGGCGCCACCTCGGGAGCGCTGTTCGCGGCGGGTGCTGCGGGCGAGCGTTTCGCGGTCCGCAACTCGGGGGCCACGGCCGTGGTCGAGGGCTGCGGTGCACACGGCTGCGAGTATATGACCGGCGGGACCGTGGTGATCCTCGGCGAGACGGGCTGGAATTTCGGTGCCGGTATGTCGGGCGGCGAGGCCTTTGTCCTTGATTCGGATGGCAGGGCTCAAACGCGCCTGAACGCGGATTCGGTGGTGTGCGGCCCGATCATCGGCGAAGCCAACGAACGCTTGAAGGCGCTGGTGGTCCGGCATGCGGCGGAAACCGGTTCGCCCCTGGCGCTGCGCCTGATCGAGACCTGGCCCGATGCGGCAAGGCGGTTCCGGCATGTGCTGCCCCGCACCCAGGCGCATGCCGCGGCGAGTGTGTCTGGAGCGGGGAAGACGGCGGCGCGCCACTAACGCCGTCCGGATCCGCGCCCGCCGGCCCGGGGCTGCCCTTGGGCTGCGCGCCACAGGCCGTCAGGGCCCGTGGCGCAAGAGGCCGAAGAAATGACCTGGCAAGGCGTCTGCTCTGCGGGGCCGGCCGGGTTGTACAGACCGACGCAAGACGGTCAGGACGGGCAAACTCAGGCGGCTACTGCCTCCGTGGGGTCGAGCCCGCGGACAAAGGCCTGCAGGCGACGGAGGGCTCTTTGGTCGCGACCGTCGCCCCGGCCATCAGGGCCCTGTTCGACGAGCACCTCGAGAAGCACTTCGGCCTCGCGGGAGTTTCTCGGCCTGTGGTCGAGAATGAAGGCTTCGGCGGCGACGAAGCGATCCCAAACGATTTCAAGATCGCTGCGGTAGTGTTGGCGCCAAAATGCAATGGCCGCCTCCAGGGTCCATCTCTGAGACATGACTCCGCCCTCCTTGGGCAAGATCAAGGCGGCCACAGCCGCCGTGCTGATAGAAAAATGGCCTAGCGAGTGAGCCGGGCGGACCGGGCGTAGGGCGCGTTCCGGCACTCCCAGACGCCGAACAGGCCGATCAACATGAGCTCCACCCAGACCACGATGCGAAACGTAACGCTGGCCCAGACCTGGACGTCCGGCGTGAGAAGGGCGACCAGATAGGTGGCGATCGACAACAGCTGGATTCCCGCCGCGGCCAACAGCCACCACCGTTCAGTCGTCAGACCCAGCCAGACCAGGGTCCCGAAGAGGAGTATGGCCAGAAGGCCGACGCCCCATCGCAGACCGTCGACCTGAAAGCCGTCGACGAGTGGCGTCGCCAGCATGGCGACCAGAAAGGCCGTCGCCGCGATCCGCTCAGCCGTCCTTCCCTTCCACAGCTGCAAACCAATGCTGACTGCGCTGAGGCAGAGAATGGAGAGTTGGATGACGCTCATGCTCATTCCCCGGCCCCGGTCAGGCCGCCGCGCCGATCGCTCCGACGACCACTGGCCTGGTCTTCTCTTCGAGAGGCCCTTCAAGGCGCCAGAGGACGCCATGGGTCGAAGCGACGGCCGCAAGTCCTCCGTGGCCCTCCACGACCGCGCCCCGCGCTTCGGCAAGCTGGTTCAGGCCGCGCACGACATTGAGCAGGGCAGGGTGGCCGACATCGGCGGCGAACCCGGCATCTGCCCGCCCCTCGATCATGGCTTGAATCAGGGCCGTCGTCTCGATCATGGCCCTGTCGACCGCGTGTTCCGCTGTCTGGAGGCGGCGGGCAATCCGCACGCCGACATGTCTGCTATTCATTGGCATAGCTCCTAACGCTCAAGAGTCAGTCAGGCGTCAGGACGGCGTTCGGCGGCGCATGGGAGGCGAGGGCTCCAACGGCCCCTGACACCACATTGACGATACCGACCGTGATCAGGGCGGCGACGGCGGCGAAGACGAAGATCAGGGCCAGGCGGGCACTTGGCCGCGGAGGCGGCGGCAGAATCCAACCTGATAATTTCCCGACCGTGCTGGCCGTGTCGTCGACCGGATCGCCCGGCGCAGGCCGATCTGGGCCGGGATCGACGGGGGCCGGTATAGCCTCTGATCCGTATAGCGGATCCAAGGCTAGGCGGCGCAGGGCGGCCTTGCGTGATGAGACCTGCAGGCGTCGCATGGCCTCGCGGACGTGGAGGCTGACGGTGTGGTGCGAGATGCAAAGGTGCCGACCGATGTCCTTGTCGGTCATCGTCGCTGAGAGCCGAAGACACTCCAGCTGCCGCTCCGTAAGTCGACCCGTCATCGCCCCTCCGCTCCGGAACCTATGTTGGTCAGGGCGGGGATACCAGACGATTTTCGGACCAGGTGAGTCTGCCGGACAGCCACGCCGGTCGGGCGGACGTCCATGCCCCGGACGTCAGCGCACCCGCTTGACTGTCAGGATCGTCGTCGCCCCTCCGATGGCGATGAGACCTGACAGGGCGAACAGCAGCCGGAGATCGTCGCCGACAGGCTGCAACACCCGGTTCGCACTGAACGCAGCGGCTCTGCCAGTCCGGGTGCACCGCGTGCGCGGACCGGCGGCCTCATCCCCGGTCAAATCAGTCCATGATCGACTGATAGCTGAGCTTGAAGGCATCGCGGAGCGCCGAGACGCGACGGTTGTCGAAATCAGCGCCCCGGCAGGCGAAGGCGATCTGGCGGGTCGGCGCGTTCTTCCCGAGCGATATCTGGCGGACGGGATAGGCGTCGACCATCGCGCCCCGCGCATCGGGAATGATCGAAACACCCAGCCCGGATGAGACCATGGCCAGCACCGCTTCGATGGACTCGAGCTCGAACTTGGGGGTCATCGAAGGCGCGATCCGGCGCATGTAGGTCGCGGCGACCCGCCCGCTGGTCAGCGAGGTGTCGAACTGCAGCCAGTTGTAGCGTCGGACCAGGGCCGCGATCGATTCGCCTTCGCTGTCCGGCGGGGCGACGAACACGAACGGCTGTTCCGTCAGATCCTCCCAGTACAGCCGGCTTGATCCGCCGGAGGTAGGACGGATCAGGGCGACACCATCGAGGCGGCCCGCCTTCAGCTGGTCGAGGAGTTCGACGGAATCGCCCTGGATCACCCGGACGCTCAGCTCCGGATGCCGGCGGTTGATCTCGCGCAGGACCAGGGGAATCATCGTCGGTTGCAACGACCGGATGGTGCCCAGAACCACCCGGCCAGTGAGGGCGATGGTCTGACGCGTGCGCGCGGCCTCGACGGCATCCAGCGCGGCGCGCACGTTTTCGGTCAGTTCCCGGGCGAGCGGTGTCGGCTTCGACGTCCGTCCGGACCTGTCGAACAGCGGCTGCCCCAGATATTCCTCAAGGCGTTTGACCTGAAGGCTCACGGCACTGGCGCTCAGGCCCATGTCCTCCGCTGCGCCGGCGAAACTGCCATTCCTCAGGATGGAGTCCAGGGTGATGAAGAACTCAAACTTCATGTGGGCTCTCGCGGCTTGAGCAGCACAGTTCGCGCGCCGGACCCGGTATACGCCTATGATGCATAATCGATGAGCTTATCTCATCTTTGGCTGAACGAAACATCACTATTGCTTTAGTGCAGCCGGGTCTACGTCTCTCCATACGGGTTCAGGTCCAGGGATGAGTCCCGGCCTGCACCCCGACCGACACGCCCGGAGAGGCGCTTGCGGTTAGGAAGGAAATACGGTGCCACGCCAACAAGCGATCAAGCTGCTCATCGACGGCGTCTGGGTTGAAGGCGACGGGGAGTCCATCTCCGTTGTCGACAAATACTCGGGCCAGCCGATCGGTCTTATCCAGTGTGCCTCGACCGCCCAGGTCGACGCCGCGGTTGCTTCGGCGCGCCGGTCTTTCGAGTCCATCAAGCTTGAGCCCCATGAACGCTACCGGCTGCTGATGCGGGTGGCGGACCTGATCGAGGCGAACCGCGAGGCGCTCGCCGGGCTGATCATCAGCGAATCCGGCGTGCCCTGGAAGGATTCGAACAATGAGGTCGGCCGCGCCGCCGAGACCTTCCGCCTGTCCGCAGAAGAAGCCCGCCGCCTGGTCGGTGAAATGGTGCCGATCCAGGGCGCGGCCGGTCAGTCGCACCGGATGGCTTTCACAATCCGGGTTCCGCGCGGCGTGGTCGGCGGGATCAGTTCGTTCAACTCACCGCTCAACATGGTCGCCCACAAGGTCGCCCCGGCCCTGGCGGCCGGCAACAGCGTGGTCTTCAAACCGCCGGCGGCGACGCCCCTGTCCGCCACCCGGCTGTTCGAGCTGATGCTCGAGGCCGGCGTGCCGCCAACCCACATCAACCTGGTGCATGGCGAAGGCCGCGGCGTCGGTCAGCAGCTGGTCGACCATGAGGGCATCGACTTCTTCACCTTCACCGGCAGCACGCCGGTCGGGAAGCTGATCCGCCAGAGCCGCGGTCTGCGCCCGGTCGCGCTCGAGCTTGGCAGCATCGCCGCCACCATCGTCTGCGCCGACGCCGACCTGGACCGGGCCGCCGTGCGATGCGCCCAGTCGGGCTTCCGCCGTCAGGGGCAGGCCTGCACCTCGACCCAGCGGCTGTTCGTCCAGCGGGAGGTCCTCCGGACCTTCACCGCGAAACTGATGTCGGAGGTCGCGTCACTGGTGGTCGGAGATCCGCGCGATCACCACACCGATGTCGGGCCGATGATCAGCGAGAAGGACGCGGCTCGCGCCGAGGCCTGGGTCCAGGAGGCCGTCGCCCGGGGCGCGACGCTTCTGGCCGGCGGTGTCCGGACCGGTGCCGTCCTGCCGCCGACCGTGCTGACGGACGTCACGCCGGACATGCGGGTGATGTGCGAGGAGATCTTCGCGCCGGTGCTGTCGATCATTCCCTTCGACACGCTCGATGAGGCCATCGACCGGGTCAACGCCACGGAGTTCGGCCTCGCCGCCGGCCTGTTCACCCGGGACATCCAGCGAGCGCTCGAAGGCGCGGCGCGCCTGCATGTCGGCGTGGTCCACCTCAACGATGCCTCGAGCAGCCGCGTCGATCTCATTCCGTTCGCCGGGGTGAAGGAGAGCGGCGTCGGCGTCGAAGGCCCGAAATACGCGATCCGCGAAATGACCGAAGAGCGCCTCGTGACGGTGACCCTGTGATGGATGGAACGATGAACGACCAGGGCGTGACCGGCGCGATCTTCATGGCCCAGTGCCTGAAGGAGGAGGGCGTCGAGAAGGTCTTCGGCCAGTGCGGTCACACCAACTACGCCCTCATCGACGCCTGCCAGCGGCTGGGCATCGAATACATCTCCTTCCGCCACGAGCAGCAGGCGGTCCATGCCGCCGACGCCTACTACCGGGTGTCGAAGAAGCTGGCGGTCATCAATGTCCACCTGTCGCCCGGCCTGACCAATACGGTCACCGGCGTCGCCTCCGCTGCCATGGACGGCACGCCGATGGTGGTGATCACGGGCAACACGCCGTCCTACCATCACCCGCGTGAGGCCCATCAGAGCATGCGGCTGCATGCCGACGCGTCCCAGGGCGATATCTTCCGGCCGATCTGCAAACGGGTCTGGCGCGTCGACGACGCCAAATTCCTGCCCGAGATCATGCACCGGGCGCTGAACATCGCCCAGACCGGGCGGCCCGGCGCCGTGCTGCTCGACATCCCCATGGACGTCTTCTCGCAGAAGATCTCCGCCGCCCCGGTGACCCGCTCGCGTCGCCCCAACTTCCCCCGCTCCATGGGCGACGCCCAGGGCGTGGCCGAGGCGGCCCGGCTACTGTCCTCCGCCGTCAATCCGGTGATCTTCGCCGGCAATGGCGTGGCCCTGTCCGGCGCCTTCGCAGCACTCCAGGCGCTGGCCGAACGCCTGGGCGCGCCGGTGGCGACCACCCTGGTGGGCAAGGGCGTCTTCCCCGAGACCCACCCCCTGTCGCTCGGCACCACCGGGATCTGGGGCTCGCGGGTCGCCAACGAGAGCGCGCGCAACGCCGACGTCATCCTGGCCGTCGGCACGGCCTTCGGCGAGGCGGACTGCAGCTCATGGCGGCCGGAGCACACGTTCAATATTCCCGGGACGACCCTGATCCAGATCGACATTGATCCGCAGGAGATCGGCAAGAGCTATCCCGTCGACATCGGCATTCTCGGTGACGCCAAGGCGACCCTGGCCCAGCTCGCAACCGCGCTCCTGGATACGCCTCGCCCGTCGGCCGCAGCCCAGGCCCAGGCCGCGGTCACGGCCACGCGCAAGGCGGCCTGGCGCGAGGAGCTCAAGGACACCCAGCTGGTCGACACCAAGCCGATCCATCCGGCCCGCCTGCTGATGGAACTGTCGAAGGCGGCCCCGGCCGACGCCGTGTTCGTGACGGACGTCGGCTGGAACAAGAACGGCGCCGGCCAGCAGCTGGAGATCGCCAGCCCGGCCGGCTTCATCACCAGCGGCGGCATGGCGACCATGGGCTATTCGCCCGGTGCCGCGATCGGGGCCAAGCTGGGCGCGCCGAACCGCAAGGTGCTCGGCCTCGTCGGCGACGGCGGCCTGATGTCGGTGCTGGGTGCCCTGACCACGGCGGTCGAGCTGGATATTCCGGTCCTCTGGGTCCTGTTCAACAACTTCTGCTATTCGACGATCCGCACCGTCGGCACGACCTATTTCGACAACAGCTACGGCACCGAATTCCGGACCCCGGACGGTGAGCTCTACAACCCCGATTTCCAGATGCTGGCCAAATCCTTCGGGATCGAGTCGGCGCTGATCGAGGAGCCTGACGACCTCGAGGCGGGCATCAAGGCCGCGCTGGCGAAGGATGTCCCGTTCCTGCTCGAGGTCCGCACGCGCGGCGACGTCCCCATGCCGCGTACGGGGTACTGGGACATCGCCGACTTCCTGGCGCACGGCAATGACTGAAGCGCGCCCGGTCTCATCTCCCGCCCTGCGTCTTCGGGACTATGAACCCGGGGCCGGCGGCCCGCTGGATGGTGTGCGGGTGCTCGACCTGTCGCGCCTGTTCGCCGGCAACGTCCTGACCCAGATGCTCGGCGACTTCGGTGCCGAGGTGATCAAGGTCGAGCCGCCGAACGGCGACACCCTGCGCGGATGGAAGACGCGCGGTGTATCGACCCACTGGAAGATCTACGCCCGCAACAAGAAGAGCCTTTGCCTCGATCTTCGCTCGACCAAGGCCCGCGAACTCCTGCTCGATCTCGTCCCGTCGGCGGGGATCATCGTCGAGAGTTTCCGCCCCGGCGTGCTTGAGGCCATGGGTCTCGCGCCCGAAATCCTGCTCAAGCGCAATCCCAAACTGGTGATCGTGCGCATCTCGGGCTGGGGCCAGGACGGTCCCTACTATCAGCGCCCTGGCTTCGGCACTGTGATCGAAGGCATGTCCGGCTTCGCCTCGATCAATGGCTTTGAAGATCGCGAGCCGATCCTGCCACCCATGTATCTCGCCGACGGCGTCGCCGGGGTTTACGGCGTTTCCGCCGCTCTGCTGGCGCTGCGCGAAGCCGAGCGGCCCGAGGGCAGGGGACAGGTCATTGACCTGCCGCTCTATGACCCGCTGTTCGCCCTGCTGGGCCCGCAAGCCGCCAATTTCCGCCTCACCGGTGAGACCCGCAAGGCCACCGGCAGCCGGTCCAGCAACTCGGCGCCGCGAAACGCCTACCGGTGTCGCGATGGAAAATTCGTCAGCCTGTCGGGCTCGACCCAGTCCATGGCCGAGCGGATCTTCAATGCAATCGGCCGGCCGGACCTGATCCTTGACCCCCGCTTCCGCACCAATGCGGACAGGCTGAACAATGTCGCCGCGCTGGACGAGGTGATCGGCGGCTTCATCGCCGGCTTCGACCAGACCGACCTCGTCGCCCTGATGGAAAAGGCCGAGGTGACCGTCGGCCCGATCTACGACATCGGCCAGATCATGGTCGATCCGCATGTGGTGGAGCGCGAGATCCTCGCGGACTACCCCGACGCCGACATCGGCAGCCTGCCGATGCACCATGTGGTGCCCCGCATGTCGGAGACGCCCGGCTCCATCCGCTATCCGGCGCCACGGCTGGGCGAACACAACCGCGCCCTCCTCGGCGAGCTCGGGATCGGCGATGCCGACTACGAAAGACTGGTCGACGCCCGGGTGGCGATCGAGGATCGCGCGCCAGACGCGGGAGCGGAGGCATGACCCCCGTGTGGCGCTCGCTCCAGTATGTGCCGGCCCACGTCGAGAAATACGTGGCGAGCCCGCATATCGCGGCTGCGGACGCCGTCATCCTCGACCTGGAGGACAGTGTGCCGGCCGACCGCAAGGCGGTCGCCCGGGCCGGGCTCGCGGCTGCCATTCCGACGGTCGGGCGGGCGGGTGCCGATGTGCTTGTCCGGATCAATGACGGCGACATGGCCGCGCAGGACATCGCCGCCGCGGTGCAGCCCGGCGTGGCAGCGCTCGTCATCCCCAAGGTCCGCAACGCGACGCGGCTGAAACATCTCGACGGTCTGGTCTCGGACGCTGAGGCGCGGGCCGGGCTGGCGTCCGGATCGGTGCGGTTCGTGGTCCTTATTGAGACGGCGGATGGTTTCCTGGACATGCCCGCGATCGCCGGAGCGAGCCCGCGGACCATCGCGATCAATCTGGGCAATGAGGATTTCGCCTTCGATCTGGGCATGGAGGCCAGCGAGGAGACCCTGCTGATGCCGCGGCAGCAGCTGGTCATCGTTGCGGCGGCGGCCGGGCTGATGCCGCTGGGTCTGATGGGCCCCGCCACCCGGTTCGACGACCCCGATGCCTATCGGGCGCTGGCGCTCAGGTCCCGGCGGTTCGGCTTCGTCGGATCCAGCTGCATTCATCCGTCGCAGATCGCGCTCCTGAACGAGGCGTTCTCGCCGACCGCTGAACAGGTCGTCGAGGCGCGTCGTCTGGTTCAGGCCGCCGCGGAGGCGGACGCTGATGGCCGTGGGGCCTTCTCCATCGACGGCCGGATGATCGATGGGCCGATCGTCGCCCGGGCCCGGACACTGATCGACAGGCATCAGGCAATAGAAGCGCGACAATCGAGGCGCGAAAGAACTGAAAACAGTTCAATGAAGTCAATACACTAAAAACAAAAACAAGTGCGGCCCAGTTCAATGGAGCCGATAAAGCAACATAGAGGGAGGAAGAGTAATGAGCGTGATTCAAAAGAGTGCAGGTGTTGATATCCGGCGTGTCGGCCAGCTCGGCTGGCGAGCGGGACTGATGAGTTCGGTCGCCCTCGCTCTGGTCGCGGTGCCCTCCCTTGCCTGGGCCCAGGACACCGGCCGCACCACCGCCGCGGCGGCCGCCCGCGCACAGGATCCGGAGTCTCAAGAGGCCGACGAAGACGCCGCAGAACTCGACGACGTCGTCGTAACCGGAACGGCCATCCGCGGCGTCGCGCCGGTCGGCTCCGCCACGGTCGGGATTTCCCAGGAAGACATCGTCCAGGCCCCCGCTCGCGACGCAAGCGCGCTGGTCGCCCGACTGCCGCAGGCTTCCAGCCAGGGCACCACATTGACGTCCAGCGGCGGTCGCGCCGCCGGCGTCAACCTGCGGGGTCTCGGCAACAATGCCACCCTCGTCCTCTTCGACGGCCGTCGCGTTGTTCCCCAGGGCGGCAACGCCCAGGTGTCCGACCCCAACCTGGTGCCGTTCTCGGCCATCGAGCGGGTCGAGGTCGTCACGGACGGGGCGTCCGCCATCTACGGTTCGGACGCCGTCGCCGGCGTGGTCAACTACATCCTCCGCCGGAATTTCGACGGCCTCGAACTCAGCAGCCGCTACACCACCACCCTGTATGACCAGTACGCCATCGATGGTGTGTTCGGACGGACGTGGGACGGCGGCAGCCTGCTGGTCGCCGGCTCCTATGACACCAACGACAGCGTGGGCCGTGATGTGCGCGACTACATGTTGCAGGACCTGCGCCCCTACGGCGGCAACGACAACCGCTTCATCGGCACCACGGTCTTCCCGGACGAGCGCGGTGCCCTGATCATCGGCAACACCGTCTACGGCCTGCCGTCCACCAATGGCGTGAGACCGACGTCGGCGCAGGTTCTGCCGCTGGCGGGAAATCCCTCGCTCAATGATCAGTCGAACCTCTATGATTTCTACACGGGCCGCGAACGCTATGCCTTCCTGATCAAGGCGCGCCAGGAAATCGCGCCCGGCATCGACGTCGGCTACACCGGAATCTACAACCGACGGACCAATGAATCCCGCGCCGGTGACGGCTTCGAGCGCATTTCCATCCGGGTGCAGCCGACCAGCCCCTACTATATTCCGGGCATGCCGAGCCCCACGGGCAACCAGACGGTCGTCTACAACTATTCGCTCAACAACCCGGACACGTCCCGCTCGCAGGACAACCTCGAAGAGACGTTCAACCACTCGATTGACCTGACGGCTGAACTGCCGATGGACTATCGCTTCACCGGCCTGATCACCTACGGCAAGACGGATTCCTGCAACGTCTGCCAGGCCCAGGTGAACACCACGCGGGCCAGCGTCATCGCCAATGACCTGTCCTACGGGTTCAACCCCTATCTGACGGGACGCCAGGCCGCGGCTGATGCGCTCGTGGGTGGTTTCATCCAGCAGTACGACACGGTTCTGTTCGACTCGGTCGCCAAGATCGATGGGGCGCTCTTCACCTTGCCGGCCGGTGACGTCCGGGTGGCCGTGGGTGCCGAGTTCTCGCGCTACAAACTGTATCTGAAGGCCCAGAACACGCTCAACCTGACCAATACCTACCAGACCTCGCGCTTCACCAAGAGCGACCGGGACGTGGTGTCGGGCTTCGGTGAGGTGTTCATCCCGATCGTCGGCGGTGCGAACGCAATGCCGTTCATGGAGTCCCTCGATCTGAGTCTGGCTGTCCGCTACGACGACTATTCGGACGCTGGAACAACCACCAATCCGAAGGTTGGCCTGACCTGGCGCGCCAATGACGAACTGCTGTTCCGGGCCAGCTGGGGCACCTCTTTCCGGGCACCGACCCTGATCGAGTCCAATCCCGCCACCGTGGGTCAGACCAACCGGGCCTTTATCAGCAACGGGGCCGGCGATCCCGCGATCCCGATCACCAACGTCAGCACCGGCCAGAGCGCTGTCCTGACCCGCACCGGCAACACCGCCGGCCTGCAGCCCGAGTCCGCTGAAATCTGGTCGATGGGTGCCGAGTACACTCCGAACTTCATCCCCGACCTGCGGCTGAGCCTGACCTACTATAACGTCGCCTACGTCGACCGGATCGAGAACCTGCCGAACCAGACCCTGATCCTGGCGAGCCCGGGCAACCTCGCCCTCTACCGCGACTTCTTCATCACCGCGCCCCAGCCCACGACCTGCGTCAACGGCAACATCTCCACCTACAACCCGGCCTATGTGCCGTGGTTGACGGACCCCAATGCGGTGTTCTCGCCGTCGACGATCAATGACTGCTCGCTGGTGGGCATCATCGCCGGTGGACGCCTGAACCTCGGTGATGTGCGCCAGAGTGGTCTCGACTTCTCGGCAAACTACAATCTCGAGACCGAAATGGGCGACTTCCGCTTCTCGGGCAGCTTCTCCAAGATCCTGAACCTTGAGAAGAGCATCGTCGCCGGCGGTCCGCTGTTCGATGCGCTGGACACCATCGGCTTCCAGGTCAGCGAACGGGGGCGGTTGGGTGTCAACTTCAACCGCGGCGGCTTCGACGCCAATCTGTCCGCCAACTACACCGGATCGTATCTGAACAATGCGACCATCACCGTCGGCGGCCTGAGGTTGCCGAACACCGAGGTGCCGTCGTGGACCACGCTCGACGCCGGGATCGCCTATGAGTTCGAAGGGGGCGCATCCGGTGCCTTCGACGGTGTCCGCGCCTCCCTGAGCATCCAGAATGTCCTGGATGAGGAGCCGCCGATCGTTCTCAGCGGTGCCACTGCGGTGGATCTCGGCAATCACAACCCGTTCGGGCGGATCTTCTCGTTCGAGATCAGCAAGCGGTTCTAGGCCTCTGGTCGGTCCCGCTCACGTCGAGCGGGACCGATCGATCCAGGAAGGTTTCCCCGATGAAGACGTCAATCCTCGCACGTTTTGCAATCGCTTCTGCGGTGGCCGTCCTCATCGTCGGCTGCGCGCACGCACAGGCCCCGGCCCCCGTTTCGGCCGCCCCGACGGTCCGCCCGCAAGGGCCTCCGGATCCCTATGAGGGTCGAAAGAAGCTGCTGGTCGTTGCCGACGTCCAGACCGGCTTTCATCACAACTCGATCAGCCATGCGATGGCGACGATCGAACAGATGGGGCGCGAAAGCGGCTTCTACGTCGCCTTCCTGCGGACGGATTCCCAACTCATCACGTCCGAGCCGATCGTCGGCAGTGGCGCGCGATACGCGGGCCGGCAGATCAACGCCCGCAACCTCGACTATTTCGACGCCATCTTCTTCCTGGGCAGCGGGGAGGGGACCCTGACCGACCAGCAGAAGGCGGATCTGCTCGCCTTCGTCCACGATGACGGCAAGGGCTTCATCGGCGGCCACGCCTCGACCGTCGCCTTCTACAACTGGCCCGAATACGGCGAGATGATCGGCGGCTTCATGGATGGCGAGTTCGCGGTCCAGCCCATGCAGCTGGTCGTCGAGGACCCGGACTTCCCCGGTGCCCGCGATTTCCCGACCACCTTCACGGACCAGTTCCAGTTCCTGAAGGCGCCCTATGACACCGGAGACGTCCACACCATCCTGCGTCTGGATCCGGCCCGACTGACAGCCGAGCAACTGGCCCGGCGACCGGACGGCGATTTCCCTGTTGTCTGGGCGCGCAACTACGGCCGGGGCCGGGTCTACATCTCCACCTTCGGCCATCTCGATGATCCCTGGGACCAGCCGGCGGTCCGCGAACTTTACCTTGAAGGCATCAAATGGGCGCTGGGCCTGACCGATGCCGACGTCACACCTGACACCCAGCCCCAGCCCCAGTAACGAGACGGAGCGAGCCATGAGAACGACCATGATGAAGGGTGTGGGCGCGAGCCTGGCGCTGGCCCTGCTGGCCGGCTCCCCCGTCCTTGCCCAGACGCTGCCGACCGACCAGTGGCCGAGCTACGGCCAGAACGCGGGCAGCACCAATTTCTCGCCGCTGGACCAGATCACGGCGGCAAACGTGTCGACCCTCCGGCGGGCCTGGACCTTCAACTATGGAGGAGGCACCGACAATGAGGGCGACCGCGGCCTGAGCTTCCGCTGGGAGGCCACTCCGCTGATCATCGGCGGCGTGATGTACGTCTCGACGCCATCCAACCCGGCCATTCCGGACCTCAAGTCGACGATCACGGCGCTGGAGCCCGAGACCGGTCGTGTGATCTGGAAATATGAGTCCGATCGCAACATTCACGGCCGGGGCCTGGCCTACTGGCCGGGCGACGGCGAGGTCGGTCCGCGGCTCTTCTTCGCGACCGAGCAGGGCTATCTCCGCGCCCTCGACATGGGCACCGGTCAACTCGCTGCCAGCTTCGGAGAGCAGGGCGAGATCGATGCCTATGTGGGCGTCGTTTCCGAACTGGTGGGCGAGACGCGCCGGGATACCTGGACCATCCCCAATCCGGCTTCGATCTACCGCAACCTGGTCATCACCGGCGCCCGGCCGGGGGAGGCAGGACCTCCGGGACCGCGCGGCGACATTCGTGCCTGGGATGCCCGGACCGGCGCCCTGGTCTGGACCTTCCACACGGTGCCGCAGGAAGGCGAAGCCAACAACGACACCTATTCCAACGACGAATGGCGCGACCGCAGCGGGGCCAACGTCTGGTCGACCATGACGGTCGACGCCGAGAACGGAATCGTCTTCGCGCCGGTGGGAGACCTGAACGGCCGCGCTGCAGGGCCAGAGCTCTATTCGGCCAGCCTGCTGGCGCTGGACGCCGCCACCGGCCAGCTCAAATGGTTCTTCCAGATGACCCACAAGGATCTGTGGGACTGGGACCAGCCGACGCCGCCCGTACTGGTGGATTTCACCGCGAACGGCGAGACCGTCCCGGCCATCGCCCTGACCGGCAAGCAAAGCCTGTTGTTTGTGTTCAACCGACTGACCGGCGAGCCGTTGCATGAGGTCGAGGAGCGGCCGACGCCGCGCAGTGATGATCCTGCGGATCTGGCCTGGGCCACGCAACCCTTCCCGGTCCGGCCCGGCCCGCTCGCGCGGACCAGCATGACCCGCGATGAAATCCCCAACATCACGCCGGAGCAGTACGCCTACTGCACCACCTTCTGGGACCAGAACAACATTCTGAGCACCGGCCTGTACGGCCGTCCGCTGCTGACCCGCGGCACCCTCAGCTTCCCGTCGACCCTGGGCGGTCCGAACTGGGGCGGCCCGTCGTGGAGCCCTCAGACCGGCCTGTTCATCGTCAACGTCCAGAACATGGGCCAGTACCGCCCCGCCGGGCCGGCCGGCCGTGGCTTCGGCGTCGGCGCGGGCCCCCGTCCGCCCGCTCCGGCGGCCCGCCCCGCAGGCGAAGCCGGCGCTGCGCCGGCAATCGTCCAGTCGGGCTTCAACTTCCGGGTCGACGCCAACACGGTGTTGCCCTGCACGCCCACACCGTGGGGCGAACTGGTGGCGGTCGATATCAACAAGGGCGAGATTGCCTGGCGCGCGCCGCTCGGATCGATCCCGGGTCTCGGGGCCGAAGGCGTCGATCTCGGCGCGCGCAATCTGGGTGGCAACATCCAGACCGCGGGCGGACTGGTCTTCATCGGCGCCACCAATGACCGCCAGTTCCGCGCCTATAACTCGCGGACCGGGGAACAACTCTGGTCCGTCGAACTGGACGCCAGCGCCCACTCCACGCCGATCACCTACATGGGCAAGGACGGAAAACAGTATGTCGTGGTGGTCGGAGCGGGCGGCACCGCCGTCGGCTCGCGGCGCATGTCCGACACCCTGAACGCCTTCGTCCTTCCCTAGGAACACCCGGGCGGCCGCGTCCCTGACGGGGCGCCGCCGCCCGCCCGCGCGCCTGTCGCGTGCCGGGTCACTGCAAAAGGATTTCGACCATGGACTCCGCCGCATCCGCCGCGCCCCGCAGGACGAACGCCCGTTACGGCGTTCTCGCCCTGATCGCGGTCGGCACCATGATCAACTACCTGGATCGCTCCCTGCTCAGCGTGGCGGCGCCCTCGATGACGGCGGAGCTCGGCATCGGCGCGGCGACCATGGGCATCCTGTTCTCGGTCTTCTCCTGGAGCTATGCGATGGCCCAGATTCCGGGCGGCGTGCTGCTAGACCGGTTCGGGGTTCGCCTGACCTATTTCTGGTCTGTCACCCTCTGGTCGATCTTCACCCTGCTGCAGGGGCTGGCCACCAGCCTGGGCGCCCTGCTGGGCTTCCGGTTCGCGCTCGGCGCGGCCGAGGCTCCCTGCTTCCCGGCCAACAGCCGGGTGCTGGTCAGCTGGTTCCCGCAACATGAGCGGGCCCGGGCCAACAGCGTCTACACGGTCGGCATGTACTCGGGGATCGCCTTCCTCAGCCCGGTCCTGTTCTGGATCACGGCGACCTGGGGGTGGCGGGCGCTGTTCATCATCGCCGGCGCGGTGGGGCTGGTCTTCGCCGTGATCTGGCTGCTGCGCTATCGCGAGCCCCAGGAGAGCCCCAAGGCCAACCAGGCCGAGCTGGACTATATCACCGCCGGCGGCGGCATCGCCGCCCAGGGCCGCACGCCGTTCGCCTGGAAGGATGTGGCCTGGCTGCTCAGCAAGCGTCAGATCCTCGGCGCCTCGATCGGCCAGTTCGCGACCAACGCAACCCTGGTCTTCTTCCTCACCTGGTTCCCCACCTATCTGGTCACCGAGCGTGGCATGCCCTGGCTCAAGGTCGGCTGGGTTGCCGTCCTGCCGTTCATCGCCGCCTCCATCGGCGTCCTGATCGGCGGGCAGCTGTCCGACCGTCTGGTCAAACACAGCGGCTCGGCCACCTTCGGCCGCAAGCTTCCGATCGTCGGCGGCCTGCTGCTGTCCTCCACCATCATCCTCGCGGCCTTCCTTGAGAGCGACACCATGGTGATCGCCGTCATGTCGATCGCCTTCTTCGGCCAGGGCATGTCGAACCTCGGCTGGACCCTGATCTCGGACGTTGCCCCGAAGCGGCTGGTCGGGCTGACGGCGGGCGTGTTCAACTTCTGCACCAACCTGGCCGGCATCGTCACGCCGATGCTGATCGGCTTCATCGTCGCCGCGACCGGCTCGTTCCTGGGCGGCCTCGCCTTCATCGGCGTGATGGCCCTGATCGGGGCGCTTTCCTACACATTCCTCGTCGGCAAGGTCGAACGCATCATCGAACCCGCCGACCGCCAGCCGCCGGCAGAGGGCGTGTGAGTTCGGCCAGACCCGAACGCTCGCCGCACAGTAATTCCCAGTTCAGGAAGTTTGAGATGACGCCCCCGAAACACGAAGACAGGTCTGCCTGGCGGCAGGTTGCAGGTGCCTGTGCCGCGGTCCTGATGACGGCGGCCTGTTCCCCCGCAGGGACCTCGGCCCCCGTGCCTGCGCCGGAGCAGATCCCGCCACCCGCCGCGGCAATGCCCGCCGGCTCGTCGGCGGAGACGATCGTGGCGGCGGCCCCGGCATCGCCGGCCGTGCCGACCGGTCCGGCACCCGCAGCCGCAACCCCGGTCGTGGTGCGGCCGTCCGCGCCGTCGCCAGCCGTACCCGCGCCGGTGCCTGTGCCGGCGCTTTCCGCCCCGCCCGCGACCGTCACCCCGGTGCGGGTCGGCCTTCCGGCAGGTCCGGGACGCGAGACGGTCCAGCAGGTCTGCACCGGCTGCCATGCCATCGGCATGGTCACCGCCAACGGCCGGACCTCCGACGGCTGGGCCGAGATCATCGAACGGATGATGGGGCTCGGCATGGAGGCCAGCGACGAGGATCTCCAGACCGTACACGCCTACCTGACACGAGAGTTCCCGCCCCGCCGGGCGAACTGACGCAGACCCGACCGGGTCCAGTTCCCCCGCGGCCAGTAGTTGAGTGAGTGATAGATGACCAATGCGCTGTTGGCCGGACTGGGCGCCGAAGACCGGATGGCTCTCATGGCCGTCGGCCAGAAGCGGGCCTTCCTGAGGGGACAGCTGATCGGGGCCGCCGGCGGGCCGATCAATGCGGTGTTGTTCGTCGAGAGCGGGTCCGTGGCCGCGGCGGTTCCGATGAAGAACGGCGAGGCCGTCGAGGTCTTTTCAATCGGCGATGAGGCCGTCACGGGCGGCTGGGGTGGACAGACCCACGGGGCCTATCGTCTGGTCACGAAGACCGATGTCACCGGACTGGCTGTCGACATCCGCAGTCTGGTCGCGATCATCGAGCGACGCAGTGCGGTTCGGGCCGTACTGCTCGACTATGGCGTCCGGCTTTCGATGGAACTGGCCCAGAACTCGGTCTGCAATCTCACCCATCGTACGGACGAACGCCTCGCCAAATGGCTGTTGCGGCAGCATGACCGGGTGGGCGGGGTGCCGATCCAGGAAACCGTCGCCGGTGTCGCGCAGATCCTCGGCGTCCAGCGCAAGGCGGCGCGCGGCGCCTTCGATTCGTTCCGGGAGGCCGGTGCCATCGAAACCACGCGGGGTTCGTTGACGGTCAGTGACCGGGCGGTCCTCGAAGATCGTGTCTGCGAGTGCTACGACGCGTCCCGGTCGGTGCGCGATATCCGGATGGCGGCCGCGCATGAATGCCGCCAGGTTGCGGCCGGCGGCGGTCGCCGGATGAGTGGGATGGCATGATCCAGGACGTACCCCAGGACCTTGAGGATGTTGTCGTGACCGCGGCACGTCTGCCGCCGGCCGCCGGCGATGCGGCCTTCTCGGTGATCCGGCTCGACGGGGCGCTGCTCGATCGTGCGACGCGGCTGGACGAGGCCCTTGCGACGGTGCCGGCTGTCTCCCTGTTCCGGCGCACCTCCAGCCTCGGGGCCAATCCCACCACCCAGGGGATCAGCCTGCGCGCCATTGCGCCGTCCGGCGCGGGCCGGACCCTGGTTATCCTCGACGGGGTACCGCTCAACGATCCGTTCGGCGGCTGGGTGATCTGGTCCCAGGTCGCACCCGAGAGCCTGCAGGGCCTCGACATCATTCGCGGGGCCGGTGCGGGCCCCTATGGCGCGGGTGCCCTGACGGGTGTGATCGCGTTGCGGGAACGTGACAGCGCGGGCGGCGTGTTCGACGCCTCGCTTGGCGGCGATGGCGGCCGCCGCATGGCAGGGGCCATGACCGTGGGGCAGGGCCGCGTGTCGATCACCGGCTCGGCCCTTTACGACCAGTCAGAGGGCTATACGCCTGTGCGGGGGGCGTCGGCCGGTGCCGCCGACACTCCGCTGGATCTCGAGACGCTCAGCGGAGCGCTGCGCGCGGATATCGGTCTCGACGACACCACAACCCTCTCCCTGCATACGTCGGCCTATGATGAGGTGCGCGGCGCAGGTCTGGCGGGGGCGCGGTCATCCGGGAGCGGGCAGGGCTACAGCGCGACCCTGGCGCGGACGCCGGGCCGCAACCGCCTCGGCTGGCGTGCACAGGCCTGGCGCCGCGACAGCGATTTCGCCAACGCGTCCGTCGCCGTCGCGCCGGACCGGGCCACGACCACGCCCGCCAATGACCAGTTCGCCACGCCCGCCAGCGGCTGGGGCGGCAACCTCGCCCTGCGCGGCGCGGGCCTCGATCTGGGCAACGGCCGCCTGGAATGGGAGCTGGGCGCCGATGCCCGCTTCAGCGAGGGCGAAACCCGGGAGCGGTTCCGCTACATGGCCGGCCAGTTCACCCGCGACCGGTTCGCCGGCGGGGAGACCGCGGTCGCGGGCGGTTATGCCGAGGCGGCCTGGAGCCGCGGGCCGTGGCTGGTTGCCGGCGGTCTGCGGCTCGATCACTGGGAAAACAGCCAGGGCCGGCGGCTGGAACTGGACCGCGCGACCGGCCTGCCGACCCTTGATGAAGCCTATCCCGACCGGTCCGGCGACGTCGTCAGCGCGCGTCTCGCCGTCCGCCGGGCGCTCAACCCCGCGCTGGCGGTCCGCGCCGCCGCCTATTCCGGCTTCCGCCCCGCGACGCTCAACGAGCTGCACCGGCCCTTCCGGGTCGGCAACGACCTGACCGAAGCGAACGCCGCGCTGGAGCCCGAAACGCTGCAGGGTGTCGAGGCCGGTCTGTCGTGGGACGATGCGCGCACCAGCTTCGGCGCGACGGTGTTCGTGAACCGGATCGAGGCGGCCATCGTCAACGTCACCCTCGGCGCGGGACCCGGGATCATTGCCGCCCTGCCGCGCGCGGGCTTCATCCCCGCCGGCGGCGTGCTGCGCCAGAGGCAGAACGCCGGCGTCATCGAGGCCCTGGGACTCGAGCTGACGGCTGAGCATCGCCTCGATGACCTCACCCTCGTCGGTGCCGTCTCGGTCACCGACGCCGAGGTGGACGGCGGCATGGCGGCACCGCAGCTGACCGGCCTTCGGCCGGCGCAGGCCCCCGTGCTCAGCGCCACCGCCGGCGCGGACTGGCGCGTGAGCGACCGTCTGACCCTGGGCGTTCGCGGGCGGTACGAGAGCCGGCGGTACGAGGACGACCTGAACAGTCGCGTGCTCGAGGCGGCCCTGACGCTCGACGCTCGCGCCGACTGGCAGGTGCGCGAAGGCGTAGGGCTGTACGCGGCGGTCGACAATCTGGCCGACGCGGCGGTCGAGGTGTCGGAAACCGCCAACGGCATTGCCGGACTTGGCCCTCCACGCACCCTGAGGGTAGGGCTTTCCTTCCGCTGGTGACCTGCACAAGGCCACCCGGCGCCTCACAGGGTGGCCGGGATTGCCGCGCGGCTAGTCGGGCTCTGACACAGCCGCGATGAGGTTCAGTCGCGTGGCCAGTCCAACCTTCTCGCTCGTAGCATTGAACTTTCTCGCGACCGCGGCCTCGAGGTCGATGCCGTATTGCATGGCGATCAGATCGACGCAGATGATCACGTCGGCAAGCTCATCCGCCAGCTCTGCGACCGTGGCCCGGGAACCCCTGATCCCGCGCCGCTCGCGCTCCAGCTTCTTGATTACATTGCATGCCTCACCGACTTCGCCGGCCAGTTCGTTTCCGCGATAGGCTGCATCTATCCGGCCCTCGCTATCCCACTCGAGTTGCCGTGCGACATTCGCGGATCGGAGCGTAGAGTATGCGGTCATTTGTCGTTCCTGCTTGCAGCCTGGGGGCGGGAAATCAGCAAGTTGAGCAAGGGGGCACAGACCGGGGACAAACCGCCGACTGGGTGTGGCGGTGCTGGCGGTCCAACGTCAACCTGTCTCCAGTGGCGCACGCAGGGAGGACGCACGGACCGGGCGGCGACCATCTTCCACTCACACGAGGACGGCCAGGTGTTGGGGCTTCCATGCACGGTCATAATGGTCGCGGCGTCAGCGCACCCGCTTGATTGTCAGGATCGTCGCCGCCCCTCCGATGGCGATGAGACCTGACAGGGCGAACAGCAGCCGCAGATCGTGGCCAACCAGCTGCAAGGCACCGAGTGCGAGCAGGGGCGCGAGAACCTGCGCTGCGGTCGTCGCGACATTCATCAGACCAAGGTCCCGACCGGCGTTTCCCCGACTCGGCAAGACCTGGGCGATCAGGGCCGTGTCCACGACGCCGTAGATCCCGACGCCGATACCGAACACAATCTGTGCAAGGGCAGGGACGGGCCATTGCGGTCGGACGGCCATCAGCAGGGCTCCGGCGGCGAGACACAGGCCCCCCGCGAAGATGAGCTCCCGGCGTCGTCCGCTACGGTCCGAGGCCACGCCCGCCCACAGGCCGGACAGGATGGCGGCGGCGGTCGAGGCGGCGAGAATCCAGCCGACCACGGCTTCCGGGCGCTGATCGGGCAGGACCGACGCAATCCCGGTCTCGCGCTGCAAGAAGAACAGCAGATAGAGGACGTTCATCGCGACGGCGGTCTGGACCAGAAGTCGGGACAGGAAGGCCATCCGGAAGTCGTGGTCTTTCAGGGCGACCCAGGACCAGGCGGGCGAGGGGGGCACCAACGATGTCGCCCTTCGTTGCCGCGTGACAAGGATGAAGGGGAGGACGAGCATCAACATGGCCCCCACGACCGCCCAGAGGCGCGCAGGCTCTGTCGAGAGCACGATCCCGATCACAAGGGCGCCGAACAGGCTCGCGACGGGGTAGGCGAGACCGGCAAAGCCGCTCACGACACCCTTCTGTCGGTCGGGAACGTCATCGGGCAGAACCGCGGCCAGCGGGTTGAGCATCAGATTGAGACTGATCTGAAGGGCGACGACGGCCATCAACAGGGTCCAAGGCGTCGTCGCGAGGGCGATCAGGCCGTAGCTTGCCACGGTGGCGACCAGCCCGGTCGCCATCCATCTCCAGCGTCCGCCGGCACCTCGACGCGCCCGGTCGGAAAGCACGCCGGCGAAAACATTGGCCAGACCGGCTGTAACGGCACCCCAGAGCGCGACCAATGCGAGCAGTTCGGCCTTGCCTGCCGGGGCGATGGCGGCTGCCTTCAAGGGCAGCAGCAGGGTGAGGAGCGGGATGAAGCCGATGAAGGCCCCGATCTGGGCGGCCGTGTAGGCGACAACAAAGCCTCCCGACACCGCTGGCGGGTCTGGCTCCGGGGGACTGGCCGACAACAGGGAGGACATCATCGATACACTGGCGCGATCCAGTCCCGGTGTCATGGCCAAACGAAAGCGCCGCCCCCGGATGGGGACGGCGCAAGATCGCAGTCAGAGGTGTTTCGGATCAGAACTGATACCGGACCCGGGCGCCGAAGGTGCGGGGCCGGGTGAAGAAGCGGGTATTGTCGAACTGGGTGATGATGATCGCCGCTTCATGGACTTCCTCGGTCAGGTTGTTGACGAAGGCCTCGAAGCGGAGCGGGCCGCCTTCACCGCCCGGTGTCCAGCCAGCGCCGGCGTCGAAGGTCCAGTAGCTGCCGACCTCGTCATCGAGCCTCATCCGCGGCGCGGTCGGGTTCTGGTAATCCTCGCCGTTGAAGATCGTCATGTATTGCGACGAGCGGTATCCGGCCGAGATGACGTAGTCGAACTGGCCCGAGCTGGCCGTCGGGATGGCCTGGGTGAAGTTCAGGTTGAACTGCCATTCCGGCGAGCGGGGCAGGGTCTTGCCGTCGATCGACTGGAACACGGCTTCCGTCGGTGCGACGTCGGCCTGGAAGCGGAAGTCCTGGATTTCCTGGGCGTCCACCACCTCGGCCTTCAGGTACAGCAGGTTGAAGTCGATGCCGATGTTGTAGGGCAGATCGAAGCCGCCATCGAACTGGGCCCCGTAGATCCGGGAATCGGCGGCGTTGTAGGAATAGGAGATGACCAGGGCGGTTGAGGTGTTGGCCGGCACCGGCACGACGCTCGGGCCACCGAGGAAGTCGATGATCTGGGACACTGACAGCAGCGACGTCAGGACCTGGTCCTTGTAGTCGTTGTAGAACAGCGAACCGTTCAGTCGGGCGTGGATGTCGCCGAACCAGAACTCGTTCTTCGAACCGATCTCGTACAGGGTGACGGTTTCGGGGTCATAGGTCGGGGCAATGCCGGCGTTGCCGATGTTGTCATTGAACCCGCCGGACTTGTTGCCGGTCGCGATGAGGCCGTACAGCAGGCTGTCATCCGAAATGTCGTATTCGGCCCGGATGCGCCAGTCGACGAAGTCGGCCTGCATCTCGCCGACCTGCTGGAAGATCTGGCCGCCAAACGGGACGGCATACGTCAGGCGTCCGTCCGGCGCGCAGGTCCAGAAGTCGCCCGTGACCGTGTCCAGACACGCCGGCCGAACGGGAGCACCGCCGCCGACCGGTCCGTTGACGAAGACGTCGTCGACATTGTCCCGCGCGCCGAAGCTGCGGACGCCGTTGAAATAGAAGGCGAGCACTTCTGCGTCGGAGATCGTTCCGTTGCCGTCGGTGTCGGGATTGAAATTGGTCCGGCCCCGGCCCGCGAATTCAAAGCCTTCCGTACCCACGCGCACGCCGCCGCAGCAGGCGAAGCCGTCACCACCGAGCGCGAACCCGTAACGGGCGGCGACACCGCGGCGGCTCTTCTCGTCCTCGGTGTAGCGCGCGCCGATCGTCATACGGAACCGGTCGGTGAAGTCATAGGTCGCGTCGGCGAAGACGGCGAACGAGCTGGTGTCGACGTCAGGCATGTTGAACTCGACGCCCTGGAAGAACAGGCCGCGGTCCCCGGTCGAGCCGAGGAAGGCATACTGATCCTCTTCCATATAGAAGGCACCCGCGCTCCAGATCAGAGGTCCCTCGTTGTCGAAGAAGCGCAGTTCGTGGGTCTTGGACTGGCTGTCCGTGATCGACTGGAAGCGCGAGAAATTGTCGAGGGTCTCGTTGATCCCGCCGGGACCCGTCAGGTCCGCGATGACACCGTCGTAGAAGGGCGACAGGGGCGTTGCAGCCTCATAGTTGTACACCAGGTCGCGATAGCTGGCGGTGTATTCGACATCAAACAGATCGCCGTCGTAGCCGAGGGTCGCGCGCGCGCCCCAGTGGCGCGTGTCCAGTTCCGGCGTGAAGGCCCGGCCGATCACCCGGCGGGGGTCTTCGATATCGTCGGGATTGATGCCTTCGCCGAGCGGGCGGGCATAGTTGGTGCCCGTGTAGCCGCTCCCCGTCTCGTTGATGTAGTCGGCGGCCAGCAGAATGCTGAAGCGGCTGTCGGGCTCGTAGAGGAACTGGATGCGGGCCGCGCTGTTATCTTCCGCCTCGGCACCGCCGACGCCAGCCGGGCCGACGTCCGTGTAGTAGCTGTCGTGCTCGAGGTGATAGCCCGCGATGCGGACAGCCGCATTGTCGCCGAGCGGCAGGTTGACCATGCCCTGGAGCACGCGTTGGTCGTAGTTGCCGACCTCCGCCTCGATCACGCTGTCGAAGACGCCGAGACCCGGCCGCCAGGGGACGATATTGACCGTGCCGGCCGTGGCGTTCCGGCCGCGCAACGTGCCTTGCGGCCCGATGTTGACCTCAACGCGCTGGATATCGAAGAAGGCCGAACCGATGCCGGCGGGGCGGGGCAGGTAAACACCGTCGAAATGGGTGGCAGCCGCCGGGTCACCCAGTTCGGTGTTGTTGGAAGAGCCAACGCCGCGAATCCAGACCTCGATATTGCCGCCGTTGTTGGCGACGGACAGGCCGGGGATGCGGCCTTCCAGGTCCGTGAGGTCCTGGACCCCGACAGCCTTCATCTCGGCCCCGGAAAGGACGGCGGCAGTGCCGGCGTAGTCCTGGAGCGTCTGCTCGCGGCGCTCGACCGTCACGATGACGTCGTCAAGTTGCGCGGCCTCCTCCGTGGGGTCCTGGCCCGGGGGCGGTGTTTGCGCGGTCTGGGCGAGCGCCGGCGTCGCCAGGGCCATGGTTACGCCGCACAGCAGCGCGGATTTCAGCTTGCGCATGGTGTTCTTCCCTCCCGATGCGGCGCGTTACGTCTACCGCTTGCCCCCAAGTCGCCATTGTTTGACAACGTTGTCAAGAACGGCTGTTGGATGAACTGTGGTCAAGGGCCCGGCAACAATCTCGCGCTATCCCGTGTCGCCCGGTCCCCGACATGTCTAAGGGAGAAGGATGTCCAAGGTTACGATCCGGCACGTGGCAGCCGAGGCGGGCGTTGCCGTCAAGACCGTCTCCCGCGTGGTCAATGGCGAGCCGAACGTCACGCGGGAACTGCGCGAACGCGTTTCGCAGGCGGTCGAGCGCCTCGGCTATGTGCCCAGTATGGCGGCGCGCCGGATGGGCGGCTCCCGCTCCTATCTGCTGGTCGCGCTCAACGACCGGAACAACACCATCAACAACTGGCGCAGCGGTCGCGGAAACGACTGGATCGACCAGATGCTGCACGGGGCCATGCTGACCTGTGAGACCCAAGGCTATCGCATGCTGTTCGAACTGGTCGACGGCGCGTCGGAGGATCTGGATCGCAAGGTCGTCGGCGTGCTTTCCGCGCTTCAGCCGGACGGCCTGATCCTGACGCCGCCCCATTCGCAGAATGAGGCGCTCAGCCAGATGCTGGTGCGCCGCAAGGTTCCGGTGGTCCGGATGGGGGTTGAAGCTCACGGCCTGGGCATGGGCGTCTACATGAATGAACGCGAGGCAGGTGCCGCCGCGACCCGCCACCTTGCCGCCCTGGGACATGTGCGGATCGGTTTCATCGCGGGCAGTGCGCGCTTTGCGGCTTCAGAGGCGCGTCGTCAGGGCTATGTCGATGCCCTGATCGAGGCGGGTCTCCCGATCGACCCGTCTCTCCAGGCACCGGGCGACTTCACCTTCGAGAGTGGCATCGAGGCGGCGAACCGACTGCTGACCCTGGACGAGCGTCCGACCGCGCTGGTGGCCAGCAATGACGAGATGGCGCTCGCGACACTTCATTGCGCGGGTCGCCTTGGCCTTTGCGTGCCGGCTGATCTGTCGATCGTCAGCTTCGACGATACGCCCGGCGTTCGCCTGAGCGTCCCCGCCCTGACCAGCATCCGGCAGCCCATTTCGGAGATGGCGGCCTGCGCCGCTGAACTGCTCATCGCCGCCAGCCGGGAAGGGCAGTACGAACCGATTGACCACCAGCTGCCGTTCCGACTGATCGTCAGGGGATCGACGACCGCGCGCTCCTGAGCGTTACGGCTGGTGGCAGGTTCCGTGTGGAACCCTGACCAGTCGGACATCCTCGATCGACATCGCCGCGGGGCGGATCGCTTCGACGATCAGCAGCCGGTCGACGCTCGCGAACGATGAGGCACCTGCGCCCGGGAGGCACCGGAGCGGAATGGTCGTCTCCTGCCAGCCAGAGCCCGACGCCGCAGGCCAGTCTGTCAATTGATCCCCTATCCCGAGCTGGAAGTCGGCGCTGGCGCCACGGTCGATGCGGAAGCGGATGCTGAGCGCATTGTCCTCGTCGGGCGTGGCCGTGAGGTCGAGCGCCGGCCCGGTGATGATGGCGCGGCCCGGGCCCGAGAAGGTCAGCCTCCGTCCGCTCTCCTGGGCTGCGCCGTCAACAGGGGCGACCTGGACGCGGGATCTCGGACTGTCACCTCGCGCGCCGTCGGCGACACGCGATTCACCGCCGTCGTCGCGCAGGACCAGGTTCCAGGGCGTCGTGAACCGGCCGTCGCCGAACAGGATGCGATCGCCCCCGCCGCGTTCCACCTCGACTTCGGCAAGGCGGGGCGTCACGGCCGGGCGGCTGTAGGCAAGGCCGTAGCCCAGCGGAAACAGCGGGTCGTACCCGGGTGAGCCCGCATTCTGGGGTGCCTGGTCCGGACTGCGCGGCCAGCTGAAGGAGAGGGTTCCACGGAAGTCCGCCCGGGGCGCGCCGGCAGCGTCTGCGATCAGGATGTCGGCCAGTCCTCCGCCCTCGGACCCCGGCAGCCATGCCGCCACAAACGCATCGGCCGTATTGATTTCCGGGTTCACATAAAGGGGGCGGCCGGAGAGAAAGACCGCGACGGTCGGAATGCCGGCCGCCCGGAGGTGTCGCAGCATCGCCAGCGGTTCCTCCGGATGGAAGTCGAGATCGGCCACGTCGCCCTGGAACTCGGCATAGGGGGTCTCGCCGAAGACGACGACCGCCACATCCGGGCGCGCGTCGAATGTTCCGTCAGCACTCAGGACGGCCTCACCGCCCTGGCTTTCGACCGCTGCCTTCAGCCCTTCCCAGATCGACTCGGCGTTGGGAAAATCTGCCCGGGTGTTGTCGGAACCCTGCCAGTTGATGGTCCAGCCCCCGGCCGCCTGGCCGATGTCGTGCGCACTGCCGGCCACAAGGACCCGGGCGTCGCCGCGGATGGGCAGGACACCGTCGTTCTTCAACAGCACAAGCGACGCACGCACGGCTTCCCGCGCCAGCGCGCGATGGGCGGGCGAGCCCAGGAGGGACAGGTCGCCCTCAACAGGTCGATCGGGCTCGAATACACCCGTCTTGACCTTGACCCGCAGGATGCGCCGCACTGCCTCATCCAGGCGCTCCATCGGAATTTCGCCCGACTGCACCTGCGCCAGGGTGTTCTCGAACAGCGGCCGCCAGCTGTCGGGCGCCATGAACATGTCGATCCCGGCATTGAAGGCGGCGGCGCAGGATTCATTGGTGCAGCCCGGCAGTTGGCCATGGGCGTTCCAGTCGCCGACAACGAAGCCGTCAAATCCGAGAGGGCCCCGCAGGACATCGGTCAGAAGGTTCGCGTTTCCGGTATGTTTGACCCCGTTCCAGGCGGAGAAGCTGGCCATGACGGTCAGAACGCCCGCGTCGATCGCGGGGGGGTAGCCTGCCGCGTGGACGGCAATGAGGGCCCGTTCGTCGATCACGGCATCGCCCTGGTCCTTGCCCCCAAGGGTGCCGCCGTCCGCGAGGAAATGCTTGGCCGATCCGGCAATGTGCCCGCGTGACAGCCGACCCTCGCCCAGTTCGCCCTGAAGGCCGCGGGTCATGGCTCCGGCGTAGGAGGCTACGACTCCGGGATCCTCCGAATAGCCCTCGTACGTCCGTCCCCAGCGGTCGTCCTGCGGCACCGCCAGGGTCGGACCGAACGTCCAGTCAGCCCCGGTTGCCGCGACCTCAAGCGCGGTCGCCTCACCGATCCGGCGGATCAGGTCCGGGTCCCGTGCCGCGCCGAGTCCGATGTTGTGCGGAAACAGCGTCGCGCCGACCACATTGTTGTGCCCGTGCACCGCATCGATTCCGAACATGAGGGGAATTCGGGCACCCGGTCGTGCGGCGGCGGCGGCGCGGAACTCTCTCGCCAAGTCGACCCAGGCCGCAGCGGGGGCCCGTTCGTCAGCACCGGGCGCGGAATTGCCTCCCGCGAGGATCGACCCAAGCGGGTAGCGGGCGAGATCGGCCGGCGTGATCGACCCGATATCCGCCTGGATGACCTGGCCGACCTTTTCTTCGAGCGTCATCCGCGAGAGCAGGGCCGTTACAAAGGCCTCTGTCCGTGCGTCCGTCATGGCCGCGGGCGAGCGGCTTACGGGCCAGCGGGACACATCGACGGCACCGCCTTGCGCCGGGTCCTGGGCGCGAACGGGCGCGGCCCCCATGGCCAGGGCCGTGAGAAGGGCGGCACCTGCAACTGTGGCAGCGAGCGTGTTCCAGCGCTTGACAGAAGCGATCGCCATGACTCTTTTCCCAGCAAGGTTTTGGCGACCGTGTCCGGCATTGACAACGTTGTCAAACAGCGTTTGCAATAGGCACCGGGTCGAGGGCGGGATTTTGAGACCATGAAGTCAGCAAAGCGCCGCCCCGGGTTCCGGAGCCTGCTCGCTGCAGCGGTCTGCCTCGTCGCGGGCGCGCCGGCGGCGGCACAGGACGGGAGCCTCGAAGGCTATCGACTGGTCTGGAACGACGAGTTCAATGTCGACGGACTTCCTGACCCGGCGCGCTGGGCCTACGACACCAGTCGCAATCGGGAAGGCTGGTACAACCGCGAACTCCAGTACTATTCCGCCGCGCGACCCGAGAATGCCCGGGTTGAGGCCGGGCGGCTGATCATCGAGGCGCGCCTGGAGACGCCGGATCCCGTGACGGTGACGGATTCAGGCGGCCAGGACTTCACCTCCGCACGTCTCATCTCGCGTGGCCTCGCCGAATGGACCTACGGGTTTTTCGAGGTCAGGGCGAAGGTGCCGTGCGGCCGGGGCACCTGGCCGGCCGCCTGGCTCCTTCCGGTCGCTGACGTCATTTGGCCCGCCGGCGGCGAGATCGATATCCTGGAACATGTCGGCCACGACCCCGGCGTGGTGCACGGCACGGTGCACACGACCCGGTACAACCACACGCGCGGGAGCCAGCGGGGCGGGCGAAAGCGGGTCGCGGACGCCTGTGGAGCCTTCCACCGCTATCAGGTTCTGTGGACCCCGGACTCGATCAATTTCGGGGTCGATGACGTCGGCTATTACGCCTTCCGCAACGACGGTCGCGGCGACCCCGCCACCTGGCCGTTCGACCAGCCCTTCTATGCGATCCTGAACCTCGCCGTCGGTGGCGACTGGGGCGGGGTGGAAGGCGTCGACCGACGGGCCTTCCCGCAGACGCTGGAGGTCGATTACGTCAGGGTGTTCCAGAAGGTGGAGCCTTGACGGCGGCCCCCGCACGGCCCCCGGCCAGTCGCCGGTCGTCCCTGACCGCCACCCAGACACCTTCCATCACCGACCGTCGAGCGACGGGTTCAGGAGCGACAGAATGACCGTGAGCGAGTCAGCGAAACCGAAGGGCACGGGCCTGGCGTTCGCCTATGTGACGACCCTGTTCTTCGCCTGGGGCTTTGTGACCTCGCTGATCGGCCCGCTGATCGCGGCGGTGCGGCGGGTGTTTGAGCTCAGCTACACCGAGGCGACCCTCACCACCTTCGCCTGGTTCATCGCCTACGGCATCGCCTCCATTCCGGCCGCCGCCATTCTCGGCCGGCTGGGGTACAGCCAGGCCATTATCGTGGCGCTGGTGACCATGGTCGCCGGGTGCCTGATCGTGCCGATCGCCACCCTGGCCGACTTCTATCCCGGCGTGCTGATCGCCCTGTTCGTGATCGCCTCGGGCGTAACCCTGCTGCAGGTCGGTGCCAATCCGCTGGTCGCCGCCCTGGGCGCGCCGAAGAGTTCGCACGCCCGCCTGAATTTCTCGCAGTTCTTCAACTCCCTGGGCACGACGCTCGGGCCGCTGATCGCCGCGCCGATCCTTCTCACGGGAGGCGTGTTCGCCGCGGATGCGGTGATCACCGATCCGGCCTCGCGGGCCGAGTCGCTGCGCAGCATCGACCTCGCCTTCCTCGCGGTGGGCCTGTTCTTCGCCGTCGTGGCCGTCTTCATCTTCACCGCCCGGAAAACGATCAACGCCGCGGCCCCCACGCCGACCGCCGAGGACCGGATGTCCCCGCTGGTGGCGCTGAAGTCCCCCTGGGCCGTGCTCGGGGCGCTGGCCATCTTCTTCTACGTCGGTTCGGAAGTGACGATCGGCGACCTGCTGACCAATTTCCTGCACAGCCCGGATATTCTGAACGTCCCGCTCGCCGCCGCCGGCAGTATGGTGGCCTGGTACTGGGGCGGAGCCATGGTCGGGCGTCTCGTCGGCGGCCTGCTGATGCTGACCCGGATCCCGGCGACCACCATCCTGATCGTCAACACGGCCGTGGCGGCCTTGCTCTGCCTCGTGGTCACCCAGACCAGCGGGACGACCGCCGCCTATGCCGCGATCGCGATCGGCTTCTTCAACTCGATCATGTTCCCGACCATCTTCACCCTGACCCTGGAGCGATCGACGGCGCCGATCCCGGCCACCTCCGGCCTGCTGGTTTTCGGCATTATCGGTGGCGCGGTCCTGCCGCCGATCGCGGGCCAGATCGCGGATCGCGCGGCCACCCTCAACCCGGTCTTCTATGTCCCGCTGATCGGCTATCTGCTGCTGGCCGGCTTCGCGCTCGCCGCGTCCAAGGCCAGGATCCGGAACGCCGCCGCCTCGGGAACGCCCGGTTCGCACTGAGCGGAGCGGTGCCGGCAGCTTTGCGGGCCCGGCGCCCGCGACGGCGGTGCCATCCCTGGCGAACGCGACCCATTGTCGGCGACCGGACCCGGGTGCGGCAAGCGGGCAGTGTTGCGCGCGAGGTCCCGCGATCAGAGGCGGGCTGTCTGTCTCCGGGTTCGACGAAGGCGCGCTGATGTCGAGGCTATTTCCCGGGTCGCAGGAACCCGGCGGTTATCGAGGGAGCGCGTCGCGGTGGGGGCAGTCCAGAGATAACTTGTCTCCGGTCTGCAAACTGAGGGCAGGGGGTGATTTTCCACTCGCCGCAGTTGCCCTGTCAGCACCTTACCGAGCGGTGCAGTTGAGCTGACAGAGCCCGCCGACCCCGTCCAGAAGACAGCGCGCCGTCCCGGGCTGGGGCGGCGCGCTTTTTTGTTCCCAAGGGTGGAGTTCAAGGACGATCGAGATAGGCCGTGACCCAGACCAACGGCGCGTTCCAATTGATCGCGACTTCATTCTGGCTGAAGGCCTGGATGTCGTCTCGCCAGCAGGTCTGGGGCGCGCATGTCCCGCGCATCGTCACGGCCACCGGATCGCGCATCATCTGGTTGTTCGGGCCACCCGACATGACGCCGGCGGGTGGCTCCGGGTAGGCCGCATCCAGGGAGTGCGCCCAGAATCGGTGATGCGGATGGCGCATCGGCCGGTCGCCATAGCCCGTGACGTAGGATTGATCCAACGGATTTCGCCCGAGCACATAGTCGAGGGTCGCGACCACACCGTCACGCAATGCTTCATCCCCGGTCAGGTCGTGAGCCAAGCCCAGAATGAGCCCCCGATTCAGAAGGTCTGCGTTCGATCCCCAGACGTAGTCGGGGCCCGCGAAGGGCAAGCCATAGCCCTGGGTCAGGCCTTCGGCCAAGTAACCGCGGGCCCACTCGACGATACGGTGCCTTATCTCGTCACGGTCGGATGACGGGAGACGGTTTGGAACCGTCGCCAGGCTGATGGAACCCAGTGCGCGCACCGCGTTCCAGCTGGTATATACGCCCTCAGCTGATTTTTCACCCGAGGCTGTCGGGTGGTGAGCGGATCGCCTCAGGTCGTCCAGGTATCGGTCGTTTCCCGTTGTGACGAACATCTCCGCGGCCGCCCAGTAGAACTCGTCGGTCAGGTCGTCATCACCATAGTCGCCACCGCCATCGAACGAGCCGACTGCATAGATGTCGGGATGGCGGAGCGCGGCGGCATAGCCACGATCGGCTGCCATCTGGCAGGTCCGGGCAAACGCCGGCTCGATGTCGCGCCAAAGCCGCGCGCACTGGGCCGCGACCGCCACCAGGTTCAGTGTTGCGGCCGTATTGGGCGCATAGAGGTAGCGAGTCTCAGGGTCGTCCGCCGGTGCGATTGGCAGCACGGTCCATTTCACGTCGTGGACCTTGTGATGGACCAGACCCCCGGCATCGATCCGGGTAAAGGTCAGTGGCTGATCCGGGGCGAAGCGTCCGACTGGAACCTCCACGCTGGCACCCTCGGGAACCTGCATCCGGAGAAGGAACTCAAGTTGCCAGCGAACCTCGTCCAGGATGTCGTCAACGCCGTTTCCGGCTTCGGGGATGTCTGCCGTCCCATCTGGATAGGGGGTGATGATGTTCTGGATCCTGGCCCGCTCGTACGCGTTCAATAGCGTCCAGACCGAGATGCCGCCGTTGACGACATACTTCCCATGGTCGCCAGCGTCGTACCATCCACCCGACACATCCAGCCTGTGGTCGCAACCTGGCCAGACGTTGCCGCGGATGTCAGGGCCGGAGAAGCATGTCGCGCTGTCCGGCGTGTGGCCCGCAGGTCGCGCCAGGTCGGCGTGATCCACATGCTCTGCCAGGATCGGGATGCCGCTACGGTTCTGGTAGAAGAAGGCGAAGGCGTCTCGGTTCAGTTGTTGAAAGGGCCGATCCGAGACGGCGAATGGTCGGCTTGTGCGCTCCCCGACCTGGAGACGATACCCGTCACCCTCAGTTCGCAGAGTTCCAAAGTCCAGATCGTGGACGCTGACGCCAGCGGTCGCGTCCCAGCCGCGAGGCCGGGATTGGCCCTGCGCGACCGTGTCTCCATTCGCGTCGATAACCCGCCAGGCCTGGGGCTGCTGACCGGTCTCGACGACCGTAGCCCGCTTGGGGCCCAAGGTCTCGAAGCCGACCTGATTCATCTGGATCGCGCTTATCTCGGCATCCTGGGCGGATGCGGTGCTGGCCAAAGCCAGGCCGGCTGTAGTCGTGACGAGGAATTGGCGAAGGTTCATCTGTGAGGGTGCTTTCAGTCCAACGAGAATTTGTCTCTACTAGGCGGGCAGGGTGGGGCGGTTTCCGACCTGGCGGCGCTAACCACTCAGCACCAACGTGACAGCGCCCTCCATCAGGGCCCGCGGCTGTGGACGCCGCACAAACAGGCCGGACAGATCACCGCACCACCCAGATCATCACTTCAGTCCAAATTCACCCTTGCCTTCCAGGGGGCGTCCACAGATGTCAGCGCCCTTCTATCGAACCAGCCTTGGCCCACCGCTGCCCCTTTGGCCGTCAGCCGATTCCAGTTTCCAGTCAGTTTTGTTGAGTATCAGTGTATTGAACGCCATCGTAAGCCTGTCGCCCCGTGCGTCTGATCCTGAATTGTAGGTCATGTTGCGGCTGGGCAGGTACATTATTCCGTCAAGCTCACTTCCGCGTGAGTCATCGAAAAGGAAATTCGAATGTCCGAGTCCGGGTTTCTCGAAAATCAAAATATTACGATAGAGGCCGTCTTCAGGGGCTGACAATTTGGCCTTGACGCCACTGTTGAAATGAATTCGCGAGCTGTCCTCGAAGTAGAAGGTGATGCCGCTCCCGGTCCAATCACCGCCATTTACCATCCAGTTTCCACCACGGATCACATAGAGCCCGGGCTCAAAGTCGACATCGACCGAACCGTTGAAATTGATTCCTCCGCAGTAGACGCCCGGCCGGAAGCTCGCGGTCCTGCCCTCACGCACGCCCCCGAAGTCCGTACATGCACCGGCCGGAGGCGTCGGCAGGGTGCCTGCGAAAGGATCCTCGGAGGCCTTGCATGAAGTTTCGACATTGCCCGTCCAGCCCCCATTCTTGATCACTCTGGAGCCCGCCACGCAGATCCTCGCCAGGTCCAGTTTGGTACCCCCGTTGAAGATCGCAGCTGGTGAGGCTGTGGAGTGGACATGGATTTCACAGCTGGGTGCCATCAGTTTCGCCCCACTGTTGACCAGCAACGCCTGGCTCGCGGTCGGGTCCAGCAAAGTGATGCAGGGTCGGGCACCATCCCCCATGGCCGCTTCAGCTTCTGCCGTGACCGTTAGCGACGGCAGGCCGATTATCCCGAGAAAATGGGCGTCCACGGTCGCAGAGGCCTGACCGACGACCGTCCGCTGTTTGGTCGGGAAGTTGAAATCGGCTGTGTAGGAAGTGACGTTCTTACGCGCACCCAGGTGGCTTCCGATCATGACCTTGGCGCGTCGGTCATCTCCGTCGCCCGCGGCAGCGAGCGTCGCACTGTCGAGGACGCTCCTGAGGTCCGAGCGGACCGTTTCGGCATGCACGACGTCGATCGCTCCTCCCGTCGTCAACACCAGAACCGGGAGAAGAAGCGCTACGACCATCGCGACGTTTCCGGAACGGTCTCGCCCAAGGCTGGCGATCCAGCGCCAGAGACTCCGTCTCAGCAGATGCCTCTTGCCGGGCGAGTTGAAGGACCGGGAAAGGTTGAGCCTGGCGTGCGACTCCTTCGCAGTCCCCTGGTCCGTGACCAAGCGGTTGGAGGCCGCCTGCTTCAAGGCCACACCAGCGGGCGGTGGGGCCTCGTTCGGCTTGCCCAAGGCCGGGGCGCAGGGCGGTCATATGGGCGTGGTCGGCTTGCTCGCCGGCCTGACGCGAGAGCGTGGCAATGTGCGTCACAAGTGCGGGTTCTGCCCAGTGAGATGAAGGGCCGGGCGTGAGCTTCGGCGGGTAGCGCATCGGGTGACAGGTGGGCCGCACGGTCGGCGATTGTCATTGGACCGGGCACGCGGCACCCGCCCTTGTTTCGGTCAACCTGATGTCAGCAACAGAAACGTCTAGCTGACCGCTTGTTTCCAGGTGAAATATCGTGGGCGTCGCCGCCAGATTCTGCCCAGAGAAGCAGGACAAGGGAACGGCCACGGTGGCATAGGTGCCGGGCGCGAGGCCTCTCAGCACTCCGGCGACCGGGACGGATGCGCTGCCGACGCCCAGGCTGACATCGCCCGTCGGGGAAGCGTTGACGCGTATGCTGAGAGAAAGCAGCATGGCCCCATTGGCCTCACGCGCGATGTCCGACGGTGCGTCGGCTCCCATCTCGGCCCATGCCCTGGACCTGCCGTTCCAGGTCAGGCGAATGGCACCGTCGTCCTCCGGTTCTGCCGTCAATCCTGCCGAACCATACAGGGTCGTTCTGGTCCCGACGTAGTCCATGTGTGGCGCATTGCTGTCACCAAGCCAGAACTTGTAGCCGTTCCATTCCTGTCCGTTGGAGAAATAGACGTTCCGCTCGCCATAGCGTGTCGTATCGGCGACCTCTGGCACGGCGGGCGTTACGGTCGGGGCCGCGTAGGAAAGGCCAAAGCCATAGGCGAACTGCGGGTCGTAATCTGCATCACCGATGTTCAGTGGGGTTTGGTCAGGACGCCGGGGCCAGGAGAAGCTGAGCCGCCCCTGGAAATCATATTGCGGAGTGCCATCAGGGCGCGCCAGCAGTACATCGGCAATCCCCGCGCCCTCCGAACCCGGCAACCAGGCCGCCACAAAGGCGTCGGCGGCATTGATCTGGGGGTTCACGTACAGCGGACGCCCGGACATCATGACGGCGACAACCGGGATCCCCTGTTCCTTGAGCCTGCGGATAAGTGCCAGGCTTTCGACGTTGTCGTGATGCAGGGCCACGTCGATCTGGTCGCCCATGAACTCGGCATAAGGGGCTTCACCGAACACCACGATGGCGACATCCGGCTTCCGGGGTGACGTGCCGTCCGGGCTGAAAAGCGCCTGCCCGCCGGATGCCTCAATCTGTGCCTTCAGGCCTTCATAAATGGAGGTTGCGCCCGGAAAATCGTTGGGTCCGTTGTCTGCGCCCTGCCAGCTCAGGGTCCACCCGCCGGCTTGCATGGCGATGTTGTCCGCGCCGCGACCCGCGACCAGTACCGTCGCGTTCGAACGGATCGGCAGCACGCCGTTGTTCTTAAGCAAGACCAGGGATTTCCGAACCGCTTCCCGGGCAACGGCGCGATGTGCCGGAGTGCCGATGGGTTGGAGGCTGGTCGCCCGATTGGCGGGCGAGGCCGCGTCAAACACGCCCATCCGGAACTTGACCCGAAGTATCCGGCGGACGGCATCATCCAGCCGGCTCATCGGGATCTCGCCCGAGGTCACTTGGGCCACCAGATTGCCGTGCAGCGCTTTCCAGTCCTGTGGCTGGTTGAAAATATCCAGCCCGGCGTTGAACGCGATGGGGCAATTCGAATTCGTGCAGCCGGGTATCTGGCCGTGTGCCAGCCAGTCGCCCATGATGAAGCCGTCAAAGCCCATCCGGCCCTTGAGGACATCGGTCAGCAAGCCCTCGTTGGCGTGCATCCTGACCCCATGCCAGGAGTTGAACGAGGCCATGACAGACTGGGTGCCCGTGTTGATGGCATCGACATAGGGCGCGCCGTGCAGACGGGCGAGGTCTGCTTCGGAAACGGTTGAGTTCCCCTGGTCCCGGCCGCCATCGGTCGATCCGTCGCCAAGGAAGTGCTTGGCCGTGGCAATCACGTGATTGGGTCCCAGGAAGTCATCTCCCGTACCCTGTATGCCTGCCACCATGGCGGCTGCGTACTCGGACACGATTTGCGGGTCTTCCGAATAGCTCTCGTAGGTTCTCCCCCAGCGATCATCACGGGCGACAGCGATGGTGGGGGCAAAGGTCCAGTCCATGCCGGTTGACCGCATTTCGGCCGCCGTCACTTCCCCGATCCGGCGCAACAGGTCCGGGTCGTTCGCAGCGCCAAGTCCGATGTTGTGCGGAAACAGGGTGGCACCATAGACGTTGTTGTGCCCGTGCACGGCGTCGGACGCCCAGATCAGGGGTATGGTGACATTCTGGCCGGGTACGACGGACGCCTGGTAATAGGGCTCGATCAGGTCAAGCCAATCCTGGACGGTGGAATGCTTGTTGCCTCCCGGTACCGCGCCGCCGCCGTTCTCGATCGAGCCGATGTGATACTGGGTCACTTCCTCGGGCGTGATTGTCTTCCATTCCGGCTGGATAACCTGACCAACCTTTTGCTCGATGCTCATCTGCGCGAGCATTTCCGTGATCCTGGCTTCTGCCGCCAGGTCGAGGCCGATTGGCGAATTCGCTGCGGGCCAAATCTCCGGATGAACCGTGGCACCGGCCGGGTCAGGCTCGGCTCCGGCATCAGTTGCCGTGAACGAGGCCGCAACCCCCAGCGACAAGGTGAACATCCAGAGACTCGATCTGGCGAACTTCCTGCCCATGGCCTACCTCTCCAAGCAAAAACGCTCCAAAAATGGTAACGTTGCCATTACACGATACCTATACGTCAGAGCGCTTTGCAAGCTGATGTTTCGTCAAAATGCGGCGATCCGTAGATGTAATTGACAACGTTTCCATTCTTATGGAAAGACCCTCGCGGAAGCGACAAGGACAGGAAACCGTCGGATGCATCTACGGGTCGAACTTGGGGACTTTGAAGCGCGCCTGGCGCTCGACGCCTGCGTTGCGGAACTGAAGGCCCGCGATAAGGTCGGCAGCGTCGCCGTTGCCGACAGCCATGGCGAATTGATCGGCCTGCTGCGGATGAACGGTGCCGGGCTGGCGACAGGAACGATCGCCGCCAACAAGGTGTTTACGTCGTCCCGCCTGTGTCAGCCCAGTGGTGACCTTGGCAAGGCCGCGGCCGAAGGCGGCTGGGATGTCCACTACCACGGTGATGCACGATACCTGGGATGGGAGGGCGGGGCACCGGTGTTCCATGATGGCGTCTGCGTAGGCTCGGTTGCCGTCAGCGGATTGAGTGGCGCCGAAGACTATGAAATCGCCCTGATCGGCGTCACCGCCATTCTCGCATCCCTCGACTGATCCCCCATGGCATTCCCCATCCCCTATACGGCATCGCCTTCCCGCTACGATTCCATGCCCTACCGGCGCTGCGGCCGCAGTGGCTTGAAGTTGCCGGCCATTTCGCTGGGGCTGTGGCAGAATTTCGGCGGCGACGACGTCTTCGAAACCGGCCGTTCAATCCTGCGCCATGCGTTCGACAACGGCATCACCCACTTCGATCTCGCCAACAATTATGGCCCTCCCTTCGGTTCGGCGGAGGAAAATTTCGGCCGCGTAATGGCGACAGACTTCAAGAGTCACCGGGACGAGCTGGTGATATCGACGAAGGCTGGTTGGGACATGTGGCCCGGCCCCTACGGAGATGTCGGAGGATCGCGCAAATATCTGATCGCCTCGTGCGACCAGAGCCTCAAGCGCATGGGTCTGGACTATGTCGACATCTTCTATTCCCACCGGGTCGATGCGGAAACGCCGCTTGAGGAAACGATGGGCGCGCTGGCGACTCTGCACCACCAGGGCAAGGCGCTCTATGTCGGCATTTCGTCCTATTCACCTGAACTGACGGCCGAGGCAGCGAAGATCCTGCATTCCCATCAGGTCCCGTTGCTGATCCATCAGCCGTCCTATTCCCTGCTCAACCGCTGGATCGAGGACAGCTTGCTGGAAACGCTGGGTGATCTGGGCGTGGGCTGCATCGCCTTCTCGCCCCTCGCGCAGGGTTTGCTGTCCAGGAAATATCTCGATGGCGTGCCTTCGGGTGCGCGGGCTTCCAGGGAGGGTTCCTTCAGCCCGGACCTTGTCACGCCCGACAACATCGCCCGCATTCGCGCCTTGAATGCCATTGCCGAGGCGAGGGGTCAGACCCTTGCCCAGATGGCCATTGCCTGGGTGCTGCGGGATCCACGGGTGACTTCGGCCCTTGTCGGGGCGCGAACGGTCGAGCAGCTTGCAGACACTCTGAAGGCCCTGGACAACCTGGCCTTTGCTCCAGACGAGTTGACGGAAATCGACACCTACGCCTGCGACGGCGGCCTCAACATCTGGCGCGTATCCTCCGATCTGTAGGGCCGGCCGGGAGCCGGGCGAAAAGGCAGCCCAAGTATGCGCGTCAGTCTTGTCATGGGCCTGTTGCGGGCAAGCCTGACATTGCTGATGTGTCTGTGCTCCGGGACGGCTTTCGCTCAGGAACCTTTTGTCCATCCCGGGGCTCTGCACACGACGCAGAGTCTGGACTTCGTGAAGGCCCGGATATCCACCGGAAGATCTCCCTGGAGCGCCGCATTTCGCGAGGTCGAGCGGGCTGCGCTCCCGGCACCGGAACCTGTCGAATACGTCAATTCGCTGGACATGAACGATGTCCGGGCATCCGAGCGGAGCGCCATCAATGCCTATGCGAACGCGCTGGCCTGGCGCTTGACCGGCGAGGAGACGTACGGTCGCCAGGCCATTCTGAATCTCAACGGCTGGGCGGACTTCAAAGGCTTCACCGGCGGTACGGATCAGGACAAGCTGCATGCCGGCTGGGTTGGCTGCCTGTTGGGCGAGGCTGCGGAAATCATGCGCGGTCATCCGGATTGGAGCCCACAGAAGATTGCGGCACTTCAGACCATGTTCCGGACCGCGTTCTATCCTCAGCTCGAAGTCGCCAGCCGATGGAACGGCAATGTCGATCTGACCCAGATCGAAGCCTTGATGACCATTGCCGTTTTCAATGATGATCGCCCAGCCTTCCGGCTTGCGCTGCAAAGGCTGGAAGCGAGAAGCGCAGCCTATTTCTATCTCGGCTCGGATAACTCCGCCCGCACGGTAGAAGGCGACGCCTTCTGGTTCCATCCATCCCTCTGGGTGGACGGACTCACCCAGGAAACCTGCCGGGACAACGGGCACCATGCCCAGTTCGGTCTGGCATCAGCCCTGCACGCAGCCGAGATAGCCTGGAACCAGGGTGTCGACGTCTATGCCGGCCAGGCCGAGCGATACACCGCTGCGATGGAACTGATCGCCCGCCAGCTTCTCACCGGTGACATGCAGGGTGTCTGCGCCAATCCCGTCGCGACGCGCGTCATCCTCGATACCTTCGAGATTGGCTTCAATCACTACCACAATCGCATGGGCCTGCTGCTCCCCCATACCCGGCGGCTGATTGCCGAGCGGGTGCGGACGCAAGGGGTCTCCATCTGGAACATCTTCCACGAAACGCTGACACACGCTGAGCTGTCCCGGCCGGGTGTGCGGTAACCAGCCCGGCAATCGCAGGCTCGTTTCCCGCGTCAGCCGATCGGCCGGGTGGAACTGCGAATGACCAGCCGGTGCGGCAGGATCTCATCCCTGACAGCATTGTCTTCCGGCGTGTCGATTGCACGCAGCAGCCGCAAAGCAGCGCTGACGCCGATTTCACGCGCCGGCTGGAGTACGGTCGACAAAGGCGGATTGGCGATGGCCGCGTACCGGGTATCGTCAAAACCCATGATGGAGAGATCATCGGGCACCTTGAGCCCGCGCCTGGCGGCATAGCTCAGGACGCCCAGCGCCATGTCGTCGTTGGCGCAGAACACGGCCGTCGGCATCTGCGGCCTGGACAGTATCTCCATTGCGGCGTTGACCCCGCCGTTGGAGGTCAGATCGGAATGGATGATGCCGGCTTCATCAACCGGAAGGCCGGCAAGCCGCATGGCCTCCAGAAAGCCAAGTTCCCGATCGCTGGTGACGTAGGAGTTTCTGGGTCCGGAGACGAACAGGATGGCCCTGTGTCCCGTCTGGATAAGGTAATCCGTGGCGTCAAACGCAGCCTGGTAGTTGTCAATATGTACGCTTGGAAACTGGTTGAGATCGTCACTTATCGGCTCAAGCCCGATCACGATCGGCAGCGGCTTGGACTTGTTGATCTCTATAAGCTTCTTGCTGAAGGGGAGCGTTGAACACAGCAAGATCACGCCTTCAACCTGTTTGGCGACCAGCATGTCGATAAAGGAGTTGCCTTCCGCGACACCGGGCCGCGATTCCGTCAGCACGATGGAATAGCGGGCATCAAGAACGGACCGGATGCCTTCAAGTATCTCCGCAAACAGCCAGCTGCCGATTTCATGGACGACGACAAGCACAATGTTTGTTTTGCCGCGGCGAAAATTCTGCGCCAGCATGTTCGGGCTGAAGTTGATCTCTTCAATCACGCGACGAACTCTGGCGAGCGTCTTCTTGCCTACCTTTTCTGGTGCATTCAGGCATCTTGAGACTGTAGTTGTCGAAACCCCGGCAAGTTTGGCGACTTCCACGATTGTAGGGTTCGTCAAAAGCTTATCCTGGATGCAGAATTCTATCGCGTCCGACAGAGAACAGATTGGCCCCTGGTTGAACCCCTGTCACTGCGGTGTTGTTAGTCTAAAGTGCCACCAGTCCAACGGCAACTTGTCTCCAGCCGTCGCGGGGCAGGGAATGTCTGCTCGGGCGGGGCAAATCGCCTATGGGGCAGACTCCTGTCGGTCCGCGTTGCGGAGTTCCTCCTTAGGGCCGATTACGTGATTGCGAGGTCCCAATCACTCCACTAGTCATGGGCCACTATTCTGGAAGACGCTAATGGCCGGAGCGACCATCTACGACGTTGCCGCCCGGGCAGGCGTGTCGATCAAGACCGTGTCCCGCGTGGTCAACCGGGAAGCCAACGTCAGCAAGGCGATGCGCGATAGGGTCGAGGAGGCTGTCGTCGCGCTCGGTTACCGGCGCAGTCTCTCGGCGAGGACCCTGGCGGGATCGAACTCGAGCATTATCGCAGCCCTCGTGGATGCCGCGTTGACGATCGAGCACTGGAAGAGTGGTCGCGGCAACGACTATCTGAGCCGCCTCGAACTGGGTGCCCTGATGGAGTGCCGGCACGCCGAATATCATCTTATGGTCGAGCTCGTCGATCATGGCTCGGCGACCCTTGAACGGGATATGCTGGCCCTATTGGGCTCGATCCGCCCCGCAGGTGTCCTGTTGACGCCGCCGAATTCGGATCACCCGCTTGTCCTCGACATCCTCGATCGTGCAGGCGTCGCGTACGCCCGGATAAGCCCGGAGAAGGATCCGGGGCGCGGCGTTTCGGTCCGCATGAACGAGCGACAGGCCGCATTCGACATGACGCGGCATCTGATTGATCTTGGACACCGCCGGATCGCGCACGTGTCCGGGCCGGCCGCCTATGCCGCCAGCAGCCTGCGGCGGGAGGGCTATGAGCAAGCCCTGGCCGAGGCCGGCCTTGCCCGGGAGCCGTCCCTGGTGGTTGAGGGCGACTTCACCTTCGCTTCGGGGATCGCCTGCGTCGGAAAGCTTCTGGAGGGCGAGCGGCCGACGGCCATCTTCGCGGCCAACGACGACATGGCGCTTGGTGTGCTCCAGGGTGCGGCCGCTGCGGGTCTTTCCGTGCCGCTGGACCTCTCCGTCGCGGGCTTCGACGACACGCCGAGCGCCCTCTTCAGCACGCCGCCGCTGACGACCATTCGCCAACCGGTGGCGGAAATGGCAGCGGAAGCCACCCGCCGTCTGGTAGCCTCAACCGACCGTCCCGGGGACGACGAGGAGGCCGTTATCACCGTTCCTTATGAACTGGTGCTCCGAGGTTCGACCGCCGTCTGTCGCTAGCGGGTTGACAGCGCTGTCATTCAAACCAGAATGGATTTCGTGGAGCGGCGATCAGCTGGCTCGATACGGAATCGATGCGCCGGGCTTGTTTCAGTCCCCGCGGAGATCGGGTTTCGAGCGGGCGATAGCCGGGTTCAAAGCCATCTCCCCCTGAGAACCTTGCCGCGACGGGGAGCCGTCGCGGCTCCTTTTTCGACCCGAGGACCCTTCATGCGCAGCGCCGTTTCCGCTTTGGTTCTCCTGATCGCTCTAGGCCATCCCGCAGCGGCCCAGGTCGCGTCCGCCCCGGCCCCGGATCTCGCCGGATCGGCGTCGGCCGACCCGTTGCTGTGGCCGCGCTCATCGTCGCCGGCCGCGCTGACGGACCCGCTTACGGAAGTGTTTGTGGAAGACCTGCTTGCGCGGCTGACCGTCGAGGAGAAGGTCGGTCAAATGATCCAGGCCGATATCGGGTCCATCACTCCCGAAGACCTGCGGATCTATCCGCTGGGATCCATCCTCGCCGGGGGCAATTCGTCGCCCGGCGGGAACGAACGGGCACCGGCGCAGGCATGGGTCGATCTCGCCCGGTCCTTCCGCAGCGCCAATGCGGCGCGAGACGGGACAACCGTTCCCCTGATCTTCGGTATCGACGCCGTTCATGGCCACAACAACGTAGTCGGGGCGACCGTGTTTCCCCACAATATCGGCCTGGGCGCCGCCCGGGACCCGGACCTGATCCGCCGGATCGGCGAAGCGACCGCCATGGAGGTCGCTGTGACAGGGGCAGACTGGACCTTTGGCCCGACCCTGGCGGTTCCGCGAGACGACCGCTGGGGCCGCGCCTATGAGGGCTACGGCGAGGACCCCGAAATCGCGCAGGCGTACGCTGGACCCATGACCCTGGGACTGCAGGGCGAATTGGCGGCGGACCGACCCATTGCCGCTGGCCATATCGCGGGCTCGGCCAAGCATTTTCTCGCGGATGGCGGGACCGCCAGCGGCAAGGACCAGGGCGACTTCATCGGCACCGAGCGCGAGCTGATTGATGTCCACCTGAGTGGCTACCCGCAAGCGATCAACGCCGGCGTGCTGTCAATCATGGTCAGCTTCTCAAGCTGGAACGGGGTCAAGCACACGGGCAATGCGAGCATCCTCCGCGACGTGCTTTACGGACCGCTCGGCTTCACCGGCTTCACCGTGTCGGACTGGAACGCCCACGGCCAGATTCCAGGCTGCTCAAACGAGAGCTGCCCCGCAGCGATCAATGCGGGGGTGGACATGTTGATGGCACCGGACAGCTGGCGGCCGCTTTACGCGAACACACTGGCCCAGGTCCGGTCCGGCGAAATTCCCATGGCACGCGTGGACGAAGCGGTACGCCGCATCCTGCGCGCCAAGGTCAAGGCGGGATTGTTCCGTCCCGAGCGCCCCGTTGAAGGCCGGCTGGAGGTCCTCGGATCGCCGGAGCATCGGGCCCTCGCGCGCGAAGCCGTCCGCAAATCCCTCGTGCTGCTCAAGAACGACGGCGTACTGCCGATCAGGGCCGGTGCGAATGTGCTCGTGGTCGGGGCGGCGGCTGACGACATCGGCCAGGCCTCTGGCGGATGGACCCTGACCTGGCAGGGTACGGGCAATACCAACGCCGACTTTCCCAACGGACAGTCAATCTGGAGCGGCGTCGAAGCGGCCGTTCGGGCCGAGGGCGGGACGGCGACACTGAGCCTGGACGGCGACTATGAAACCCGTCCGGACGTGGCGATCGTCGTGTTCGGAGAGACGCCCTATGCCGAGTTCCAGGGCGACTTGAGCCACGTCGATTTTCAGCCGGAACAGCCATTGGCCATGCTGCAACGTTTGCAGGCGAGGGGCATTCCGACGGTCTCCGTCTTTCTTTCCGGCCGTCCTCTGTGGGTAAGCCCGGAGATCAATGCATCCAATGCCTTCGTAGCCGCTTGGCTTCCGGGGGGCGAGGGAGGGGGCGTCGCCGACGTTCTTGTCGGCGGTGCTGACGGCCGTCCGAGGCACGATTTCAGCGGGCGTCTGGGCTTTTCCTGGCCCAGGGACGCGACGGGAGCCCCGCTTAACCGCGGCGACGCTGGCTATGATCCCCTGTTCGCCTATGGCTATGGGCTCAGCTACGCCAGTCCCGGTTCTGTCGGTGCCGTTCCGGAAGAGAGCGGGGTTACGGCAAGTGTCTCCAGTGTCGCCGACTATCTGGTCGACGGGCGAATCGTGGAGCCCTGGTCGATCGCCCTGCAGGACGGAGGCGGGCAGACGCGCGCCGGTACAGAGGCCGCCGTCGCCAGCCCTCGCGGTCTGGTCACCATGGCGGTGGTCGACGATCTGGCGCAGGAAAGCGGCCGTCGCTTCCGCTTCGCCGGTGGCGAACAGCAACACGCCATCATCTGGGGACGGGCCGTCGATCTCAGCCGTCAGGCCAATGGCGAGATGGCGCTCAGCTTCCGCTACCGGGTCGACGCCGCGCCGACGGATCGGGTCACGCTCGCCGTCGGAGCCGAAGACCCTGCCAGCCAGCACGGCCTCGACCTGACCCCCATCCTGACTGGCACCGCGATCGGACAATGGCGCACGGTAAAGGTCAGACTATCCTGCTTCCGGGACGCCGGTGCCGATCTGACGTCCCTGGAACGACCGTTCCAGCTTACGACCAGCGGTCGCATGACCCTTTCGGTGTCCGAAATCCGCCTCGCCTCCAATGAAGGCGACGCCATTTGTCCTTCACAGTGAGGCAGGACAGTACTGGTTGAGGAAGGCGTCGTGCGCCGGCATGGCACCAGCCGTTCGGGCGATCACGTCCCGTATGCCGGCCAGACGGTTACGCAGCATTTCGGCGGGCAGGGCGTCGGCCATGGGGTCCCAGGAGCGGGGCTGAATGTTCTGACCCAACAGCACCGCCAGCCAGCTGTCGGCGGCGAAGAGCTCGTCGTCCAGACGGAAGACCCGCCCGGTCGCGCGGAACAGGTCCATGCGTGACTGCAGGCTGTCGGGAACGGCCATGGCCCCGACGTAGCGCCAGAAGTCGGTGTCGTCGCGGCGGGTGGCCTTGTAGTGGAGGATGATGAAGTCCCGCACCTGCTCGAACTGCAGCTGCATCATCCGATTGTACTCGGCGGCCAGCAGCGGCTCGAAATCCCGGTCCGGAAACAGAGCCAGAAGCCGCGAGATACCGGCCTGGACCAGGTGGATGCTCGTCGACTCGAGCGGTTCAAGGAAGCCCGACGAAAGGCCGAGCGCCACGACATTGCCGATCCACTGTCGACGTCGGCGGCCCGCGACAAACCGGAGCGCCCGCGGCTCCGCCAGGGCCTCGCCCTCGAGGCCGTTGAGCAGTGTTTGAAGCGCCGCCTCGTCGGAGGTGAAGGCGGAAGCGTGGACGTAGCCGTTTCCCGTCCGGTGCTGGAGCGGGATCCGCCAGGTCCAGCCGGCGTCCCGACCGGTGGATCGCGTATAGGGGGTGAGGGGGCCGACATTGCGGGTCGGAACCGCAAGGGCTCGGTCACAAGGCAGCCAATGGCTCCAGTCCTCATAGCCGGCCTGCATCGCGCCCTCGATCAGCAGGCCCCGGAAGCCGGAGCAGTCGATGAACAGGTCGGCCTCCAGACGTCGGCCGTCATCCGTGATGACGGCCGCGACGTGGCCCGTTCCGGTATCCTGGACCACGTCCGCGATTCGCCCCTCGTGACGGGTAACGCCCCGGCTTTCCGCGACGTCCCGAAGGAAGCGTGCGTAGAGGCCGGCGTCAAAATGGTAGGCGTATTTCAGACTGGACAGCACAGTCCGCGGGTCTGGCGATGGCAGGCACATTCGATTGCCGAGGGCTGCGACGGTCGAGAGATTGTAGTCCCGCAAGGGCGTGGCGAACCCCTCCGCGTTCGCTCGCAGCCAGACCTGGGCGAACGGCACGGACTCAATGTCCATTCCGATGGGCCCGAACGGATGCACATAGCGATCCCCCAGGGCACCCCAGTCGACGAATTCGATGCCCAGTTTGAACGACGCCTGTGTGCGCCGCATGAACTCGGCCTCGTCTATGCCCGCCAGGGCGTTGAACGCCAGAATCGGCGGGATCGTCGCTTCGCCCACCCCAACCGTTCCGATCTCGTCCGACTCGATGAGGGTGACTTCTGTCGCCCCGTTGCCGGAGACGCGGGCCAGAGCGACCGCAGCCATCCATCCGGCTGTGCCGCCGCCCACGACGAGGATACGGCGCAGGGGGCGTCGCCCCGGCTGTGAAGGTGAGGATTCGGGCGTCATATCGGTCCATACATAGCGCGGTTCGGAGTGCGTTGATCTTCTACAATCTGCATGATAGCGTCACGAAATGACAGCGCTGTCAGCTGTCCACAAAAAGATCACTCCGAGGGGGGAAATCGTGGCTATTACCCGAACGGGCGAAGGCGCCCTTGCATGCGGACGTCTGTCTTTCCTTCTTTGCGGTGCTTCCAGCCTGGCGGTTGGCGCTCTGCTGATGGCGACGCCTGCGCTGGCCCAGGACGCGCAGGACCCTGACGCGGTCGAGATCGACGAGGTCGTCGTTACGGGCATCCGCTCCAGCATCCGCAGCGCCCAGTCCATCAAGGAAAACTCGGACGTCTTCGTCGACGCCATCAGCGCCGAGGACATCGGCGCGCTGCCGGATCGCTCGGTGACCGAGGCGCTCCAGCGGGTGCCGGGTGTTTCGATCAGCCGGTTCGCCGGTGCCAATGACCCGGACCACTTCTCGGTCGAAGGTTCGGGCGTGGTCGTCCGTGGCCTCAATTTTGTCCGCTCGGAACTGAACGGTCGGGATACCTTCTCTGCCAACAACGGGCGAGACCTGTCCTTCGCGGATGTTCCTCCGGAGCTTCTCGGCAGCGTCGAGGTGTTCAAGAACGTGTCCGCTGACATGATCGAAGGCGGTATAGCCGGCACGGTCAATCTGAACACCCGCCGACCCTTCGACAGCGCCGGCCGGCAACTGGCCCTGTCTGTCGAAGGCAACTATGGCGATCTCGAACAGGCCTTGACCCCGACGGTTTCGGGCCTCGTCAGCAATCGATGGGAAACGGAGGCCGGTCAGTTCGGCGTGCTGTTGAGCGGCGTGTACTCCCAGCTCCAGTCCCGGTCCGACGGACTTCAGTCGCTCAACTACCGCCTCGACACCTCGAGCGGCAGCGACCGTTGGACCCCGTCCGGCCTTGCGTTCCGTACCCAGTCGTTCGACCGTGAGCGCACGGGCCTCGCCGGCGCCGGTCAGTGGCGCTCCAACGACCGGACGGTGGAGGCGACGCTCCAGTTCCTGCGGTCCGAGTCGACCCAGGCTTGGACAGAGAATGCGATCGAAACGATCGTCGACGACACCGGCAATCGGGTCCCGCTTCCCGGAACGACGTGGGAGTACGACGACGACGGCATTTTCACGGGCGGCATCATCACGTCGACCGCCGGCTGGCGCTCTGCAGACCCGTCAGTGCCGCTGAACGGGATCCAGCACAGCTTCATCAAGCGTGGGGTCGATCAGCGCTATGTCACCAGCGACTTCGGCTTCAACCTCAAATGGGCCCCGACTGATCGCCTGCGCCTGAATTTCGACGCGCAGTATGTGGACTCCACGGTCGAGAACACGGACTTCCAGATCGCCAACTCCTTCTTTGCCATCGATGAAATCGACCTCACTGGCGACACCCCCACGCTGGGCCTCCGGCGGCCGAATCCGACAGGCGCCGGCGACATCGGCACCTTCATGGGCGACCCCGCCAACTACTACTGGCGGAACGCGATGGATCACAAGGAAGACAGCGAAGGCGAGGAATATGCCTTCCGCGCCGATGCGGAGTACGACCTCGACACGGGTTGGCTGGACTCTGTGAAGGTTGGCGCGCGTCTCGCCGAGCGTGATCAGACCACCCGCAACTCCCTTTACAACTGGGGTGTCCTGTCCGAGGTCTGGAACGGATCGACAGGCCCGGTTTGGCTCGATCAGGGCAGTGTGGCGACGACCCGGAGGACGGGTGGGCTGCCCAGCGCGGGACTGTTCAACTTCTCGCCCATGGGCGTGCCGATCTCCGCGTTTGGGTACGCCGGCAACCCCGCAAGCGACTACGATACTGCGGTCGCCTTCGCGCGATCCATCAACCAGATCTGGGGCGGTGGCGGTTGGGTGCCCCTCAACATGCGCTCCAACGTCATCCCCGGCACGGACTACACGGCTGGCGAGATCAACGAGACGAACGAGGAAACCCGGGCCGCATACGCCCTGATGAAGTTCAGCAATCACGCAGACCCGGTCTGGGGTGAAAGCGTCTCGATCAGCGGCAACGTCGGCATCCGCTACGTCGAAACAACGATCACGGCCGCCGGCGCGCTCAGCTTCCCGACCCAGGCCCAGGTCTTCTCGGGCAACTGCGGCCTGCCGCCGGCGCCGGGTGCCCCTACACCGGCCTTCTGTCTGCTGACGCCGGCAGAGCGGGCCAGGGCCCTGTCGTTCGCAACCGGCGCATCGGTCCCGAACAACGCTGAGCACACCTATGACAACTGGTTGCCTAGCGTAAACATCAAGGTCGGCCTTACGCCCGAGTTCCTGCTGCGCTTCGGCTATACAGAGGCGATCCGCCGCTCCGATCTGGGCCTGACCCGAAACCAGCTGCAGATCACGCCCCGCGTCGTCAACAACCAGTTCCTCGGCTTCGAGGCACAGGCCGGGAATACCTTCCTGGAGCCTATCCGGTCACAGCAAATCGACGTTTCGGCCGAGTGGTATTTCGCCCCGACAGGCTCCCTGACGCTGTCTCTGTTCCAGAAGACGCTCGAAGGCGTGATAACCAACGGCTTCTATGAGCGGACCCTCACCAACGGGGGCACGAGCTACGACGTCTATGTGCGGGGCCCGACGAACTCGCCGGACGACGGCGAGATCCAGGGCTTTGAGCTGGCCTACCAGCAGTTCTACGACTTCCTGCCCGGCTGGTGGTCTGGTCTCGGCATCCAGGCCAACTACACCTACATCGACAGCTCCGGCGTGCCCCAGGAAAACCTGTCGGCCGACAAGGCCAACCCCGGCGGCTCCGAACCGGTCATCGACACCAGTCTTCTGCCGCTGGAATCGCTGTCCGAGCACAACTTCAATCTCGCCGCGATCTACGAGAACGACACGATTTCGGCCCGTCTGGCGTATAGCTGGCGGTCTGAATATCTCCTCACCACGCGAGACGAGATCGTCCCGTTCGCCCCGATCTATTCGGACGACACAGGACAACTGGACGCTTCGTTCTTCTATACGCTCAATCCGATGTTCAAGGTTGGCGTCCAGGGGGTGAACCTGCTGGATGAGACGACGAAGACCTTCCAGGTTCTGAACGACGACCTTCTTCTGGCACCGCGGTCCTGGTTCAAGAACGACCGCCGGTTCTCGTTCGTGGTCAGGGCCACGTTCTAGAAACAGAACCAGGGTGGCTCGCCGGCCTTGAGGCCTGCGAGCCACCTTGCGTCAACGCCGCGTCAACGCCGCGTCAACGCTCCGATCAGGAATGCTCGGAGCGTTTTCGCCTTTCCGGCGTCCAGTGGTCCCAGGATTCCCTGGGCGTGCTCAGGAAGATGCGCAGGCGCGACCGCGTCTGTCCCGAATATGAAATGCTCAAACATCTCCCGCCACGCCGCACGGGCCGGAGCGGGCAGCGAGCGGATGGCAAGAACGGCGTGGACCAGGGCCTCAAAGCCCGAACCGGCCAAGGGCTCCAGGTCCCACCAGTAGTTCACAAGCACGTTCAAACGCCCTGATGACCGGACGTGGTGCCACCAGAGCGGGGGTATGTAGATCGCGTCGCCGGGTTCCAGCTCGGCGGTGAAGGCCACCGCAGCTGCATCTGCGAACCGCGGGAAGGCCGGGTCGTCCACGGCCCCCAGCCGGACCATGCTGACCGGCTGGCCTGCCAGGGTGTGTTCCAGGGGGCCAGGATACAGATTGCCGGTCTGGTCCGGTGGAAACAGGGTGAAGACGCGCCGCCCCGCGACCACGCAGGCCAGGTTCTCCGAGGCGTCGAAATGGGTTTGGACCTCGACGGCGTTGCCCAGCCAAAGCCTCGGCACGGCCGCCTCCGGCACGCCGGGCGGCGGGTTCTGTTGCGAGAACCGGGGCAAGCCGGCCGGCAAGGAGGAGGCACCCATATACAGGGCCGGGGCATCCGTGTCCGGGGCTGTCAGCAGGTCCGTGATCATCGCTGAAACCGTGGTCGGTTCGCGCGTGAAGTTGTGGCCCCGCATGTCGGGGCCGTAGAAAAAATGCCCGCCGATGGAGGCTGGCGCGCGCATGCGCGTCCCGGTGGCACCTGAATCCAGGTCTGCGAGATAGGCTCCGATCTGGCGGTCGCCGGCGAGGGCGGCCCGGACCGCCGGCCAGTGTGACACACGCCCGCGCAACACAACGGGCTGGCCGGATGCTCGCGCCTTTGCCAGTGCGGCATCGCCGCCCGACGGATTCTCCTCGATCATGCGATGCTCCTTGACAGCGCTGTCTTTCACCGGCGCACTATGCCCGGGACACCCTGATTTAGACAGGGCAGGGGAGTGAAAGCGGGGGCATGGCCGGTCCGAATTTGCATGGCGACCCAATGGCATGGACAGTGCCTGTCGGGATGCCCAGGGATGATGTGCCAAAACCGTCGGCCGGTGCGGTGAGCGGAGGGTTCATCGCCCTCTATACCCTTGCCCAGATCGGTGCCTTCATCGCCTTCATACCGATGTTCAACCTGCTTCTGCCGTTGAAGGCCGAGGCGGTTGACCTGTCCGGCAAGGCCATCCTCCTCAGTCAGGTCACGGTCCTTGGGGCGGTGGTCGCCGGCCTGGCCAATCTGGGTGCGGGCGTTCTCAGCGACGCCACCCGGGGTCCATGGGGACGGCGGCGTCCGTGGATCGCCGGCGGAGCCGTCGCCGTCGCCGTCGCGCATGGTTTCATCTATCTCGCTGACAGCCTCTGGAGTTTGCTCGCCGCGATCGTGGCGTTCCAGGTTGCGCTCAACCTGATGTTTGGGCCGCTGAACGCTGTCCTGGCTGACCGCGTACCGGACCGACAGAAGGGCACGGTCTCCGCGCTCCAGGGGCTCGCACTGCCGACGGCGGGGCTGTTCTCGGCCTTGGTCCTGGCCATGGCGCTCGAGGGCCTTGCGGAGCGCTTCCTGCTCACCGCCCTCGCCGTTCCGGCGCTGGTGTTGCCCTTCGCCCTGCTCGTGCCGGATCACAGCGAGCCCGGCCCTCGGCCGGAGGGGCCCCGGATCAGCCTGCGAGTCCTCGCCGACCAGGACTTCCGACTGGCCTTCGTCTCCCGGCTGCTCGTTCAGGTCAGTATCACGCTCAATGTCCTCTATCTCCTGTTCTATCTGCAGGATGTCGCACACCTGCCGGACGCCTCGTTCGCCGCGCCGGAGTCGGCGTTCGGCTGGCTGCTGACCGCCGGGACGATCGGGGGGCTGATCATCGGTTTCGTCGGCGGCCTTCTGTCCGATCGCACGCGACGTCGCCGGGTGCTGGTCATGAGCGGCGGCCTGCTGATCGCGCTCGGCGCTGGCCTGATGGTGGCGCAACCTGGCTGGCCAGGGCCTCTGATCGCGCAGATCCTGTTCGGGATCGGCCTCGGCCTCTATTCGACCGTCGACATCGCCCTCGTCGCCGAGGTGCTGCCGGAGCGGGCCAGCGCCGGTCGCGATCTGGGCGTCATGAACCTGGCCATCACCGTGCCGCAGATCGCCGCGCCGCTGATTGGCCTCGGTGTGCTCGTTGCATTCGACGGCGAACTCCGCTGGGTCTTCGCCATTTCAACGGCCTTCGCGCTCATGGGCGCCGTGGTGATCATGGGCATTCGGAGGGTGAAATGACCGATCGGGGCATCCGGCGCGTTGTCATCGTGGGAGGCGGAACGGCGGGGTGGATGACCGCGGCCGCCCTGGCGCGTCTGGTCAAGACACCCCGCATCTCCGTCCAGCTGATCGAGTCGGCGGAAATCGGGACGGTTGGCGTCGGGGAATCGACGCTGCCTCACATCAGGGCATTCAACGAGCGTCTCGGGATCGACGAAGCCGAGTTCATGAAGGCCACGCGGGCCACATTCAAACTGGGAATCCAGTTCGAGGATTGGGGTCGCATCGGGGACCGATATATCCACCCGTTCGGTGACTACGGCATGCCGGGAGGCGAGGCGCCGTTTCATCACTACTGGCTGAAGGCGAGCGCTGAGGCCGACGTCGGGCCGCTCGACGATTATTCCCTGCCAGTCGTCGCCGCGCGCGAGGGCCGGTTCGCCCCGCCGTCCGACGACGCCCGCTCCCTCATGTCGACCTATGGCTATGCCTATCAGCTCGATGCGTCGCTCTACGCCCGCTTCCTCCGCAAGGTCTCCGAGGCGGGCGGCGTCGAGCGTCTTGAGGGACGGATCGTCGGAACACGACGCGACGGAGAGTCGGGCCTGCTCACCGCTGTGGAAATGGAGGGCGGAGCCATCGTCGAGGGGGATCTCTTCATCGACTGCTCGGGCTTCCGCGGGCTTCTGATCGAACAGGCGCTGGAGGCCGGTTTCCACGACTGGTCCCACTGGCTGCCTTGCGATCGGGCCGTCGCCATGCCGTGCGCCACCGATCAAGCCACCGTGCCCTACACGCGCGCGAGGGCGCTGGAAGCCGGCTGGCAGTTCCGCATTCCGCTGCAGCATCGGGTCGGGAACGGCTATGTCTACTGCAGCGCCTTTCTCGACCAGGACGCCGCGACCGACCGACTGCACGGGCTGCTGGAAGGCGCGGCGCTGAACGCCCCCAACCACCTGCGTTTCACCGCCGGACAGCGCCGGCGGACCTGGTCCGGCAACTGTGTCGCCATAGGTCTGTCAGGCGGGTTTATCGAGCCGCTTGAGTCGACCAGCATCTACCTGATCCAGCAGGGCATCACCCAGCTGATCGCCCTTTGGCCCGACCGCGACTTCGCGCCGAAGGCCGTCAACGAGTACAATCGCTGGATGGATCTGGAGTTCGAGCGGATCCGCGACTTCATCATCCTGCACTACTGCGCCACCAAGCGGGACGACTCCGATCTGTGGAACCACGTCCGCACCATGCCCCTGCCCGACAGTCTGTCGGCCAAGCTGGAGCTCTGGCGCGAAGGCGGGGTGGTCCAGGAATACCGGGATGGCCTGTTCCTCCACCCCAGCTGGGTGGCGGTCTATCTCGGGCAAGGGGTTCGCCCCACGCGCTGGCACCCGCTGGCGGATCGGCGTGAGACCACCCAGTTGATCCCGGCCCTGGCCCGCCTGCGCCAGACCGTGGCCGCCGCCGCCGCCCGCCTGCCGACCCAGGACGCCTATATCGCCGGCCATTGCGACTACAGAACAGCGGAGGCCGCATGAGCCCGACCCCTTCCGGCCACCCCGCCCGTATTCGCAGCGTCTGTATTGTCGGCGGCGGCACTGCGGGCTGGATGACGGCCTCGGCGCTCGCGAAGGTGCTGGGGTCCGACTACGCCGAGATCACCCTGGTGGAGTCCGACGAGATCGGCATTGTCGGCGTCGGCGAGGCAACGATCCCCCAGATCCGGCTTTTCAACCAGATGCTTGGCCTGGACGACAGCGACTTCGTGCGCCGCACCAATGGCAGCTTCAAACTGGGCATCGAGTTCGTCGACTGGGGCAAGCCCGGCGACCGCTACATCCATCCCTTTGGCCGCTACGGCATCGATATGGCGGGCGTGTCCTTCCACGCCTTCTATCTGAAGGGCCGGATGCTGGGCGAGACCCATGATCTGGAGCGCTATTCGCTTGAAGCCTCCGCAGCGCGAGCCAACCGTTTCATGCGGTCGATCGACGCCGGCAAGTCGCCCTTGTCCAACATTGCTCACGCCTATCATTTCGACGCGGGCCTCTATGCCCGCTACCTGCGTGAATACGCCGAAGCCCGGGGTGTGCGGCGGGTCGAGGGTCGTATCGTCGATGTCGCTCTCCGGGCCGGGGATGGCTTTGTCGAGAGCGTGGCGCTGCAGGATGGATCACGTATCGAGGCAGACCTCTTCATCGACTGCTCGGGCTTCCGTGGACTGCTGATCGAACAGGCCCTCCAGACAGGCTACGAAGACTGGTCACGCTGGCTGCCGTGCGATCGGGCCTTGGCCGTCCCCTGTGAAAGTGCGGTGGCATTGACCCCCTACACCCGCTCCACCGCGCGGGAGGCAGGATGGCAGTGGCGCATCCCCCTGCAGCACAGGATCGGTAACGGTTACGTCTACTGCAGCGGTCATCTGTCGGACGACGCGGCGGCGGAGACCCTGCTGGCCAATCTGGACGGCCGGCCGCTGGCGGACCCGAGGCCGATCCGGTTCACAACGGGTCGACGCAAGGCCTTCTGGAACCGCAACGTCGTCGCCCTCGGCCTGGCGTCGGGCTTCATGGAGCCGCTGGAATCGACCAGCATCCACATGATCCAGAGCGGCATCGCCCACCTTCTGGCGATGTTCCCTGACCGGAATTTCGATCCCGTCGAGACGGCTCGCTACAACCGTGTGATCGGCGAGGAGTACATCCGCATCCGCGACTTCCTGGTGTTGCACTACAATGCCAACCAGCGGCCGGGCGATTTCTGGGCGCAGATGCGCGAGATGGAGATCCCCGACGGTCTTCGGGAGAAATACGAGCTCTATCGCGCCCGGGGACGGATATTCCGTGAGAACGATGAACTCTTCAGCGAGACCAGCTGGTTTGCGGTTCTGGCCGGCCAGAACCTCTGGCCGGCGGCCTACGATCCTGTGGCCGATGTGCTGGACGATGTGGAGACGCTGAAGCGACTGGCCGCCGCCCGCTCAGTCTATGACGCCTGCCTGGCCCAGATGCCGGACCACGCGGATTTCATCGCCCGAAACTGCGCCATGGCGGCTGCCGCCTAGGGGTTCATCTCGCGCAGCATCTGACGCACGATGACTCCCGACGGGGTCAGCATATCGTCCGTCCAGGGGCCGGTCCCCGGCGCGCCCGGCAACAGGGCGGCGGCGGTTTCGTCCTTGTCCATGATCGACCAGTTCAGATGACTCAGTTTGTGGGTTTCCATGAACTCCCACCACAGGCGGGTCTCCACCTCGTCGAGTATGCCGTCTCCGCTCGCCTCGCTGGTCCCCCATTCCGTGACAAACAGCGCAGCCCCGAGCTCCATGGCTCTCAGGGCCTTGTCCCGGAGTTCCTGCCGGTGCGTCCCGGCGTAGAAGTGCAGCGTGTAGGCGATGTTGGTGAAAGGCAGCGGGTCCGCGGCGGCGATGTCGACATCCTGTGACCAGGTCGGCGTCCCGGCAATAATCAGGTTGTCGGGGTCGATGGCGCGGATTGCCGGGACGACCGCCATGTGGAAAGGCCTGACGACCTCCGCCCAGCCGTGGGTTCTGAGCGGCTCGTTGTAGACTTCGTAGATCAGATTGGGGTGCTCGCCGTATTTGGCGGCAATGCGCTCAAAAAAGGCCGCAGCGGCCGCTGGATGCGGCTCGTGAGCGTGCCAGTCGACGATCACGTATAGGCCTTCCGCGATCGCGGCCTCGATCACCGCCTCAGCCTTGGCCATTTCGACCTCCGGATTGGCGAGGTATCCGTCGAAGTCGACAGCGATGGCAGCCCGCACGACGGTCACGTTCCAGTCGGATTTCAGATGCCGGACCGCGGCCGCGTTGTAGTAGTGCCCGCCCCATTGGCTCCAGAACAGGGACATGCCGCGAAGGACCACCGGCGACCCGCTCTGGTCGACCAGCTGGCCGGACTCCACACGCAGCGCGCCATGACGCTCCACGGGCGTCTGGGACGAGGCGGACCCGGCGAACAGCATCACTGAAACACCGACGGCCAGCATGAGAACAAGTCTGGGGAAGATCATATCGCACCTCGGGTTGACAGCGCTGTCAATCGAGTGGACGGTCCCACTACAGCGGTCGAAGTCCAGTCACTTCGAGTTACAGGGACAATAGGGGTCCGCAGGGGCCGGGGGAAAGCACCATGCCAGAATCAACGGAGCGGGCGGCTTCGCCCGGGGCCGACGCGGACCGCGTCAATCTTCGGTTCATAGTCCTGATCGTCGCCGTGGCCACGCTCGGCGGCTTCATGTTCGGCTATGACTCGGGCGTCATCAACGGCACCCAGGACGGGCTGGAAGCCGCGTTCGATCTGTCTGCGCTCGGTACGGGGATGAACGTCGCCGCCATTCTGTTGGGCTGCGCCGTCGGTGCCTTCGTCGCGGGGCGGCTGGCCGACCTGGTCGGCCGTCGCAGGGTGATGTTGCTGGCGGCCGTGGCCTTCCTGATCAGCGCGCTTTGGGCCGGCGCGGCCGACACCTCCATCCACTTCATCCTGGCTCGCTTCGTAGGCGGGCTCGGCGTCGGTGCCGCCAGCATTCTGGCCCCGGCCTACATTTCCGAGGTCACGCCTGCCGCCATCCGCGGTCGCCTTTCCAGCATCCAGCAGATCATGATCATCTTTGGTCTGACCGGGGCCTTCGTGGCCAACTACGCCCTGGCGGCGACGGCCGGCGGGTCGACGGCCGCGTTCTGGTTGGGCTTCCCCGCCTGGCGCTGGATGTTCTGGATGCAGGTCATTCCGGCCGGCGTCTACCTCATCGCCCTGCTCTTCATCCCGGAAAGCCCGCGCTACCTGATCGCCAAGGGGCGCGATGCTGAGGCGGACGCCGTCCTTTCGAAACTGTTCGGGCCCGGTGCGGGCAGCCGCAAGGCGGCGGAGATTCGCGCCTCCCTGGCGACTGACCATCGCCCGCGCTTCTCGGACCTGCTGGACCCCGCGACGCGCAGGATTCACCCGATCGTCTGGGCTGGTCTGGTGCTGGCCGTGTTCCAGCAACTGGTGGGCATCAATATCGTCTTCTACTACGGCGCAGTGCTCTGGCAGTCGGTCGGCTTCTCCGAAAGCGACGCCCTGCAGATCAACATCCTGTCCGGTGTGCTCTCGATCGTGGCCTGCCTGTGCGCCATCGCTGTGATCGACAGGATCGGGCGCAAACCACTGCTGCTGGTCGGATCGGCCGGGATGGCGATCACCCTCGGCGTGATGGCCTGGTGCTTTTCACAGGGCGGGCTGGTCGACGGTGCCCTGCGGCTGGATGACCGCACTGGCCTGATCGCGCTGATCGCGGCCAACGCCTATGTCGTACTGTTCAACTTCAGTTGGGGCCCGGTGATGTGGGTGATGCTGGGCGAGATGTTCCCCAACCATATGCGCGGATCGGCCCTCGCTGTGGCCGGCTTCGCCCAATGGATCGCAAACTTCGGGATTTCCGTCAGCTTTCCATCGATGGCGGCTTCGCTCGGCCTGACCATCACCTACGGCTTCTATGCGGTCAGCGCCGCAATCTCGTTCTTCCTCGTCTCCGCACTGGTCAGGGAAACACGGGGCAGGGAACTCGAAGAGATGACGGGCTAGGCTGCAGCGGATCTTTGTAGCCATGCGAAAAGATGCATCGGGCGGGGCGGAATGAACCACATAACGAGCACGGCGGAGCTCTTTCTCATCGCCATGCTGATCATCTTCAGTGTGCCCTATCTGATTTGGCGCGGCCTTCGGACTGAGTATTACGCGCCGTTGGTCGTCGTTCAGATCATCGCCGGCATCCTGCTGGGACCGGGCGTGCTCGGCGCGATTTTTCCGGACGCGCATGCGGCTGTATTCAATCCCCAGGTGATCGGTGCACTGAACGGCGTCGCCTGGTGGGCGGTGATGATCTTCGTCTTCATCGCCGGACTGGAGCTGGACCTCAGCCACGCCTGGAAATACCGGATCGAGACAGGGGTGACGGCCGGACTGTCCCTTGTGGTACCCTTGGCTTTCGGTGCGGTCGCAGCCATCGGTCTGCTCCGGTTCCCGGGCTGGGCTGGCCCGGGCGGGCAGGAATGGCAGGTGGTGCTCGGCATCGGCATGGCCTGTGCCGTTACCGCCCTGCCGATCCTCATGCTGTTCATGGAGAAGCTGGAGATCCTGAGACAGCCGCTGGGTCAGCGGATATTGCGCTACGCAAGCCTGGACGACATCGCGATCTGGGGAGTCCTGGCCCTCATCCTGCTCGACTGGGATCGTCTCGGCCGTCAGGCGATTTTCGTCGTGGCCTTCACCGTCGCCGCTATCGCGATCCGGTCGCTGATGAAGCGCATTCCCGAGCCGGACCGCTGGTATGTCAGCCTCATCTGGCTGGCGGCGTGCGGCTTCGCGGGCGACTGGTCAGGCCTGCATTTCATGGTTGGCGCCTTTCTGGCGGGCGTGGTGCTGGACCAGTCCTGGTTCGACCGCACGAAAATGGATCAGTTTCGGGATCATATCCTGCTGGCCATCATGCCGGTCTTCTTCCTGAGTACAGGCCTGAGGACCCAGTGGGACGTCGGCGGAACCGCAGTATTCCTCGCAGCCGGCGTTCTTCTGTTCGCCTCCGTGACCGGGAAGCTGGCAGGCGTTCATCTGGCCGGCCGCATCCTCAAATGGCGGAAGGGCGAGGCGTCAGTGATTGGTTGGCTGCTGCAGACCAAGGCCCTGATCATGATCATCTTCGCCAACATCCTTCTGGACAGGCAGATCATCACCAATGACGCCTTCACCGCCCTGCTGCTGATGGCTGTCGGGTCGACGATGCTCACCATTCCGATGGTGACGCAGCTGTTGAAGCCCGGGCAGCATCCGCCAGGCTGACCGGATCGTCCCGTCCCCGGACCGCAGCACCCGCTGCGGTCCGGGTTCGCATTCAGTGCGGTGCCGGAGCGTTGGCGTCGACGCTGTTCGACGCTGACGTCCGTGCACATACCACCGCAAAGACGGTGAGCAGGGCATAGCCTGCCAGCGGTACATAGAAGACGGGGTTCATGGTCGACGATCCATCGGCGACCATGCCGCCAATCCACGGCAGTACCGCGCCACCCACGATCGCCGTGCACAGGAGGCCAGAGGTGGCCGACGGAGCCGCCGAGGACCGCTCCAGGGTCAGGGTGAAGATGGTGGGGAACATAATGGAGTTAAACAGGCCGATGGCGATGGCCGCATAGGCCGCGGTCACGCCCGTCGTCTGGGTTACGGCGAAGCAGAGACCGCCGGCCATGACGGTGCATATCGCCAGAAGAACACCGGGCTTGATGCGGGTCAGTAGCGCACTGCCGATCAGCCGCCCCACCATGGCCCCGCCCCAGTAAAAGCTGACCATTTTTCCGGCCTGCTCGAGCGGAATGTCGAGAATATTGGGACTGTTGAGGAAATTGGTCAGCAGGGCGCCGATCGTCACTTCAGATCCGACATAGAGGAAGATGGCGGCCGCACCGAACAGGGCCCATTTCGAGCTGAAGGCCTTGAGCGGCGAGGATATTTCGACCTTGGATCCGGCCGCGGCGGCGTCGATCTTCCTGCGTGCCGTGAAGATGAAAACGGCGATGAAGGCGAAGAAGCCGCCCAGGGCGAGGAAGGCGAAGTCGATGCTGCGGAGGGATTCCGCCCTTGTGACCTCTGTGACCACGGCACCGGCCGCAAACACGCCGCCGGTGAGCAGCACGGACGAGCCGAGGAACGGTCCGAGTGTGGTGCCCAGCGAGTTGAAGAACTGGGAGAAGTTGAGCCGGGCGTGCGACCCCGTCGCAGTCCCCAGGCCCGCGACCAAGGGGTTGGCGGCCACCTGCAGCAGGGTGACGCCAGAGGCGATGACGAACAACGCCAGCAATACGCCCGGATACCAGTCGAGGATGGTGGCCACCGGAACGATCAGGCAGCCGCCCACAATGGTCGCCAGGGCGGCGATGACCGCGCGGCTGTAGCCCAGCCTTGATAGCACTCCCGCAGCCGGCACCGAGACAACCGCATAGGCGATGAACCAGGCAGAGGCGGCCAGGGTCGTCTCGGTATAGGTCAGCTCGAAGACCCGCTGGGTCGCGGCCATCAGGGGGTCGATGAGGGAGGTCGCAAAGCCCCAGGCGAAAAACAGGGTGGTGACATAGGCGAAGGCCGTGCCTGTTCCCTGGGCGACCCGTGCAGACTGCGGAGCGGTTTCGGTCATTGTCTTCCCTCAAGGCAATGGAGCACCCGCAGGTGGATCCGGCAGACGTCGCATTGTTATGACAGCGCTGTCATTCTAGGCGCGCGCGATCTGGAATTGCAACAATCAGTCTGGGTTACCGCGGATGGTGCCCGTCACCCGACGCCCGATCACCAATGCAAAGCCTATGCTCGCCGGGAAGCTGTGTTGTGTGCGTTGGCTTCGCGTCTCCCGGCGGTTATCGAGGAAGCGCGTGGCGGTGCTGTCAGTCCGGCTACAACTCGTCTCCGCCCGGCGCCGGCTGGCCGGTCAGACCCCTTCGAAAGCCTGGTTTCCAGCGAGCCTATGAGCCGACCTGGGTATCTGCCTTCCGGGGGAAGAAATGATTGCTCTCCGCCCGTAGCACCGCAAGGAAGGCTTCCGCGAGCCGGTTACGTTCGGCACCGGCAGAGGTCGCAAAGCCATATTCGTGGCGGATGCCCGGCGTGAAACGTCTCAGAACGGTGCCCTCACGCACATAGGCTGAAGCCAGGGTTTCATTGACGATGGCGACCCCGACGCCCCGTGCCGCAAGGGCGCAGGCCGAGGCGATCGTGTGGGTCTCGACCTTCACCCGGGGTACCACGCCCGCATCGGCGAGCGCGGTCTCGACCTGCCCCCGAAACCTCTGGCCCTGGCCCAGCAGGATCAGGGGCACGCCGCGCAGATCGGCGGCGTCGATCGTTTCCTGATCCGCCAGGGGATGAGATCGTTCGAGCACACAGGCCGTCTCGCTTTCCAGAACGGTTTCGGCGTGCAGATCGGCCCGATTATGCGGCAGCTTCACAAAGCCGGCGTCGACCGCCCGGGATGCGATCATGGCCTTCGCGACCTCGACCCCGTGGGAGTCGATCGACAGGTGGACTTGAGGATACCGGGCCAGAAACCGGGTAATCAGGTCCGGCAGAACCGCTTCGAGCAGGCTGGGTGGTGCCACCAGTCGCAGATGACCGACGCGAAAGCTCGAGATGTCGCGGGCGAGGGACTGGACGCGCTCGACCGTATCGAGGGCTCTCTCGACCTCCTGATGCATCAGGAGACCGTCGGCTGTCAGAATCAGGCGCCCACGATCGCGGTGGAACAGTTCAAACCCGACATCGCTCTCCAGCTGCGCAAGAAGCCGGCTTGCCGCGGGCTGGCTCAGGCCGTGCTGGCGGGCCGCGGCGGTGACCGAACCCAGGCGGACTATCGCGCTGAAAATACTCAGCGCCCTGAGCCGAAGTGGATGGTGCGCCTGCTCCGTGGCGACGCTCATCGCTCACTCATCACGGGCAGGCCGGACCGGAAGCAGGATCCGCGACGGCGTGTCCGGGCCGATATGCACCGTGCAGACCGCGAGGACCGGGTCGCTCGCCTCTCCCGCGGGAACACCGGTTCCGGGATTAACGTCGAAATGCGGGAAATTGCTCGAGGCGATGTCCAGTCGGATGCGGTGTCCTGCGGCAAACAGGTTCGCCGTAGGGAAAGCCCTGATCTCGACCTCATAAACTTCCCCCGGTCGCATAGGACGCACCGCGTCGAAGCCGTCCCGAAAGCGTAGGCGCAGAATGCCGTGGGTCAAGTTCAGGGCGAAGCCTTCGGGGTAGTCGGGGCTCGGCGGATAGACATCGACGAGTTTCACCGTCACGTCGGTGTCGACGGCCGTGCATGACACCCACAGGTGGGCCACGATCGGACCGGTGATTTCGACCGCGTCCGGCAAGGGCCCGGTCTGGAATGTCACAACGTCGTCGCGGTCCGCCAGTGCCCGGCCCGGCAAGGTCGCGCCGAACAGCGCCTCTGTCTCGCGCTGGTCGAAGCCGCCCGCTTCCATCAGGGGCGCACCGGAGGCCACCGCTCCACCGATGGTCGGCACCGGTTCAAACGGGTCATGGTGCCAGTGGCATTGGCCTGGTGCCGCGACGGCGGTCGTAAGCCCGCCATCTGCCGACAGATGATAGGCGGTGGGAAGGGTTGCGCGCGGCGGCCAGTCGGCTTCCTCCACCCAACGCCCGCCGTGGTCCAGTCGGCCGCCTGCCGTTCGGCGTCCCGAGCCGCCGCCCATGACGAAAAGACGGACCGGTGCGCCCAGAGGCTCGACCGCCGGGCGGTCGCCCCGAAGATGCTTGTCGAACCACGCCAGCCGCAGGGCGACATAGTCCTCGGCCAATGCCCCATCGAGGGTGGCGTGCGGGCCGAAGTCCACGTCGCCTGCATGGCTGACCGAGCGCTGGCCATGGGTCCAGGGGCCCATCACCAGCCGCACGGGTCCAGTCTTCATCCGGCTGAGCGCAGAGAAGTTATCGGTCGCGGACAGGGCATAGGGGTCATACCAGCTGCTCATGAAGACCATGGGCACATCGCTGAACCGGTCGTAGTGGGCCGCGGCGCAAATGTCGGGCTGTTGCCAGAACGGACCGAAGGTCTCGCGCGACCAGAGACCGACGACGAAATCTTCGTACTCGGGCGCGCTCGTCAGGGGCGAGTGGCCGGCCCGCCAGGGGTTCACCCGGGCCCAGGCTCCGATGTCCTGTGCCTCCAGGGCCGTGCGACGGACCGGATCAGTCACGGTGGCGGGTGCGAGCAGGGCATGCCGATAGGCCCAGGTAAGCTGCTTCAGCTCGAAGGCTCCGCCTTGGCGAATGCCGCTGTGATAGCCGCTGGAGAAGCCCCCGGAATCCATGAAAAGGGCCGCCAGCGAAGGATGGCCGAGGGCCGCGACCGCAGCCTGGACATGCGCCGAGTAGGACAGTCCGGTCATGCCGATGCGACCGTCGCACCAGGGCTGGTCCGCGAGCCAGGTCAGGGTGTCGAAGCCGTCTTCGGCCTCATTCAGATATTTGGAGAAGCGGCCCCCGGAACCATAACGGCCCCGACAATCCTGCAGGACATAGACATACCCGGCACGAGCGAACTGGGCCGCGATTTCGGGCTTTGACAAGGGCTCGAGTCGCGCACGGGTCCGGTCCGCATGGCTGGTGCCGGTCTTGTTGTAGGGCGTTCGCTCCAGGATCACACTGCGGGGTCCGGATGGGCCCGCCGGCAGATAGATGTCGGTCGCCAGGCGGACGCCGTCACGCATCGGCACCATGACGTCGCGGACTACCGTTCCTGCGACCTCGGGATCTGCAGGGATCGCCGCGAGGGTCACGACGGCCCCACCTGGGACTGGACGATCGCAGCGGGGGGGCTGTAGGTGGCCGGGGCCCCGGGGCCTACCGGCAGGGCCAGCGAGACCCAGGCTGTAACCAGGGCGATCCCCGCCAGGCCGAAGGCGACACTGTAGGGCAGCATCAGGGCTATCATCGACCCGATCCCGAAATCCCGCTGCCAACGTTGGCAGATGATGAGAACCAGCGGGAAATTGCTGGCCAGCGGGGTAACGATGTTGAAGATCGAGTCGCCCATCCGGTAGGCGGCCGTAGTCATCTCCGGCGATACGCCCAGAAGCATCAGCATCGGCACCACGACGGGTGCCATGGCGCTCCATTTGGCGGAGGCTGAACCGATGAGAAGGTCGAGCCCTGACGACATTCCGAGCAAGGAAACGAGCAGCAACGGCCTCGGCAGATCCAGCCCCCTCAGGGCGTCGGCACCGTTGACCGCCAGTACCGGCCCGAGGTTCGACCAGGCGAAGAGGGCGACAAAATGGGCGGCAAAAAAGGCCAGCACGATGTAGGGGGCCACATCGCGCATCCCCTCAGCCATCATCCTGATGAGAGTTCGATGCGACGGGATGGTGCCCGAGACCGCGCCATAGGCCCAGCCGCATCCGAGAAAGAGTATCATGAAGGCCGCGACCAGTGACCCATAGAAGGGGGCAAGGCGTCTGGGGCCTTGCTCGGACATGTCGAGCAATGGGCCACCGCCCGGCCAAAGCACCAGGGCTGCGAAGACGGTGACGACGACCATGGCTACGACGCCCGCCCAGATCAGGCCCCGACGCTGAGCGCCAGAGAGGACGCCGAGCGCGTCCGCTTCCTCCACGCCGTCGGGGAAGCCTCCCGTCCAACGGCCGAGGCGGGGCTCGATGATGCGATCCGTCACATACCAGGCGATCGGTGTGAACAGGACGCCGATCGCAAGGGTGAACCACCAGTTCCCCAGTGGATTGACGCCGTAGGCGGGATCGATCAGCTGCGCAGCAGGAGCTGTGATGCCCAGCATCAGAAGGTCGAACTGGCCAGGAATGATGTTGCCGGCAAAGGCCCCCGAGATCCCGGCATAGGCAATGGCCACGCCGGCCAGGGGGTGACGACCGGCCTTGGCGTACACCAGGGCCGTGAGCGGGATCAGGACGACATAGGCCGCGTCCGCTGCATGGTGCGAAAACAGGCCGATGATGAAGACAGCAGGCGTGAGCAGCGGCGAAGGCAGCCGCCGAACCCCACCGCCGAGCAGGGCCGCGAACAGGCCGGAGCGTTCAGCCACGGCTGCCCCCAGCATCACGGTCAGCACAAGCCCGAGTGGAGGAAACCGTGTCAGGGTTTGGGGCATTTCGACGAGCAGGCGGGTGATGTTCTCGCCCGAGAGCAGGCTGACGGAGACGAGGCGCTCGCCGGTGATGGGGTTGGTCGCGCCCCAGCCGGCCGCAGCGGCGACAACCGACACCGCGACCAGTACCAGAATGCAGCCCGCGAGGATGAAGACCGGATCCGGCAGGGCATTGCCCAGGCGTTCGATCCGGTCGAGCCAGCCCCCCCGCCTTGGCGAGAGGGCTGGCCCGGAACCTGGGGCGGGGTCGGCGGCGTCCGTCATGGTGACGACTGAACCCTAGAACTGAAGTCCGACGCGAACATAGACGCTGCGACCGCGGGCGTCATAGGTGTAGATGTCGTAGTTGATCGGCGCATTGGCATAGGAGGCTGGTGGCTGTTCGTCGAACAGGTTGCTGACCCCGACCGTGACCGTGGCGTCGTACTGGTCGAACGAATAGCTGCCTTCCAGATCCTGATAGAAGATGGCGTCGGTCGTCGCGTCCTTCACTGTGTTCACGATGTCTGTGGTCTCGCCGATGTAGCGCCCTCTCCAGAGCGCCATCCACGGACCGTCGCTCCAGCGCAGTGAGCTCTGGCCCTTCCAGTGCGGATAGGTGGAGCGGGCGCGGTCGCCCTTGCCGGCGCGTTCGTCGAGGATGTCCGGCCCACCGGTGGGGTCGGGGCTTACGGTGGTGAATTCCTCCAGATAGGAGGTGTCGAGCACGGCAGCGAACCGACCGATGTCGGTCGTAAACTCATAGCGCAGCGTGGCGTCTATGCCCGACGTCCGGATCTCCGAAAGGTTCTGGGCACCTTGGGTCAAGCGCGTGACCGCACCGGTCGCCGGATCGCGCTCGACCAGATCGCAGAAGGTCCCGGCTCGGGCCGCGCAAAGGCCGAGAATCTGGGCTGCGGCCTGGGAGGCGATCGCGTCACTTATGGTGATGTCGTACCAATCGGTTGTCAGCGTCAGCCCGGGAATGGCGCTGGGCTGGAAGGCGAAGCCGGCACTGAAGGTATCCGCGGTCTCGGGCTCGAGCTGGGTGTTGCCTGAAGTCACTCCGGGAATCAGACCGTTCAGGTTGAAGTTGGCCTGGTTGTAGTTGGCCGGGATGCCGGCACAGCCCGGCAGGGTCGGCAGGGTCGGCCGGGCCGCCGCGCCGCCGTTGCAGGGGTCGATCGCCTGCACGCTGACTTCGCGGCCGCCCTGGAACAGTTCAAGGATCGAGGGCGCGCGGAAGCCTTGCGAATAGGTCCCCCGGATCAGCAGGTCCTCGACCGGACGCCAGCCCACGCCCGCCTTGAAGGTCGTGGCATCGCCGACGGTGTCATAGCTGGAGTAGCGCGCAGCCAGGCTGACATCGAGGCGGTGGGCCAGCAGCATGTCCGCGAACACCGGGATGGCCAGTTCGACGTAGCCCTCGTGCAGCGAATACTCGCCAACGGTCGGCACGCGGGTCTGGGCGGTCGTCGTCGTATAGAGGCTCGACAACAGCACAGGCGCCGAGTTCGCATAGACGTCAGGACGGTCTGTCGCCTTGTTTTTGCGGTACTCGTAGCCCGCCGCGACCGACAGGGGGCCGGCAGGAAGCTCGAACAGGTCGCCGGTGATATTGTAGGTCACGTCGAATATCTCGGTTGAGTTGAATTCCCGAGTGGTGAAGCGGATGTAGTCCGCCATTTCCGACGTCATTGGCCCGAACAGATTGATCGGTACACAACCGGCCGACACCAGGCAGTTGGCTGGGTTGCCAAGGCCCCGGAACAGGTTCTCGTAGTTGACCCCGTTCAGCGCCGAGGACTGGATCTCGTTCTTGGACCAGCTGGCGAAGGCGTCCCAGGACCAGTCGCGACCGATGGCATTGAATGTTCCCTCAAGGCCGGCGGCGAGACGGTAGGTTTCAACGTCCTGAATGTTGTCACGGTTGCCGAGGTCGGTCAGGACCTTGCGGACCCGCCAGGCTTGGGTTGAAGCGAACGTCAGGGCATTGGCGATCGGCACGCCGTTTGCCGTGCCGAAAGGATTGAACGGATGGTTGTTGGCCAGTGAGAAGCCCCGGATCGTTCCCGAGGTCCCGCCGATGTCGAGCAGTACCGGGGAGAAGAGCTGGTTTGACTGGCGTCGGTTGTAAAGGCCTTCCAGCTGGACCGAGACAGTGTCGGACAGCTGCGACCGGAACCGGCCGTAGACACCGTAGCGCTCGCTCGGTCCCGCCGAATAGATGCCTTGGGCCTGGGTATTGTAGAAGTCGGTCGGCAGGGCCGCGGTTCGGAAGCTGTCGTCGGCGAGGCTACCGACGCCGTAGGTGCCAAGCCCCACCGCTGTTGCCGGCGTGGTGCTGGAGCCAAAGCCCGTAGCCGTTCCGAAGTAGGCATTGTTGGACAGCCCCGGCAGGACGAACAGCCCCCGGGGGCTGGTGCCGGGTGAAGTCAGGGGCACCAGGCTGAGCGTCGTCAGTTCCCGGTCGGAGGTCAGGATCGCGTCTTCACGGGCGTAGCTGGCGGACAGGATCACCGCGCTGCTGTTGAAGCGGCGTCCGAAATTGGCCGTGGCTGAGTACTGTTCGCCATCGCCCTCCGAGGTGATGCCGGTTCGGGACGACAGCCGCACCCCGTCAAAGTCCCGGATGGTCTGCACGTTGACGACGCCGGCGATCGCATCGGCTCCATAGATGGCAGAGGCACCGTCCTTCAGGACCTCAATGCCTTCGATCATGCCGAGCGGAATAGTGTTGAGATCGACAAAGTCGCGGAAGCCCCGCTGGCCAACGCCGTCGACCCACCGATGTCCGTCGACGAGGACGAGGACGCGGTTGCCACTGCCCTCGGCACCGCCGAGGTAGCGGAGGTTGATCGATGAGGCCCCGTAGGACGTGCCCTGGGTGCCGTTGCTGTTCAAACTGACGCCCGCCGACGGCAGGCGCTGGAGAAGGTCTCCGACCGAAACAGCGCCCGAGTTTCGGATGTCTTCGGCCGTGAGGGTCAGGAGGGGACCGACCGCATCGGCGTCACGGCGCTGGATCCGCGAGCCGGTGACCACGACCTCGTCGATGGTTATGCCCGGTTCGGAGGCGTCCTGGGCCCACCCGGCCGATGGCAGGGCCATCAGGCCGATTGCGAGGGCCGCGACGGCGCTGCCCGAGAGCCAGTCGGCCCTGCTGCGTGTATTGGTCATGGTTGATCGTCCCCGATGTCCGGCCGCCGGCGATCGCGCCCTGCGGCTCCCCTGAAGGAACAGTGGCAGGCGTTGTCATGGCTTCGCAACGGCATGGCTTCACCGTATCAGGCCATACGTCAGGCGCATGGTCTGGGCTTGTTCCGATTGATGTCAGTATGGTCCTGCCGGAGCAGGAGGCGCGACATGGGCCCCAACAGGCGACATCTGATCATCGGCGGCGCGGCTGTTCTTGGCCTTGCCAGCTGCGCAGGCTTGCCGCGCCCCAGGCGAGTATTCCGGGTCGCCTTGCTGGGCCAGGCCCTGATCGAACATGCGGCGACCGAGGCGGAATGGCCGGGCCGGTCTGCCATAGCCGCCCGGCTGGCCGGTGCCGACGCGGTCTTCACCAACCTTGAAACCGTAATCCGGGGGACGCGGGCCGGAGCGCCTACACGCGAGCTCCTGACCCTGCACGCCGCCGGGCCCGAGATCATCGAGACGCTCAAGTCCGTCGATGTCGGCCTTCTGACTACGGCGAACAACCATGCCTTTGACCTCGGCGCGGGCGGCATCCTCGACACCCTGGCCGCGATCCGGGCCGCCGGTCTGGTCACCTCGGGCAGCGGCAGCCATCTCGCCGAGGCCTCGGCCCCCGCCTACCTCCCGACGGTCACCGGACGCGTGGCCGTCGTCGGATTCGCGACCGGCAAGGTTCGCGAGGGGGGGATGGCCACCCCTACGCGTCCGGGCGTCAACGAGCTGCGCCGAGGCGCGGATGGCGTGCCGGACCCGGGCGATGAGTCCCGGATCCTGACCGCGATCCGGGAGGCGGCCACCCGGGCCGACCTGGTCATCGCCTGCCATCACAACCACGACTGGGAGGAGGACAACGCCCTCGTCCCCGGCTGGCAGGAGGAGCTGGCGCGTCGCTGCGTCGATGCCGGCGCCGACGTCTTCGCCGGTCACGGTTCCCCCCTGCCACAGGGCGTCGGTCTGTACCGGGGCAAGCCTCTGCTCTACGGCCTAGGCAATTTCATCTTCCAGACAGAGAAGGTGGCGGGCAGCTATCCTCCCGATGCCTGGACCAGCGTCATCGCCGAGGTCGAGCGCGCACCCGACGGCACCCTGCGAACCTCTCTCGTCCCTGTCACCATGAACGAGACCGGCCTTGGGGGCGAGAATGACCTGAGCACCCGCGGCTTCCCCAGCCTGGCCGGGCCCCAGGCCGCGGCTGCCATTCTGTCCCGGCTTGACCGGCTGTCCCGTGCCCTGGGCGGAAGGGTTAGCCCGTCAGGCAGTGTCGGTGCTCTGGTCAGTCCGATCTGACGCGGTCGTCTGGCGCGCGACTGTGCTGTCAGTCCAGCGACAGATCTTCTCCGGTCGGCGCGGCCATGGCGGGGCTATTCCCAAGGTGTAAAGGACCCGGCGGTTATCCAGGAAGTGCGTGGCGGACAGGGTGGAACTGCTTTTAGCTAGGAAAAGCAGTGCACTTAGCAGACTGAAAGATCACAAAACGCTCCTGATTTTGCTCAGCTTTCTCTCGCACTGACTAACGCATTTGGGCGTTGTCAGGCTGCATTCCAAACCTGGTTGAGAATCTGCGCAGCCAGCGCTGACTTATCCTCGGGCAGGAACCGGCCATAGTGTTTGGCGACCATCTCAGGTGTGTCCTGGATGGCGTAGCTCGCCTGTTGGTAGGAGCCTGTCTGCTTGAGCACATGGGTTGCCAACACGTCCCGCACGTTATGGGGACCATGCGGCAGAAGGCCGTCGATTGCGCCGCGACCGGTATATGGATTGTAGATGCCGTACCGCTGAATGGTCAGCCGCCAGGCCTCGTAGAAAGTGGTCTGGTTGTACGCAGCGTCGCGCGATCGCGAGGAAGCGCTCTTTACGAAGAGCGTGCGGGGGTCCGCACACCCATTCAACAAGCGGGCCCGGTGGCGTTCGAGATACGCTTCGAGGTGCTCATAGAGCCCTCCGAGATCAGGAAGGACCAGACGAAAGGGCTTGCCGCCAAAGAACGACGAGTCTGCATTCTTGAACGCAGCCGAAGGGATGAACACCTCCCAGCCCGACTCTTTCGAACTCCAGCGCAGCTCGCCGCACTTGAGATCGGCGAGCGCTCGCTCCGAGCGGGGCAGGGTGCCTTTAGGGCAGAACAGCAGCTGACGCAGGTTCTTCTGGCGTAGACCGGTATGCAGGCCGAACCGAAGGATCAAAAAGGACCGTACTGCCTCGGCGGCAGCTTTCGGGAAGTGCTGCTCGTTTGGCATTAGCCGGAGGATCTCTTCGGTGATCTTGCGGTACTCTCGCAGCGGGCTGTCAGCCTCGAGTACCGGGAGAATTGGCTCAAACGGGTCGCGGTGCACGCGGCAGATCCTGCTGATCTCTTTGCTGGTCGCGCGCGCGTATTCGAACAGACGCTCACACTGACTAGCCCAATCACCCTGCGCAGCGGCAATGTCGCTTTCGTTGATCAAGCCTGGGAAAGCGATGAGCTGACGGGCTAGGGCTGGGGTCTGGCGGAGCCAGCCGGTGTCTTTGCGAACCAGCGACATCGCCACTGTCAGCATGTTGAGTTCCCAAGCCGTATAGAACCCCCTCCGCTGATAGCGCCATCGCAAGTACCAGTCCCAAACGGCTGGAAACGCTAGCATTGCGAACGTCATCTGCTGCTTGGGCATGTCGAGGCCTTTGACCTCTCCATCGGCGGGTGCGGCCAAGGCACCGAAGAGCAAAGACAGATGCTCAACCTTTTGAGCCGCGGTTTCTGGCCCCCAGACGCCGCTGCGCTGATAGCCAAGCGCCGTCAAAGGGGCGGTCTTGAACTCGAGTAGTGCATTCATTTCGTTGGCCAACGCAGTTGGTGCATCGAGGGGGCTGGCTCTCGGGCCGGAGGTTTCGCGCCCGACCTGACCATGCATATGGGCGGGGAAGCGGAGAGCGAACCGATGCTTGGCGGCGGCGGCCTGATACCGCCGATAGTCGGTGCTGCCCGAGATCACCACCGTGCGAACCCAATGCAGGATTTCCGCCTGCTCTGCCGCAGATCGACGCCGAAAATCAGCAGGCAGATGCCAAGCCAACCGGCGCTGCTCGCTCGACGCGATGTTGGGCAGTGGCGCACCAGTTACGGCACGCGACTTGTGACCGAGCTTTTCAGAGAAGTAGCCGTCAGGAAGGCGATACCGACGCTCGATGCGCGCGAGCATGTCGCGACTTTCGTTTCGGCGCGGTTCGCGGGTTCCCTGTGACCAGCTTCTGAATGTGCGTTGGTCAAAGGCTTCGCTTGGTCTGACCAGGGCGCGATGTAATGACCAAGACGTGTCGCCGTGGCGGGTCATCTGGAGACGCAGGGCGGTCGCGAAATCGTCGACGTCGCGCCAATCGGTTGTCAGAGGCTCAGGAAACTCGATGACGGCTCGGGGTTTGCGGCCGCGTTTGGCTGGGGTCGGCTTGGGAGGCGTCGGCGCCTGTGTACTTGATGGCGCCGTGACTCGACGCTCAAGGCGGTACGGCGAGCCAAATGGAAACGCGCGAGCGATCGCGTCGAGCGCGGGTTTGATTTGAGCTGAAAGCAGTTTGACCGTTTCGAGGGGCAACTCAGCGGCTTGCGACACCACGCGCCAGTCGATCCCTTTGCCCCTCGCCGGCGCGTGCGAACCTTGGTCGATCAGCAGCAGCAGAAAGCGCTCAAGCGAAGCGCGCTGGTTAGCGTCTAAGGTCTTCGCAAACTTGGTCTGACAATAGGTGCGCAAGCGGTCTGCGAGCGTGCGTTCAGGGCGGACAGTCATCGGCGAGAGCAGGGGGAGGGCGTGGTCGGGCCGAGCGACCTATACGATTCTCACCGTGCGCTCACGGGACTGCAGGCGGCCGAGACCGCTATCAGTGTAGATCAAGCCAAAACCACTGCTTCAAGGGCAGCTGGATGATGCGCTGAGTTCAAATAAATTCAGCGCGCTTGGCAACTTCTCGATAGCTGAAGTGAATATCTATGATTGAATGGGGCCAGGGGGAGTTTCATGCCGGAACGCGAGACGTCGATCGATAGCGACTTCATAGAAGACCGCGACGCCTCGGTAGATCCCAACCTGCACTACAAGCTGACCGAGATCGCGTGTGGTCGCGTCGCGATCCCCGCTGACAGCGAGCTAAACTGGTCGTCCAGCATTCACTTCGTCGGTCGTTTTTGGGTCATCCCTTCGCTGAACGATGAGGCCGAGATCGTCAGCTACCGTCTCCCGTTCAGCCAGGCAGAACTAATCGACGATCTCTATCTCGATCTCCATCCATCGCAGACCTTCGAGGCCTGCTGGAGCCAGTTACTATCGGGCGACCAGCACCTGACACCTCATCAGCGCAGCACCGTCGAAGGTAGAAGCTCAAACGAGTGGCCGCGTGGCCATGTCGCCTATGACCCGCACATCCGAACCTGGTTGGTGCGTATCGCATCGGAGTTGCTCGACGACGGCGAAGTGCTGCTCGCCGCGCGCCGACGCTTCACGATTGATGCTGCTCGCTGCGTCATCGTTGGCGATGAACACCTGAACTGACCTGAAAAAGAGATCACGATGCCGAGTTCAAAGTCGTTCGCTCGTTCATTGAGTGATGCGCAGATGCAGGCGCTTCGCGAGGCGACCGACGATCCGAACCATTGGTGGCGAGATCTGCTGAGCTTGTGGCGGCCGAGTGGCCACCAAACCGCTGACGATGGTCTCAGACTCGCAGTCCGAAACGGCTACCTCAACCTCTATCGTCGCGGTCAGTCGGTGGCGCGTGTCGCGTTTGACGCAGGCGGCCGCCCGACCCTGTCAGTTCATGCGAAGTACGTCATCGACGACGAAGAGCGTCAGCTGCCGAAGCTGAGTTATGCACGATTGGTCGACAACCAACTCGTCCACCGCGGACTGCCGTCGAGGCCCTACGTGGGCTCGGCTTCGCTCAGAGCATGGATCAAGGTCATCGATAATCACTTCACAGTCGCTGACGGCGAGAAACCGCTCATTGATCGGCTGCTCGATGTTTCGGGAAACGGCAATGTCTTGGATCTTGAAATGGCGTTGCCGGCGTGGGGCGAGGTGAAGAGTGCTCCGCGCATGGATCTAGTGACGATCGAGGACGTCGGGGGCGCTCTGACTGTCGTGTTCGGCGAGGTGAAAACGATCGATGACGGTCGCATTCGCTGCCAAGCGGCTGAAGGCCAACCGAAGGTCGTCGGGCAACTTGGCGACTATAAGCGGTACCTCGACCAGGAGGGGCATTGCGAAGCGATTGCCGTGGCTTATCGATCAACAGCTGAGCGATTGGTTGAGCTGAACGCGATGGCCGCGAAGGTGCGAGGCGAGCTCGAACTCGGTGCAAACATCGTGCGTGTGGCGCGCGGCGAACCGCTGAAGGTGGCGCGTGAAGCGACGCTCGTTGTGGTGCGTCGAGGCGACTACAGCGAAGCTCATTGGAAGCGACACAATGATCGGCTTCGGGACCGAGAGAAGGTCAAAATGACCGTGCTCAATGCGAGCGATGCAATGAACCTCGGAGCGCTGGTCTGAGCATGCGTCTGACCGTTCATCGCGCCACTGACCAAATCGGTGGCAACTGCATCGAGCTTTCGACCGCCGAGGGCAGGATCATTCTCGACGTCGGCCGACCGCTCGACGCGCCAAACGATGCAGTTGGACTCCTACCCGCAACTCTCGACCGCGACCGACCGCTTGACGGCGTGCTGGTCTCTCACCCCCACCAGGACCACTACGGTCTGCTCGAGGAAACACCGGCGCACTGGCCGGTCTACAGCGGGGCGGCGACTGAGCGGCTGATGCAGCTGACGGCGAGCATCTTCGGCAAACCAATGCAGCGCGACTTTCGCTCATGGACGACGGGGCAGGCCAACCAGATCGGACCGTTCACGGTCACACCGTATCTGACCGACCACTCAGCGTTTGATGCGCACATGCTGCTGATCGAAGCGGCGGGCAAACGCGTGCTCTACTCTGGGGATTTTCGAACACACGGTCGCAAGTCGAAGCTGGTCGAGCGTTTGATGGGGTCGCCGCCTCCCGATATTGACGTGCTGCTTATGGAAGGCACCAACCTCGGTAGCGACAAACAGTGCATGACCGAGACCGACCTCGAAGACGACTACGTCGCGCTGTTTCGGGCGACCAAGGGGAGGGTGTTTGTCGCGTGGTCTGCGCAAAACATCGACCGCACGGTGACGCTCTATCGCGCGTGTCTGAAGACCAAACGCACGCTGGTCATCGACCTCTACACGGCTGAGGTGCTCGACGCGCTCGCGGCGCATGGGCGACTGCCGCAACCGGATTGGTCATCGATCAAAGTGGTCATCACCAGCGCGTTCTCGCGTCTCTACAAGCGCAAGGGCGAAGAGGTGTTCGTGACGCGCATGGCAGGCAACGGCATCTCGGCCAAGGCTCTCGCGGCATCACCTGAGAAATGGGTGATCATGGTGCGACCGTCGCTGATCAAAGACTACGAACCAGCTGGGGTCTCACCGACCGCCGACGATGCGTGGAGCTACGCGATGTGGCGCGGTTATCTCAAGAACGAAGACGGCCAACGGCTACAGAACTGGTTCGACCAGGGAGGCGCGGCCGCCAAACATCTGCACACCAGCGGTCATGCGTCACCGTCTGATCTGCGTGCGTTTGCCAACGCGATGAAACCGAAGACGATGGTGCCGATACACGGGGTTGCGTGGGACACCGACGTTGAGGGGTTTCCGCCGATTACGCGTCTTGTCGACGGTCAACCGCTCGAGCTTTGAGCGCCGAAACCGTCGCTCAGTGTACAATCAGTCAATCGCACTGAGCGTGCGAAGTCGAAGCGCAGAAGACTGAGGGACAGGGAAGCCAAATGTCGCGTCAACACAGCACGCCTGTCCTTTTGCCGAGCGGGAACACGCCGGCGATCGCATTGCGGCCGCTTGGTTTCCGCAGCGGCGACAACTCGGTCAGCGAGGCCGAGATTCAGAACTTGGTCCACGCCCACCCGACCATCCTCCCAATCGCCGAAATCGACCCGCTGTTCGTCAATCCGGTCCCGATTTGCACTGAGCTCAACACGCCAGCCGGCCCGATCGACAACTTCATGGTGACCGCCTCAGGATTGCCGGTGCTCGTCGAGTGCAAGCTCTGGCGAAACCCCGAGGGGCGGCGCGAAGTCGTCGGGCAGATCCTCGATTATGCCAAAGAGCTGAGTCGTTGGTCGTCGTCTGATCTGCAGCGCGAGGTGAATCGGCGTCTCAAACGCGAAGGCAACTCGCTGCTCGAGCTCGTTCGAAAGACCGATCCAAGCGTCGACGAGATACAGTTCAATGACGCGCTGACGGCCAACCTACGGCGAGGTCGTTTTCTGCTTCTGATCGTCGGCGATGGGATTCGCGAAGGTGTAGAAGCGATAAGCGAGTATCTGCAGCGTCATGCCGGGCTACACTTCTCGTTGGGCCTGGTCGAACTGCCCATCTTCGTATTGCCGGGCGGCGATCGCATCGTCGCGCCGAGAGTGCTCGCCAAAACGCACATCATGGTTCGAGAGGTCGTATCGCTCCCAGACGGTTACGCACTCGCCGAAGACCAGGTCGCAGCCGGCCGTGAGGTTGACCCCGATCGTGCAGCTCTTTCGGATGCCCAACAACGGTTTTGGGCAGAGTTCTTGGACGGACTTGAACTGGACGACCCAGAGCAGTTGGTGCCCAAACCAGCGAAGCTGGGGTACCTCTCATTCTCTCTGCCAGCTCCGGGCGGGAACTGCTGGCTGACGGTTTATCGCAGCATGAAAGCCGGCGAAGTGGGTGTCTTCGTTTCCTCCTCGAGAAACACTGCAGGGGAGGCCGCAATGTTCGCGCTCGTCGACCAATGGCCAGATTTTCAAGCTGAACTTGGCGGTGATGCAAGGCTCATCGAGCGCGATGGTCGGCCAACGATAGCCGAAGTGAAGGTGTTTGGCTCGCTGGAGGATTCGCAGGTGCGAAAAGCAGCGTTTGCGTGGTTGGCCGAACGCGTGAATGCGTTCGTGAACGTGACGCGCGCGCGCGTTCGGTCAGCGGTCGCCGATTACCAATCTACAAGTCAGAGCTGACGGCTTGGTTTGTGCAGGGGAGCAAATGGATCAAGTTCGACGGATAGTTCAAAACACGGTTACGCTGGCCGGTCTCGCGCAGATCCAACTGAATGCGAGCAATAGCGAGCGGCTAACACCAGAACTGCAAAGTCTGCTGAATGACCGTGCGATTGAGCTGGGGCGGGAGTATCTCAAAGCGCAACTCGATTGGCCCTTGGACACGCTGACTGCCGCCGAAGAACGGATCGTTAGAGCAGTTTCAGCTTACATCGGCTTGAAGGTGAGAGGGGGCACGAACGCAAACCTCACCATCAGACAAATCAAGAATCGAGGCGGCCTTCTTGCCGCCGCTGAAGCGGCCGTAGACAAGGTGCGACCGACCGCCGGTTTCGAAACGCTGACCGAAGCTGGACTCGATGAGCTGTCCTACGAGCAGATCATCCTTGATCATCCGGAAGAGTTTTCCAGCCGGGCCCTGTGGAATGCACGCCGAACCTTAGGCCTGCCCAACACCCTGCCGAAAGCCCCGTCTAAGAGCGGAACTCCGATTCAAGAGCAGACCGACCGACTGCTTGACTGGCTGATGTCGCGCCGGGGCCCCGATCGGCGAATAGCGCCGTTCACGAATGCCGAGGGGGCTGCCGCTTTGGGATGGCCGGATCTGCAGGTCTTCGGCCGAGCGTATGGCAACCTGCAATCACGCCTGGATTTTGCATGTTATCGCGCCGGACTGCCGCCGCTTGGTCTCACAGCAGAGCAAGCGTTTGCACGCGCGTGGGGAGTGAAGGACCGGGATTGGCGGTATCCCGTCGAAGCCATGCGCCTTGCGGCAAACACCCGGGCTTGGTCGAACGCTGACTTCGACCTCATACGAGCCGAAGCCAATGCCCTGCCGGGACAGGCGCATATCGCCTGGCAGGAGTCGATCGCGACAGAGGAGAGCGCTGTGCGAGCCTGGGCGGAAGGCTTAGCGCCCGATACTGCCGGAGAGGACAATCCGGCCGATGAAGCCTCGACGCGTCAGGATGCTGCTGGTTCTCGCAATCCGGTTTGGTCTCGCGACGAACTTATCTTGGCACTCGAACTGTATTTCTCGCTTACCGGCTCGGCCTTCGGAAAGACGGATCATCGCATTCTGGAGTTGTCGACTGTCCTCGCGGAGCTGGCTGCTTCACGAGGGGTGGCAGGCCAGAGCGACTTTCGAAATCCAAATGGCGTGCACATGAAGCTCATGAATTTTCGGAGCTTCGACCCCGAATACACATCAGACGGGCGGGTCGGGCTGACGCGGGGCAACCGGCTAGAGGCGGTGCTCTGGGAAGAGTTCGCAACGGATCTCGTTGCGCTCGGGCGCGCGGCGGAGGACATCCGTCAGAGCATCCAGTTGGTGCCGTCATCGTCGGCTGTCGTTCCGTACTGGGTCTTCGTCTGCAATCCAAAAAAGTGGAATATCGACCGTTTTCTGGCCGCTGGGATTGAACGCGACACCTGGGGGGTAAGGCCATCGGATCGCCAGCGATTTGCACCAGGGCAACTCGGCATCGTCAGAGTGGGCGTAGATCAGCGCACCAACGCGGAACGACAAGGGAAGCCGCGCCTCGACGCCGGGATCTACGCGCTCTGTGAGGTTGAAAGTGAAGCGTTTGACGGCATAGGCGCTTCCGAACCCTATTGGGCCGAAGGCCAGGCGCGCGAACCAGGTTGGCCGACAGTCAACATCCGCTACCTGCGATCATTCGCTGAAGCGCCGCTTACGATCGAACAGCTGAAGCGAGACGCCAGTGAGCTCTCGCCCTTGCTGTTAAATGGGTTCCAGGCGGCTTCATTTCCGATCTCGGAATCCGACTTCCGAGCTGTCCTCGACCTGCTGAGCGTCTCGGTCGAAGACGCCGCTGCAGCTGTACCTACCGAACCCGTAGAACCTCATGATCTCTCAGACCTTGAGGCGAGGTACCAATCCGCGTGCCCCGAGGTGAAGCATCGCGTTAGTCGCACGATCGAGCGGGGCCCTATCGGTGCGCTTGTGAAGAAGAGAAACGGTTATCGCTGCCAAGTCTGCGAAGCGCTTGGCGCCGATCCAATCGGATTCCGAAAACGGTCCGGTGCCCCCTATGTCGAGGCCCATCACGTTATGCCGGTGTCGCGCGGGCAAGTCGGGTCTCTTGCAGCGTCCAACATTTTGACCGCCTGCGCCAATCACCATCGCCAGCTGCACTATGGAGATGTCGAGGTTCGGATCGAGCCATCGACCTTTGAGATTACGATCGACGGTAGAGTGCTGAGCTTGCCTAAATCAGCGGTGCTGTAGTTCGCATTCAGCACTCTAGGTGCGACGGATCGAGGGGGAGGGGCGCTTGGTGTGGATGGCGAAAAGCGCACTGACTTGAGAAGCTCAGAAATCTCGCAGCGAGCACGCTGCGCAATGTCGCTTGCATAACCACAGTCCGCCAACCTAGACTTGAACTGTAACGGTTCGGGGAAACCGGCTAGGGGGAGCTATGTCATCAACTGCCGCGCGAAAGCGCTTGGCCGCCATGTTGGTGGTGCTCTCGATCATCGGTGCAGGATGCGCGCAAGAACGCGAAAATTCTCCTCCAGCTAACGAGCAACCTCAAGCCGACCTGCAGCAAACGGTGTCGAGCATTCAGCTTGCCATCGCCGAGAAAAACTACGGTGACGCAGCGTCGCTCGCAAAAGCAGCTCAGGCCGCCTTCCCAACGGCAGCAGAGGTTCACCTTCTTGCCGCTCGGGCCGAGGGATATCTCGGCAATTCTGGCAACGCTGCAACGGCTTTTCAGCGTGCGGTTGACAACGGACTAGCCGATCCTCGCTCGGCGCTGGCCGATCCCGCATTCGAGAGCGTGAGAACAAGCGACGCCTTTGCTCGCATACGCTCCAACTATTCGCCTGTGGTCGCCAACGGCGCCACCAGAGCACCCACTGTCGCTCGCGAGCGCATTCGCGCTGGTGACGTCGAAATCGTCGAAGACGAGACTGGCAGCTACGTACGCGCCGGCGACGTCGTGCTCGACCTCAATAAATAGAGCTGAGATACGAACATGCGCATCAACCGCTTCTCAGCATGCCTGGTGGCCGCCGTCGCCTTCGCAACCCCGCTCAGCGCGCAAGAGAACGTTGTCAGCGGTGGTGGTTCGGCTCCTGTCACGCGGGACCTGGTCGCGGTTCGGACGCTCTCGGAAGACAATGCGAGATTAGATCTTGTTCGTGCGATGGTGCGGCAGGCGATCGGCGATGAACGTCTTGGCGAACTTTCGCCCGAGCTGCTCAGACGGCTTGCGGCGCAGATACGGCCGGAAATGATCGTCGATCGCTCATCGCAACGCGTGGGGCAGGAGTTCAGGACGACGTTGTCAGCGCGCATCGATCGCGCGTGGTTTCAACAGCTGCTCGATGACGAGGGAATTCGATCTTCGACGGACCGCGCGGGTGGTCAAGGCCAGCGGATTCTTGTTCTTCTCGACGAGTCTGTCGGCACGGCGCAAGACTTCGAGCGACCGGTTGAGGTCGTAACCGAATACGATCGCGATAGCGGTTCGTCGTTCAACGACACTTCGGTTTTGGCAGCTTCCGAACGAAGCCAGTCCGCATATAGCTCAAGCGCGGCGCGCGGTAGCACGTATCAAGGCGCTGCGGCGGGTGGCTACAGCGACGGCTACGGCTCTGCCGCGGCGCGAGCGTCTGCTAGTGGCGCTAGTGCGGCAAGGTCGCGCGAATCCGCCGCCTCGGCAGAATCGAGCTCGCTGATTGATCGAACCGACGTCCAGGCGAGCACGCATGATGACGTCAGCTATCGCCAACGCATCACCTATCAGTCAGCGGCGTCCAGCCGAACAGGTGACGCTGCGATGGCCGCTCTTACGGGTAGCTTGCAGCGGTACGGCGTCGCGACCAGCAATGCGGTCGGCGCACTTGCGAGCTTTTCGCCTGGACCTACGCCTTTGTATTCCGAGTTGAGGCAGTCTGGGGGGCTGAGGGACTTCTTCAGCTACGCCGCTCGAAGCGCAGACGCGCCATTCTTCATGGGGGGCGAGCTCAGCATTCGTTATGATGGTCGAAATCCCGCGACCGGTGCCGCGACTTGCAGTGGGCGGCTGACGGCTGCGACTTTCGCGACTGCCGACATGGCCGACGTAGCGTCGACGACCGTGTCCGCCCCAATGTCGGCCAGCGACTACGAGCTTTGCGCTGATCAGCTTTCAACGGCACTGGCTCGACAGGCGGCCGAAGAGATGGGGCCGCGGATTCAAAACTATTGGCGCCGACAGAACCGCGACCAAGCCGAGCGGGTCGCGGCCAGCGCAGGGCCTTCTGACTACACACTCACGGTACGAGCGGCTGACCTGACGATGGCGGCTCAGGCTGATTTTCTCGATGCGTTGACGGGCTTGCCAGGCGTCGAGAGCCAAGTCTTTCTCGGCCAATCCGACGGCCAGATGAGCTTGCAGGTGCGCTACGGCGGCGCGATGCCGTTGCACCTCGCACTCTACCAGCGCCTCAGATCAAACCCTGCATTCACGGAAATGAAGACCGAGTCTGTGGGCCAGCAAGTGATCGTTTGCCTGTCCGGGTGCTGACGTTGCGACGGCGCGTCGTCTGGTTCGCGGTGTGCGGTTGGCTCGCCGCGAGCGCGGTCACCGCGCAGGAAAGCACGCTAAAGATTCACCCCGTCGCCGGCCTGTTCGGACCGGATCAATCGGCATGTGTGACGGGCGCTGCGGCGAGTTCGGTTCGAATCGCACCAGCGCTTTGCGCTCAGTTTGCAAGCATCGAACAGCGAGCGGCTTGGGGCCGGCAATTCGAGTCGCTGATGATCTCGCGTTTCGGCGACAACATTCGCCTCAGACTCGATGAGGCTCTGCCTGCTGGTCTGACTCGCGAAGCGATGCTTTCGCAGACTGTCGTCGCATCGCTGCACCTGTCGCGCGCTGATTTATGGGCGGTGCCCAAACGCAGCGTCCTTGACGTGCACATGCCGATCACCATCAGCCTCCTGCTGACCAACGTGCTGACCGGCGAGGTCATGATGGTCGAGAATTATTCGATCGACGTGCAAGGCGAGATGACATTCGAAGGTTACGAAGCGCGCGCCGTCGAAGAATTTCCTGACCACCTCAATCGGGCGATCAACGCTCTCGTTGAGGCTGCGGCGCTTCAGTTTCGGCCGAACTCAATCACTGGTGTGGTGCGTGGCCGGGCGGGCCAACGGTATGTGCTTGATGTTGGACGGCGCGGCGGGTTGAGGGAAGGCGACCAGATTGGTGCAGATGCGACGGTCGTGTTCGCCGACGCAAACTATTCCATCGTTGAACCAGCGCTCGGGAGCCTGGCTGTCGGTCAGGCTCTTGTTCGCCAAGTCGCGCAGCCGGTCGATAATCTCGCGAGACCGTCGATGATGGTCGTCGTTGCGCAAGCGTCAGACGGTTTGGCTGCTGCGTATCTGACGTCGCGTATGGAAGACGCGCTCGGCGACGCCGCTGGCTTTGCCGTTATGCCGGTGAATCACAGTCTGCCTCTCATCAGGGATCCAGCGCTTACCCAGGCCGGCGTTGCGGGCCGACCACGTACACTGCCCGACTATTTCCTGAGGTTATCTGTTGCGGCGCTGGAGCCGATAGAAGCTGACACCAACGTTGGCGGCGTTCGCCGTCGGGTGCAGGAGGCACGCGCATTCGTCGAGGTCATCAACCACGAGGGTAGGGTGGTGTTTGCGGCGCAGGGCGTCGATCGGCAGGTTGATGAGATCGTGGGCGGCATGGCTCCGTCAACCGAGCAGCGTCGAGACGCTGCAGTGAATAACGCGATCATCAGAGCTGCGACGCAGCTTTCAACGACCTTTCAACCATCGCCGTTGCGCTTGGAAACCTCACCGTCGCGCGAAGAGGTTCGCATTACCGACGCGGGGGGTGTGCTCAGCGCGGGTGTCGACCTTGTGGTGGTTCGTCGCGTTGGGCGCATGTCAGGCATCACCGGTGATGTGTGGGCTCCCGTCACGAGCATTGAGGTGGTGTCGAGCGACGGCGCCGAAGCGGTGGCTCGATATGCGGGCGTTGAAACGCCGAGAATACAGAGCGGCGACCAGGTCGCCTACGAGGCTGCCGGGCGTGGAACGCGATCTCGCCGTTTGTTCGCTCAATGTCTGACCGACGGGCGACCGAGCGTCAGTGTGCGAGGATCCATCACGCAACCGCTGTTCGAGCAGATTGCTGTGAACAGCTTTGCAGGTGAGTTTTCGGGCGCGGTGCATATCGCGACCTTCGATCAAGAACTGCGCGTCTTTGGCCTTGAAAGTCAGTTTGGCGGCTCCACGGACCTAGGGGTGCTAGCACCGCCGGCAGCGGATATTTGTTTCGAACCGGTTCATCAGGTCACCTCGAGCGGCGAGCGCCCAGATAGGGGGCAGTTTGTCGTCGGTAGCTATGATCTGACGGTCGGCTACACGTTGCGGCAAAACGGTGCGCGAGTTGGAGGCGGGGGGCTTCAAGCCGCGCTGTCGGCGAGCGCCATCCCAGCCGGTTCAACCGAACAGTACCGAGACCGATCGCTACAGATCGACCTTGCCGAAGAAGTCACGAAGCTCGCGCGCGCATCAGCGCGTCAACTTGTTCCGCCACTCTAGGCGAACGCAGTACATCAACATCGAGGGGCACCAACTATGTACCGATCAAAGTTTGCCGTAGCCGTTGTCGTCGCTAGTTCACTTGTCGCCGCGTCAGCACCGGCTTCCGCCCAAATTGGGCAGCTACGCGGCTTGCTGCCGGGCGGCCGGACAAGCGCCGCCGCTGCAGTCGATCCAGACGCGTTTCTCGCCGAAACGATCGAGACGACCAAGTTCATGATGATCGCAGCGCTGGTGCTCGCAAATGCAGAGAAGACTGATACCGAACGCGACGCTATTCGCGCTCAGATCGCGACGATCCAAGGAGCCAGCGATATTGGTGAGCTGAATACGCACCGTGCGTCGTTTACGGAGAACGCGGCGGCCATCGCGCTGAACTATGGCGATGAGACCGCCACGCAAGCGGCGTATGATGCGATGACACGGGAACAGCAGCAGTTGATGCTTTCGGCTGCGTACAATTTCGCTCTTGGCATGGCGCGCAATGTGCAGCTCGCCGAACAGGCACCGCAACTGATCAGCAGCATTCAGTCGAATCCAATGCTCTTGCGACGTGTCGGCAGTCTCAGAACGGCGGCTGGGCTTCTAGGGCAGCAGGTGGATGCTACGCGGTCGATGGCGGGGACGATGCGTACTCTGCTCTCAAGGGGCGGGGTGGAAGTTCCTGCGGATGCTCACGCGGCTCAGCCGCGCGCGGTCGAGCTCTAGGTCAATTCATAGCAGCGAGGTGACGGTTCACCTCGCTGCTCTCACCTCTCGTCGAAGCCAAAATTCAGTTGCTCAGTGTAGATGGGGGATTTCGCACTGAGCTAGGCCTTTCGGTCGCCGGTCGTGACGATGGCCGGTCCACCCGGCGCAGGCGCCCCGAGAGTTGCAGGTCTCTTCATCCATCCTTCAACCTTAAAGCGTGTAAATATCTTTCAGCTTGCTTGAGCAGCGGCTGGGGCTGGCTCTGGAAGCCGCTTTGGCTGTGTCTGAACGACCTTGCTGGCGGACGCTGCACTCCATGAACTCTCGGAGGTTTGCGCCGTAGTTGATTGTCGCGTGTCGAGCCTTTGAGGACTCTTCGTGCAAACAGGAGTACCGCGTATGACCACCCCCCCGACACCTCTTATGTCCCGGCCTTTCATGAGCCGCGTTTCGGCTATCGCGCTATTCTCAGCTGCGTCACTGGTAGTGGTGAGTTGCGGCGAAAACGCCCCTCCCGCTGCTGACGTTGAACAAGCCGCAGAGCAGCCATCTGCTGAGAGCCAGGTCGCCGCGGTTTCAGATGAGCAACTGACTGCCATGGCATTCCGGACGGCTTGGGGCGGCGCGCCGCCGGTTGAGAATGTGGAAGGCCCTGACGGGTACCCGGGCCCTTACGTCTATCGCTCTGGGAAGCTCGTGCCGCTGGGCGGGGATCGGTTTGCGCTGGTCTCAAGTGGGCAGGGGGGCGATGCGCATGCTAGCGCCGGATCTCTCGCGATCCATTATCTGACACGCACGGCCGATGGTTTCGAGAAGACCGGTGGCTGGCCTGGGCTTATCGCAGGCGGCGGGTGGGGCGAGGCGCCCAATTGGTCTGTGCGCTCTGACTTGATGCCGTCTCCCACTCTTGTGGTGGTCTCTGCCGGAGGAGGGCAGGGGGTCTCTTGCGAGGTGACCGAACTGGTCGAGCTGACGACGGCGCGACCAGTCAGTCGAGTTGCACAACTCAGCACAGGCTATGACAGCAGTGGGGCGTCAGCGACCGGCGAAGGGGATACCGTCGAAGCTCGCATCTTGCCGGGCCGCAAAGGACAGACAATCCGTGTGGAATACACGGGTGTGCGCGAAGCGATCGTCACCTTCGCCAAGGTGGGTGAGGTGTACGACGCCGTCGACATGCCGGAGATACCCAGCTGTATTGGCTAGCGCGCGGCCTTGGGTACAGCGTGGGTCGCTCAGGGTAGATGAGGGATCTCGCACTAAATGGTGCGAGCAGGGACGCAGGTGATCGTTCTAAATTTGATCGCGTACGCACGATCGAGCTCTTTGAAAGTGCTCCCGGATCGCCTGTGCCGCCATGCCGGTTCGGCCTTCTGCCTGAGCGGTATCCCAGAGGCTCTGGTCATAATCGCTTAGTGCGGCGGCGTAGCAAATCATGCCGTCGTCGCACGCCTGTTGGTTCGCCAAATGGGAAGCAAGAAAGGTCATGTGCACCATGTCGTTGAAGCTGTCCTTGGTGATGATCGGGAGAGTTAGTGGGTGCTCTCCCATCCCAGCTGCGTCATCAAACAAGGAAGGATCGAGACGGCTTCGGTCTTTCACAGACCCAAGGAACACGGTGCCGGAGTCATTCACAGCGGCGATTGAGCGGATGCCGACATTAGCGACCGCGAGCCTCCAATCTGCCGAGCTCAGTGAACCTCGACTCGGGTGGTTGTGCCACAATCTGACGCCTTCCGAGGCCATCGCAACCCTCATCAGATCAGTAAGTTCAGCCCGATCCGTAGCCCCCTCAACGCGATCAACTTCCACAGTTCCATCGCTGTTCAGGCAAATGAGAAGTTCGGTTTCCCGTGGCTTCGCCAGCTCTTGAGCGATCGCCAGTTCAAAGTCTGTGAGTTGCACGATAGGCGATCCAAACCAGGGCCAACGACGGGCCTCAATGCAAAGCCTAGTGGCTCAGTGCACATTCGGAAAATCGCACTGCGCGACGGCGCTGACCAACAGCTACGAGATGCGATGGCGTTGAGAGAACGCTGATTCTCGGCTTGCGTGTTACGCAGTTCGATGTTCCCCTTTCGCTATCGCAAAAGGGGAGCAGCATGATGATCACAAGAATGGTCGCTGTCGGCATGACGGCATGCCTACTCGCAACGCCAGCGACTGCGCGGGTCTCGTTGCAGCAAGCAGACGCTAACGATCAGACCGCGCCTGAGCAGACGGTGTCCTCCCGCGGTTTTCGCTACGCCCTACCTGCGACGGTTGCGAAAGTTCGTCTCGACCTGCTGTTGGTATCGTGCTCGTCAGGTCCACGAGCAGTCCCAACCGTGACCATCACACCAGTCGGAGCCAGTTCGCCGGTCGACTTCGCCTTTGACACGCCGCCGAGCCGATGGTTCTCGCGCCGAAATGTAGACGTCGCGCTGCATGAGAACGGTACGATCAAGTCGATCAATGCAGGCGCGACCGATCGAACGCTCGACATTGCTGTCTCAGCTCTCAAAGTGGTCATCAGCCTTTCGTCTCTCAAGTTCAACCCGACGAACAAGGACAAGGCTGATCAGGAGGCGGCGGCGACAGCCCCGGCCGGGGCGGCGACCTGCAATGGCGACACTGTTGAAGCACTACGCCGCGTCGAAGTGCTTAGACGCAGAATTGAAGCTCACCGAGCTGATCTGCTCTCAGAAGCACCAAGCTTGCCGGCCAAGGAACTCCAGGAGCGGATCACATTTCTAGCGGCAGAGCTTGTTCGAATTCGAACCGACCATCTCTCGCTAGCGCTCGAGCAAAACATCCAGTTCGACGGGCCGATCGGCACGTTGCGTTGGGGCGGCAATCCGGCGCTCTCCAAGTGGATCACAGGTACGGTCGGGACCAGTGACAATCTGTTCGCGCTGCACTGGGAAGCCGCGAGCCAGTCTCCGAATGGCCCGACAATCACCGCAGCTTCTGATCTCAGTGCGCTCGCAAGCAGTTGCAGGACTGACTGTTTGGTTCTTCCGACCCCACATCCGGTGACGCTGACGATCTCGTCAAATGCGGATCAGGGACTGGTCAATGCGCAGGGGCTCGCGTTGGCAAGTCCGCGTTTGGCTTTCGCAGCAATGCCCTTAGCGCAGTGGGGCGAGTGGAGAACCTTGAGGCTCGCGCCGAGATTTGGTGAGCAGTTGACGTCAGGTGCAAGCTTCGACGCGTTCGGTCGCCAGCTCACTTTCGCCGCGACTTCCGAGGCCCGCGCGCAAGCGTTCGCGACGGCAGCGCAAACGGCTGTGACAGACTATTCGGCGTGGCGAACTGCGGAGCAGGCGAGCGAGATCAATGATCTCAGGGCTGAAACTGCCGAGCTACAGGCACGGCAGTTGCGCAACCAGCTGCGGTATTGCGAAGCGGTGATCGCAGCCGGCGGATTTGTCTGTCCGACCGCGCCTACCGCGCCGCCTGCGGTGCCCTGAGAGACGGTTAGGCGAGACTGAGGGTAGATCGAGACAAACGCACTCTGCCGAACCCGTCAGCTCGCATATACGGCGAGGTCGGTCGCTCGATGTGACCGCCGCCTGAACCATTTGGCGAAGCTGACCCTCGGGGAGCCCATCGGCGAGAATGGCTTCGAGGCGACCGCGAAACTCGCTGAAGGCTTCAGAGCCGATGAACTCGCGGGCCTCGACGACCTTTGTCGCATGATGGGCATTTAGGGCGTTGTGAGGGCGGCGGTGTTGATCTCCGTCATTATGTATTTATGAGATCGGAGTGCCCAGACCCTGACCGGCCCGAACCTTGAAGGTCGTTTCGAGGGCAAACCGGTCGCCCATTTTGCTGACACGTTGGACCTCGCCTCCAGCGGACGACTGGGGTCGAGGTAGTTCGAAACATACTTGATATTGTTGGTCCCGTGACGGAGCGCGGGGAGGAATGCAGCCGTCGGCTATTCAGGATGGCGGTCGCCTCACGGTAGCGTGTTTGCGACGTAGCAGAACGGACCACCCGTTCACCGCAACGTTACCGCAATAATATTCCCGTCTGTCGCTGACAATTAAGCCAATGCGGGCAAACAATTGCGCTCAATCTTTGGGCAAAATATACCATATTTCCCGCCTCAAGGGAATTAGATCACGAAACGCATAGGGCGGAGCCTTGGCTGTGGCGAGATTTATGTCATGGTGAAGACGGGGACATCCCCACGTTCAAAATGGAGGGTATCGTGATTACGCGTAACGAGCCCCCGCTGACACGGAGCATCCCCTAACTGCGGGGACTAACTCCACTACTTTATTCCATATAGGTGAATTCTAATGAACGTCCATCTGACGGCGCTTTTCTGCGCCCAAATTCTCAACCTTCATCTGTGCCACGGCGCGTCTAATCTCGCGTTCTCGCCCGGAAAACTTCATAGGTGTCGCTATGACTAATCCTCCCTTCAGTATTCCGCTAACGAGAACCTCGCTGGCGGCATGGTTCGTTTTGGGCCTGATAAGCGCCTTCCTGCAACGGGGCGCGCCTTTCCCAGCGGAGACGCCCCCGCGTCCTCCAGACCCTCCCAAGATGGTGGTGGTCCCGGCAACCGCTCCACCAAAGCCCGACTTCGATCACGGCGATAAGGTCGCCACAGATGATTTCTCGAAGCCGCGCGCACAGATCGGAGGGAAGCCTACCTGAGAACATTCCTCCCCCGCGTGGCAAGCGCGTCATTTCATCCGCTTGGCCTGTTGAAGCGTAGCGATGTTTGCCTGGGCGATCTCATGGCGAATGTCGTCACGCATCACGGCGCCGGCCTGGTTAGCCCAGGCATCGTCAAGCCGTCAGATTACGATGGGGTCGTCTGGGTTCCGTTCGATGAATAGAAAGGTTGGCAGCGGAGGCTTGTGAATGAGCTGCACGCCGCCGAGGACCCCGGGAATCCATATTGGTGGCAGCAGCGAACGTACCATCCGACGTGCTAGCTGCGCTGAGGGTACATCCGGAAAAGTGCACTGACAGTTTCGTTGCTCCGGTCTCAACCGGCAGTTAGAACCATGCCTCAGTTGGGGAGTGCCTATGGCGCGCGCGGCCAAGACGAAAGCGAACGGCCGGGGTGGCGGGTTCGATCAGACGTTCAACGCCATCGACAAAGTGCTGCGCAACGAGGCGGGGCAGACGACGGAGCTCGACTATACCGAGCAGACGTCTTGGATGCTGTTCCTGAAATATCTGGACGATCTGGAGCGCCAGCGCGAGGACGAGGCCGGGCTGAAGGGCGAGGCCTATGCGCCGATCATCGACGATGAACATCGCTGGGGCGTGTGGGCTGCTCCGAAGACGGCGGACGGCGCATTTGACCATGACAAGGCGCTGACCGGCCCGGACCTGATCGCCTATGTGAACACCGAACTGTGGCCGTATCTGAGGGGCTTCCGCACCCGGGCCGCCGGGCCGGACACCGTTGAGTACAAGATCGGTGAGGTGTTCGCCGAGATTCAGCCGAAGTTCCAGTCGGGCTATTCGCTGCGCGACGCGCTGGAACTGATCGACGGACTGAGCTTCGGATCGCAGGCCGAGAAGCATGAGCTGTCGTCGCTGTACGAAGACAAGATCAAGCGGATGGGCAACGCCGGGCGGAACGGCGGCGAATACTACACGCCCCGGCCGTTGATCCGGGCGATGATCCAGGTGGTGAAGCCGCGGGTCGGCGAGCGCATCTATGACGGCGCGTGCGGCTCGGCCGGCTTCCTGTGCGAAGCCTATCAGCACATGCTGCCGCTGGCCCAGAGCACGGCGGACCGCGAGACGCTTCAGCGGCGGACCTTCTACGGCAAGGAGAAGAAGAGCCTCGCCTACGTCATCGCCATCATGAACATGATCCTGCACGGGATCGACACGCCCAACATCCTGCACGCCAACACCCTGTCCGAGAACGTCCTCGATATTCAGGAGAAGAACCGGTTCGACGTAGTGTTGGCCAATCCGCCGTTCGGCGGCGGCGAGCGGCCGGAGGTGCAGCAGAACTTCCCGATCCGTTCTGGCGAGACGGCCTATCTGTTCCTGCAGCATTTCATGCGCTCGCTGCGCGCCGGCGGGCGGGCGGCCATCGTCATCAAGAACACCTTCCTGTCGAACACGGACCAGGCGGCGACGGCGCTGCGGAAGGAGCTGCTGGAAACGTGCGATCTCCATACGGTGCTGGACATGCCTCAGGGCACCTTTCAAGGGGCGGGTGTGAAGACGGTTGTTCTTTTCTTCGAAAAGGGACGGCCGACGCAGCGCACTTGGTTCTACCAGCTCGATCCGGGGCGCAATCTCGGAAAGACCAACGCGCTGAACGATGCCGACGTGGTGGAGTTCGTGGCATTGCAAGCGGGATCCGAGGCCGGGCCCAAGAGCTGGACGATCGCGGCGACCGAGGTTGATCCCGAGACTTGGGACCTGTCGGTTAAAAACCCCAACGCGCCAACGGCGGCGGAACTGCGGTCGCCGGGTGAGATCCTGGACGCGATAGCGGCGTTGGACGCCGAAAGCGCGCGCGTACTTGAGCGCGTGAGGGCCTTGTTGTGATGCCGCTCCCGGCGCTTATTCCACTGGGTGATCTTGTCAGCGTGCGTGGCGGAGGCACGCCGGACACCAAGATAGACAGTTATTGGCGTGGAGACATTCCTTGGGTTTCCCCGAAGGACATGAAGTCAGATGACGTCGGCTCTTCGCAAGATAATGTCACGCCGGAGGCACTGGCAAACAGCGCGGCTTCATTGATCCCGCAAGGCAGTATTCTGGTTGTGGTCCGATCGGGAATTCTCGCCCGCACGGTGCCTGTGGCGAGAACCACCAGACCGTTGGCCATCAACCAAGACATCAAAGCGCTCGTACCAAGCGGACGGCTGGACACCCGATATCTCCACTATTTTTTGAAGGCTTCTGAAAGCCTGCTTCTTGAGCGGGTATCAAAGGGTGCGACGGTTCACCGTCTGAGCACAGACGACCTGCGCAAACTACTCATCCCGCTCACATCTCTCGCCGAGCAGAAGCGCATCGTCGCCGATCTGGACGAGGCATTTAGGGGCATCGACGCGATCATAGCGGTGGTCGAGGCTCAGCTCGAACAAGATCGAGAGCTAAGACTGGCTACTCTCACCGACTCACTCCCGAGATTGGGGAGCGTTGTGACACTCGCTGAACAAGTCGAAATGTTGGTCGGCTTTGCTTTCAAGAGCAGCGATTACGTAAACGACCCTAACTCCGTCCGGCTATTACGCGGCGATAACGTTATACCCGGCGCTATCCGTTGGGCTGATGCAAAGGCTCTCTCGAAGGATGTCGCTTCCGAATTTGGTCGCTATCAGCTCGCTGTCGACGATGTGGTCGTCGCCATGGACCGACCTTGGATCAAGGCAGGCCTGAAGCAAGCAAGACTGACTGAGAAGGACGTACCGAGCCTTTTGGTGCAGCGAGTGGCGAGGTTGCGTTGCAGACCAAGCCTCAAGGTCGGCTATCTACAACATCTGATTGCGAGCCCACTATTCGAGAGGCACGTTCTAGATCACGCGGCCGGAAGCGGGGTTCCTCACATTAGCGGAGGTCAGTTGGGGGCGTTCTCGTTCACACTGCCGGCGATCGAAGATCAAGCGGCCATCGTCGACCGATTGGACGCGTTGCAGGTTTCATATTCGGCCTTAGCTAGAATCCGGCTTCAGAAGCTTGCTGCCCTTGCCGAACTCAAGCAATCCCTCCTAGCCCGCGCCTTCACCGGCAAACTAACAAGCGAGCCGCTCGCCGCATGAACGAATCCGAGACGCGCGCCGACCTGATCGATCCCGCCCTGAAGGCGGCCGGTTGGGGCGTGGTCGAGGGCAGCAAGGTCAATCGCGAGGTCATCTGTCCGGGGCGCATTCTCGGCGCCGGGCAGCGGGGCGAGGCGACGACGGCGGACTATGTGCTGAGCTATCGCGGGCGCAAGCTGGCGGCGGTAGAAGCCAAGGCCGCCGGCAAGGGCGTCACAGCCGGGCTCGGGCAGGCGAAGATCTACGCCGGCAAGCTAAAGACCCGCTGGGCCTTCTCGACCGACGGGACCGGCCAGTATCAGGTCGATATGGAGACGGGAAATGAAGGGCCGGTTGCGGACTGGCCCACGCCCGAGGCCCTGTGGGCCGCGACCTTCGCCGAGGAGAATGCGTGGCGCGACCGGTTCGCGGCGGTCCCGACGGGGGGGCTGCAGTCAGCGCGCTACTATCAGGACAACGCCGTTCAGGCGGCGCTGGACGCCATCGCGGAGGGCCGGAAGCGCATCCTGCTGACGCTGGCCACCGGGACGGGCAAGACCTTCATCGCCTTCCAGCTGGCGTGGAAGCTGTTCCATGCGCGGTGGAGCCTGACCGGGGAGCCGACGCGGCGGCCGCGCATCCTGTTCCTGGCCGACCGGAACATCTTGGCGGACCAGGCCTACAACGCCTTCTCGGCCTTTCCCGACGACGCGCTGGTGCGGATCAAGCCGGATGCGATCCGGAAGAAGGGCCGCGTGCCCAAGAATGGCAGCGTCTTCTTCACGATCTTCCAGACCTTCACCAGCGGCCAGACCGGCGCGGACGGTCGCGAGGAGGCGTATTTCGGCGACTATCCGCCCGACTTCTTCGACTTCATCATCATCGACGAATGCCACCGGGGCGGCGCCAACGCCGAGGGTGAGTGGCGGGAGATCCTGGAGTATTTCGCGCCGGCGGTTCAGCTGGGCCTGACGGCCACGCCGCTGAGGAAGGACGAGAACCGGGACACCTACGCCTATTTCGGCAAGCCGGTTTACACTTACTCGCTGCGCGAGGGGATCGAGGACGGGTTCCTGACGCCGTTCAAGGTGCGCCAGCACAAGACGACGCTGGACGACTATGTGTGGACGCCGGACGATGAGGTGGTTCGCGGGGTCGCCGAGCAGGGCCGGGAGTACAAGTCGAAAGATTTCAACCGGACCATTGAGATCGAGGCGCGCGAACGGTACCGGGTCGGCGTCTTCATGCGGGAGATCGGAGCGCGCGAGAAGGCGATCGTCTTCTGCGCCACCCAGGACCATGCGGCCAAGGTGCGCGACCTGATCAACCAGACGTCAGAGAGTACCGATCCCAACTACTGCGTCCGGGTGACCGCCGAGGACGGGGCCATCGGCGAGGCCTGGCTGAGGCAGTTTCAGGACAACGAGAAGACCATCCCGACCATCCTGACCACGTCGCAGAAGCTGTCGACCGGTGTGGATGCCCGCAACGTCCGGCACATCGTTCTGGTGCGGCCGGTGAACAGCATGATCGAGTTCAAACAGATCGTGGGGCGCGGGACGCGGCTTTTCGACGGCAAGGAGTATTTCACCATCCACGACTTCGAGGGGGCGTATCAGCACTTCCTCGATCCGGAGTGGGACGGTGAGCCGATGGAGCCGGTCGCAGCCCCGCCGAAGGGGCCGTTCGGGCCTCCTGACGAGCCGGAGGGGCCCGGCGAGCCGGGGGAACCGAAGGAGCGGCCGGAGAAGGTCGTCATCAAGCTGGCCGACGGCAAGGCGCGGACCATCCAGCACATCAGCGCGACCAGCTTCTGGGGGCCGGACGGGCGGCCACTGTCAGCAGCGGAGTTCATCCAGACCCTCTTCGGCAAGGCGCCGGAGCTGTTCCGCGACGAGGACGAGTTGCGCCGGCTGTGGGGCGCGCCGGAGACGCGGAAGGCGCTGCTGACATCCTTGGCGGAGGCCGGGTTCGGGCTGGAGCCTCTGAAGGAAATGGCGCGGATCATCGACGCGCCCGACAGCGATGTGTTCGATGTGCTGGCCTATGTGGCCTTTGCCCTGCCGCCGCTCAGCCGGGCGGAGCGGGTGGAGACGCGCAAGGCCGCGGTTCTGGACGGGTATGACGCCGCGCTGACGGCCTTCCTCGACTTTGTGCTGGGCCAGTACGTGCAACAGGGCGTGGAAGAACTGGATCAGGACAAGCTGCCGCGTCTGCTGGAGCTTCGCTACGCCAGCGTCAGCGAGGGCGCGCGGAGCCTCGGCGGCGTGCCGAAGGTCCGCGAGGCGTTCCTAAAGTTTCAGAGCGGGCTTTTCACGCCGTAGCCGTTCTCAGTGCACATTGCGAAAAGTACCCTCAAACCCAACGCCGGCCGCTAAGTGAACATTGCGAGAAGGTACTCTGCCGGGCGGGGGAGGCCGCCCGGCTAGCTACGATACAATTTCGAGATCGCGCAGGTTCGTCAGCGCGCGATTTTTCCTCCGAAGCGGGTTGATGCGCTGCGGATAGTCGAAGTCTAGAGCGCTGAACTCGAGCCATCGTCCGTCTGCCGTCCGGCAAACCGCTACAACGCTGATTGGCTTCTCACCGCCGAAGGGCTCTCGGTAGCGCGTGACGAGGTCATCGAGCAGCGCGGACGCAGCCGCTTCGCCGGCTTTCAGCGCCTTCCGCATGGCCTCATTCAGCTTGGATGTGCCTTCCACGTACTCTCTCACCAATGGTCGCCACTGGATCAATCCCTTCCGATCCGCCCGAGCGATGAGGACATCACGCAAAGAGGGGGGAAGCCCCCGAGCAGTGGCAATCAGCTGAATGTCGAAGGCGGCGGAGTAGGAGTGCTGGCGGCGCGCCTTTGGACCTGTCTTACCGTCCGTCCAAGAACTGTTGAATCCCCAAGAGCTGATCGGGAGTGTCTGGTGAAGCGCTGCGTTGCGTAGCCATCGCATAGCTCTGAAACCTGGGAGTTCCGCCTCGAGGACAGCGCGTGCGTCGATGACCGGCTGGGGGTCAACACGCCATCCGCTGCGAGGCGCGGTTTTGAGCAGCCGGCCGGCATGGTCCGCATACATCTGGCCACTGGCCAGCAAGTTGACTAAGTGACGGTCGAGGTCGCGCCTGAGTTCCTCCCACTCATGCCGGTCCTGGTGGCGGCCGACGACGTTCGACACGGTGGCCGCGAGCGCACCTGTCTCGAAGCTCGTGTAGTTCAGGATGAAGACGTCATAGCTCTCCTCTAACGCCAGGCCCGCCATCAGCAGGTCTTTGGCGCGGCGCACCTCTTGATATTGCTCCGGCGACAGCGGCAGAACGTGATCGCAGCCAAGCCAGGTTGTAGCGACTACATGGTCGGTCATCGCAGCTCTCATCGCAGGCAGAGTTGGCCTCGGCGAGGCCGAGCCTCGGTAGCCTGTGCCTGACGCTACAGCGATGTGATCGATTCGAGGTAGCCAGCCCCTGATAGTGGCCCCTGAGCGAGTGGTCGGGAGGGGAGGGCTTCTGCCCCCGAAGCCGACGTTCTGACTGCCGGCTAAGGGTGGCAAGCGGACGTTAGGCATTATCAATGGGCAGGCAAAGCCCTCCGGCGAGCTGTCGAATTGGCGGCACGGGTTGGTAGATCTGGCTGCGACAGCTACGCTAGGTGCCACGGCAAGTGCCGGCATTCATTCTGGGCTGACAGAGCCGTACTGTTCGCTGGGCGGTCATCCGGTCGAAAAGCCGAAATCGAGAGGCCGTCATGCGTCGGACTATAGCCTTTGTGAGTGTCATCATTGCTGCAGCGCCCGTGGGAGAGGCGGTCGCCCAGACCGCATTCCAGTGTGACCCAGAGGAAATAGTCTCTCGAACAATCCCTAGGGCCCACGCTTGGAGAGCCGCTCCCCGGAGCGAAGGCCCTCAGCCACGAGTGACGAGAAGCTGGTTGACGAAGGCCTTGGGGTTGGAATGGCGCGCTATGGATACGGAAGGGTTCGCAGTGACCGAATATCCGGCTCCAATCGGCTACCAAACCGCATTCTTCGCATCGAGACGTGACAGCGGATATTGCGGCAGCGGTGGCTGTGCGATCTCTCTGTACACGTGCGGCGAAGATGGATGTGAGGAACCGTGGGTGGGTTTTGATGGCCCGATTTCGTATCCGGGCAGCACGTCAAACGGCTATGCGGATTTCATAGTGGATGGATCCAATCTTTGGAGCTTTGAGCGCGGACGTTTCCGTAGCGTTTGCAATGTCTCATATGAGTGAAGTTCAAACAGACCTTAGCGTATATTGGTCGTCGGACCTCACTAAAGATTAGATGTGTACTCCCATGGTTTGGTGAGTGCTGTCAGCTAAACGCTAGAGGTCTTCGGAGGGACCTCTTCAACGCCCGGCTTTCTCGGCAGCGGACAGTTGATAACGGGGGGCAGACATTCAGCCGGATTGGCGACCGAACACGTCACTCAGTGCACAATACCAAAAGTGCCCTGACCAGTGACAGGCAAGATAAACCTCATCGGTACGCTGCGTGACTTCCCTAAGCGTCGTCGTCGCAGGGAAAGGTCGCTTGCATGGCCTTCATAAGAGCAATTGGCATAAGGTCTTCTAACTCGATCGTCCCCGCCGTCAGCTCTGACCGAAGGATTTCGTCAAGCTGCTCGGTAACAAGCGCTAGGTTGGGTGGTGCGCAGAACATTTTGGGGAGGCCATTAACCTCATTGTACGCGGTCGCCCATTTAAGGCCGTCGTACAGCGCAATTAGGTAAAGCGATTGGACGAGCTGCGCATCTTCGTTGGGCGCATTGATGTACTCGTCCAACGTCGGCTCGGCCGCCGCGGACCCAACGCCCAGCGACAGCGTCGCGATAATCGTCATCAGCGTGCGGCGCATTCAACCCTCCATGGAATCAACTGAATAGCCGGTCCCGGCCATCGAACGGTAGCCGATTGTGGAGTCTTTGCGCTTCACCGTTTTCGACAGGGGGGCGGGGATGCTGCGCGCCGTTTCCCGCGCTCAGTGTAGATCGTGAAAAGTGCACTGAAGGGGCGGGCTGCGGCGTGCATCGCGCAACGCCCGCTAGCTGGCGAACAGGCCTGCAGGCATGAACAAGACAGGCGAACTCGTCTCAGAGCGCGCAGCCTCAAGCCATTCGCGCGGTCTGATGGCGCGCTCTTCGAGCTCGAGCAGCGGCGCTGCGCGCGTGATCGCGGCGGCTTCGCGTTGCCTAATCTTCAGAGCGATGGGCCGCATCGATTGGTTGGCCGCAGCCTGTGCGAGCGTCCAGTCTAGGGTCCCTGGCTGAGCCTTAGTCTTTTCAAGAACTCCCTGAGAGAGGTCTGCCAGACCAAGCCCTCCGGTCAGTCTCTCGATGCTCTTCGCCCCGTCTCCCGCAGCTTCGCGCGCAGCCAGAGACTCGTCGCAGGCAGCTAGCGATGCGACACGCAGCGCGCTCGCCAAGCTCACTGCGTCCAGGAATGGATCGGCATCGAGGTAATGGTGGGGGGTGCCGTTCAATACGCGGTCGGCGCGCAGCTCGAAGCGAGACTGCTGGCTAAGCGCCCCTCGGGCGACGTCGTGCCAACGGCGCGTCCCTGCGTCGCCGCTCAGTTGCCACGCCTCATCGAAGCTTTTGGCCAAAGACTTGAGCTCAGCGAAATCGACGTCGATCGCGTCTCGCTGTAGCGCGTCTATCTTCGCACTCACCGTACCGATTTGATCGGAAAGTCCATGCACCGCGCGCTCCACGCCGTCGATTTTCGCCGACATCACCGCAAAGCCTGCGATCGACACGCCGATACCAGTCGCGCCGAGCGCAAGGTTCGCGATGCCGAGACTCTGCAGCAAGCCGACTGCCTGTTCGAGACGCGCGACCCCAGCTTTAATCACTTCATTCTGCGCGACCTGAGCGACGCCGATCCCCACCTCAGCCGCCACGCCAACCGGGCCCAGTGACGCGCCATTCATCGCCATCGACGCCAATGGCGCAGCTTCTTGGAGGAACCCGACCCCTTTGCCAGTGGCCAGGTTCTTGATGACAGAGCCGAACACTTTGTACTGGCCGCTAGCGACTCCCTGCACGAGGTGCTCTGGGATCACGCGCAGAAAGATCTGGCCGGCCAGCTCGCCGATCATGACAAGCTCATTCGCGCTGCGTGTGTCGTATCGTCAATCAGCGACACCAGCTGCGCCAACACCGGTCTTGGCTCGCCCGTTCCGCCCATCCAGCTTTGGGCGATGCGTTGCGTCGCTGCCGATCGAAGCCGGTTTTTCAAACCGAGCTTGTCTTGCAGCAGATCATCCGCGGCGGACCCTGCGCCGTCCGCTAAAGACGAAGCGCGTTTGACCAACATCGCCGAGACCCTTGAGATCCCGCGCTTTTGTGGTTGGGTATCCTCCGGTTCCGAAGTGTTGTCCGAACCGACTTCGACGACAGCGGTTGCCGCGGGCAGGGGGGACGAGGCCAGGGGGAGAGCAATCAAATCGGGCCGCGAGAGGGTGTCGGAAATGTCGCCGAGGCGCTGATCAATCGAGGCGAGTTCCCGGGCGGCTATCCCGAGAAACTCAGGCAAGCTTGCGCTCAGCGAGGCACCCATAAGTGCATCGATACGAGAGTTCGCGAGTGCGGAGGGGTTGAAGATCGTCTCTGCTGCGGTCGCGGTTTCGACCTCGCGATCAAACGCAGCGCGGGCGTCGATGGATTTCTGGTTTAGCAGTGCGGCTGCTGCAAGAATCTGTCGGTCGCGCCATTCGGCGACAGCCTGTCTCGAGATCGCTCGTTCCAACGCACTGCACTCCCCAACCCATTCGATCTCTAAGCAGGTTGGTGAGCTGAAGCCATTGATGGTTGCAACAATGCACAGCGGTAGGTGTCGCTCACGCGCTCGGCCGGCCTGGGTATGCGGGTCTTCAGGCCACGATCGCCGAAGCGCCCGATGCCAACCAGCCGCCAGCCTAAAGCGAGTGACGCCAAAGCCATCGACCGCGCTTGCCTTAAACCCCGCCTCTGCTGTCTACCAAACGAATGGCCAAGCGCGCACCCACCGTGAAAAAGACGGTCACCGAGGTGAACCTGCTCGCCCTTGGACCTGAGCGACTGGCTGCCCTGTTATTCGACGCCGCAAACAGCGATCCGAACTTGAAGCGCCGCCTCCGAATGGAGCTCGCCGCTGAGATCAGCGCCGCTGATCTCGCGTTCGAGCTCGACAAGCGTCTCACCACGCTCGCCACCAGTCGCGCTCGTATCTCTTGGCGCAAGCGACCAGCGTTGCTCGCCGACCTGAGCGCGTTGCGCGCCATCATCATCGATCGCTTGTCCCCGCTTGATGTGAAGCTAGCGCTCGATCGCCTGGTCGCCTGGTTCGATCTGTACCCGTCCCTCAGCGCGCGCGTCAGCGATGCAAAGGGGGAACTGCCGTTGCTGTTTGATGCAGCGTCGGTCGACCTTGCGGCGCTCGCGTCGATGGCTGGACCTGACGTTGCAGCACCGGCGCTCACCGAGGCGCTGTCGACGCGCCTGAACCAATGGGCGTCTTGGGTGGGGCGCGGCGCACACGAACTGAGCACTGAGCTCGCACAGAGACTGCTGGTCGAGCTCACCAAGGGGCGCGCTAAACCAACTGGTCGACTTGCGCTGGTGGTACGCAAGCTTGCTGATCGTAGCGGTGACCTCGATGCGTGGATCCAGTCGATCTCTGAAGACGACTTTCGCAAACCAGACATCGCCGCTGAGATCGCGCGGCGACTGGCCGAAGGCGGTCGCGCCGCTGAAGCGCGCATCGCACTCGATGCGTCGCGTATTAGCAGTGAGCCGGTCTTCACGGCGCGTGCCGGGAGAGGGGACCTGCCGGCGCAATCGGATGCCTGGTCAACCGCAGAGATTGTTGTGCTCGAAGCGGAGGGGCGCGCCGAGGAAGCAGACGAGGCGCGATGGCGCGTGTTTGAACGTACGCTGTCTGCTGACGCGCTGCGCACGCTGATCGCGAAGCTTGCTGACTTCGAAGACGTCGTCGCGCTCGACCGCGCATTCGCGCTCGCCGCAGGTCACCCCGACGCCATGAAAGGTCTGTCGTTCCTCATGAACTGGCCAGCGTTGCGTGAAGCAGCTGACCTGATCGTGGTGCGTCGCGCTCAGCTGAGGGGTGGGCATGACGACATACCGCTTTGGTCGTCGCGGTTGGCGGTGAGATATCCGTTGGCTGCGGTGCTGCTGACGAGAGCACGCGCGAGAGCGCTGGTGACGCTGGGGAGTGGGATCACCGAAGAGGTGCAAGGTTTGATCGGGGAGGCGGAGGCGCTCGCGGGCGGTCTCGACGACGACGCGCTGGTCGACGATCACGCATCGTTTGTGAGTGAGCTTCAGACGCTCGCCTCACCGCGACGTCGGCGATGGTGAGCAAGCAGCTCAGCGGCCGCGGAGTCTAAGCGGCCAAAACCGCCTCTTAGTGCAGATGACGACAAACGAACTGAGGCGGTAGTGGCGTCCACGCTCCGCCATCCTTATTGGGGCCTACGACCGATTTTGACGCGCCGCTGACCTATAGGCCTTTCCATTCACCCGTAACGGTTGTCTTATGAGGTGAAGAGAAGTCTTGGGGGTGTGGGGTGAGCGTACTAGGTCGAGGGGATGCGTCTGTCGTTGGGATGGGACGGGCGTCTGTCAGCGATCTGCGCAAGATCTTCGAGCAGCAACGAAACAATGTCGCCGCGCTCGAGGGCCTCAGCGCTGAACTCAAGAAGCGTTCATGCGACGCTGGTTTTGACCTCTTGGCTGAGGTCGCGCGGGCTCTGGTGGCAGCCCGAAAGGTACAGCCGGTAGACACGCAACATCCTGCCCAAGCGATTCTGAGCGCTCGAAAACTAACGCGGCCGGATGGACGCCCGCTCTTTCGGTATCGACTTGAGCTGACCGAGTGGGAGCGGCTGCGGCGCCACTTGCTTCAACTGACTCGAACAAGAGCGATTGAGCGGGCGGATGAGCGAGATGCAGCGGTCTTTGCGATCTATGCAGCGGAGTGGTTTCGTCGGGAGTTCGAAGGGGGGGCTTACCGATGGGATCAGCTGCTCAAGAGCCTAGGCGGTGTCACGCCCGAGATCACGGCGTCGCTGGCGCGACGTGGATTGAAGTGGTGGGGACGCAGCGCGCATCGCACTGATCACGGCGAACAACGGTTGATGTCTCTCGCGCTCGAGGGAGGGTTTCCGACACGTCTGCTCGGTTCAAGGGAGCAGGGGTGGTTGGCAGGCACTCTGCGTCGCCTGATTGCTCGCACCGCGGTGCTGGGCGAACAGAGCCTCGAAGCGGTTGTCGAACTCGCTGTCGCCGACGCAGCAGTCCCCCAAACCTTCCGCAAGCCCGAGTTCTTCACACTGCTTGCCGAGCTGGCACTGGCCATCGTCGAGCTGCGCGTTGAAGTAGCACCCGACGCCCTCCAAGCAGGTGTACCGACGTCGGCTTGGTTGGACGCGCGTCGGGAAGGATGGCGGGACGAACTGCCGATCGCGCTTGAAGGCGAGGGGGCAAGTAGGCTCATTGACGAGCTCGTCAGCCAAAGCCTCGATCGTTTAGGCGGTTCGGCTGCTCGTTGTTGGCGCATGCTCGTCCGAAGGGATGGCGGTTGGTCGCCGGGGCTAAGGCTCGCGGTCGACGGTGAGATTCGCGTCCCCGCGTCGATACGTACGATCCAAACCAGACTGCGCGTTCATGCCATTGGCGATCTTGGCGATCGGCTGGCTGGTGAGATCGCGCTTCTTGATCCGCCCGGTGAAGAAGGCGCTTGGATCGCTCGGCCGCGCCCCGCAGCGCCTCGGCGTTCGTTGCGCAACTTCGCATTCTCCTCCCCCGTGCAGGTGGAGCTACGCTCTGACGGTCAGCGTGTGGCGGCCTTGACCTGGTCGCCGGCTGGGGAGCCGATTCATGCCGAGGTTCTTGCCTTCGTCGACGAGCGCGACACCGACTGCGAGACGGCGGAAGAGCTGATATTGCTAGGGTGCGGCTCGCAGCGAGCACGACACAAGGCCATTTATGTTTGGGCTCCTGCCAGCCACGTCGCAACTACAACAAAAGGTGATGCTCTAGGCAGCATATGGGAGGGCTCGGGGCGCAGGCTCTTTCACATAACCTCACCGGCACTTGTTGGGTCACCTGATGAAGATTTGGGCTTCTATTACGAGCCGAATACCGCCGCTGGGCGCGCAGAGATTCTGCACCTGGATGGTCCGGAAAGTCGAGCCATAAGCGCAGGCTGTCAGGTCTTCATCGGCGTGCCCGCGGTCTTTCTTCAAACGGGCGTGGCGAGGACGGCGTACGGGTTTGGTGAAGTATTCTGGCGTCTTGTCGGGGAACGCGCGTGGACTGACTTGAAGCGTCAGCGACTTGGGTTCGGGCTCGTCGACTTGGTTTGGCGTTCGGCTGACACACGTGCTGCTCGCGACCGTCGTCGCTTCATTATTCTTCCAACCGACCTGGTCGTTCGAAGCCGCGCCATCGCAAACGGGGGTGCGGAGTTTTGGTTGGAGGGTGCAGAGGGCTGGCGTCTCGAGGCGGATCCAACCTTCGGCTATGGAGCTGAAGCGATCGACCGAGGTTTTCGGGCCGTCTGGTCAATCGATCGCCGCAAGACAATCGCTCTTCGCTTGATTACGCCCGAGGGGCGCACGGTGGAGGTCACGACCCGTTTTCCGCTGGGTGACGGGGCCTTGGTCGGCGCCAATGGCGATGTTTTGGCTGACAACGCGTCGGTGACGTTGAAGCAACTGCGGGGGGCGCGAGCGTTTGCTCGGGGCAAAGGCAAGCTCGCGATTGAAACGACAACCCGTGAGAACCGCACTGTTTATCATCAGGTCTTTGAAGACGAATGCTCCCTGTGGTCGCTGAGAGAGCGGATTGCCGCGTTGATGGAGGCGTCTGACGACCTGGATGCCGAGGTGCGTGTCGCTTTCGAACCCAACGGTCCAAGTCTGCGAGTTAGACGGTTTGCTTATGACATCGAGTTAGCTAGTGGCACGGTACGACTGAGCAGGCCGGTGTCAGGGACTGGGGAACAGCTTTCGTTCGAGTGGCGATCGTTGGCCGATATGACAGGGACCGGACAACGGACGATCGCCGAGTTGAGCGTCGCCGACGCAATGTCGATGCGCGCTTTTGCTCTTCCGACTGATCTTTCCGGCCCAGGGATTGTCTATCTGTGCGAGGGAGAGGCGGTTGTCAGCCGTCCCCGGTTTGTTCGGGGTCTCGCCGTGTCTGAGCACGACCTCAACAGCCTCCAGAAGGCAGTTGTTCAAGAAGGTGCGGACTACGATGCATCGCTTAGGGCCGCTTTCGAATTCATCGAGGATTCCGCGAATGACTCGTCGGAAGGTCTGCGGTGGCTGCATCAGCTCGTTGCCGTCAGCTCACGCTTCCCCGCTACAACTTTTAACGTCCTGAAGAACCTCGGTCGTCGGTCCCGCATGTTGGCCCACTTGATCGCTTCAAGCACCACCGATGAAGCGCTTGAACGTGTATGGGCGTTGGAGCCCGAACTGCCCTTCCTCTGGGTTTTGGTTTCGTTGGAAGACTGGCGCCAGGCGTTCAGCAGTCAATACCAACGCACGTACCAAGGTCTGCGGTCGATTGGATGGGATGAATCGAAGGCGCAGGCGACTGCGGCGGCGCAGATCAACGTGACTATCGACAAACTCATTTCGCTCGATGAAGATTTGCGAGCGCCTATTGTAGCAGCTGGGCTCCGGCAACAAGCAGGCGAGAGCGACCTCCGATCACCGCGCGATCTAGGCCAAGACCGGATTCGTAGATTGGCCGGCTCTGATCATGAGCGTAGGCGCAGCTCGTGCTTTATGACCGATGACGTCCTTCGCAATGAGCTCGAAAAGCTCCCTCAGTGGTTCATCGATTTCCATGAGGACCATTGGGAAGGCTTACAGGCCCCCGTGGTCGCTGCACTAAGAGCTGCTGATTTAGTGAAGCTCCTGGCACGTCAACGGCTCCGCATCAGGGAGGCCATGCTGGAAGACCCAGAGCATTTTTCCGAAGCCTATGAGGCCTGTCTGCTGAGTCTGGCCAAAGTTCCCCACGTCGAGGTTTCCGCATGACGCAGGCAAGCATATTTCAGACGCTAGACGACTTGCGGCAGCGTACCACTGAGGCGGTGATTGGCCAGTCGGGCCTCAACCACCCGGGCCTATCCGCAGAAATCCGCCGTCGCTTTGGTTCGTCCGACCCGCTGCACGGCGGGGTCATGCAGCAGCCGGTCATCGAAGCTGCGCCGAGCTATGCTGAAGCTGATGAAACCATGGCCGAACTTGCGGGGTCGCTACTTCATCAAGCGACTGTAGATGCACTGGACGGGGGTTCGGATGACCGCCCAAATCGCTACCGCTTCCGCGCTGAGTGGCGACCTTACGAACATCAAATCTCTGCCTGGCGAAAGCTGAGCGACCCCAGCAGCCCCCAATCTGTTTTGGTCACAAGCGGAACGGGCTCGGGCAAAACAGAGTGCTTTCTCGTACCGATTATCGACGACCTGGCAAGACAGTCAGCCGGATCCGGGCTTGAAGGCGTCCAGGCGGTGATCCTGTATCCGCTTAACGCTCTGATCGCGAGCCAGGAGGAGCGGCTGCGGGACTGGACCGCGCCGTTCAAGGGCAGGCTGAGGTTTTGTCTCTACAACGGACTGCTGCCTGAGGAACTGCCTTCCCACCAACGTCAGGGGCGACCGGAGGCGGTTCGAGATCGTAAATCGCTGCGTGAGAGCCCACCCCCCATCTTGGTGACCAACGTCACCATGCTTGAGTACATGCTGCTGCGAAAAGAGGACGCTCCGATCCTCGCCAAGTCGCAGGGCAAGCTGCGGTACATCGTGCTTGATGAAGCGCACAGCTATGTCGGCGCACAGGCGGCCGAAATTGCACTGCTTCTTCGCCGAGTGTGTCTAGGTTTTGGGGTGTCGCCAACTGATGTGCGCTTCATTGCGACCTCAGCGACGATCGGGGGGACGGATGCCCAGGTTCAGTTGCAACGGTTTCTGGCGGATGTCGCTGGTGTCGCACTCGAGCAAGTGACGGTCATTGAAGGACGCCAGAAATGGCCGGAGTTGCCGTCGATAAGTGATACCGGGCACTTGGCTTCAGCATTTGATGACCCCACCGCCGAAGGAGCCTTTGACACGCTGGCGAGCAGCGCGAACATTCGCCCACTCCTCAACCAGCTGCGTAAAGGGCCGGTCCCGTGGCCGTCGGTGGAGGGCGTGGCGGAAGCCGTCGGTGTTTCGCCAGATGTGCTCCTCCATGCAATCTCAACCGCGCGCAGAGACGATGAAGGTCTATCTCCGCTTCGCGTTCACGCTTTCCATCGGGCAATCCCTGGGATTTGGACTTGCCTCAACAACGCTTGTCGGCGCCCGATCCCGGCAGATTGGCCTTTCGGGTCGATCTCAACAGAAGACGTCGAACGATGCGTTTGTGGTTCACCGACGTTTGATATCGTTCTCTGCAACGCGTGCGGAGAACCCTACGTCGATGTCGCGGAGCGGGGCGATGGTGCTCTGGTGCGAGCGACGCGCGCGGTCGTTTCGGATGAGTATGCGCTCGATGCTGATAGCGCGGATGGTGCCAACGACGACCGCGAAGGTGACGACGAGGGAGACCTCGAGGGTGCCACAGTCAGCTCCAACTTTCATCACCGCCTTGTATGCCGCCCACTGTCTCAAGCTCGATCACTGCACGTCGATGTGCAGTCGTCGAAAGCGTACGACAGCGCAGGGGAGGGCCGAGTCTCATTTCAACGCGTCGATGGCGAAGACTGCCGCTGCTGCCAAGTCTGCCACGCCTCCCGCAAAAACGGACCCGACCTCATAAGGCCGTTGCGATTTGGAGCGCCGTTCATTCTCCAGAACGCCACGCCGGTCCTTTTGGACAGTGCAGCCTCTGCCGCCGACGAAACGACTGCGAAATCGGTTCCGATGGGTGGTCGTCAACTGCTGTCTTTCACCGATAGTCGCCAAGGCACCGCTCGATTTTCAGCGAAGCTGCAGGTTGGCGCGGAACGAAACTTCGTACGGTCGTTCGTCTATCACGCGATGCAGGCTGTGCTCGGGCATCGACCTGACACGACGGAGTTGGACGTTGAGATCGAGCAGCTCCGCGGACCTGCCGCCAGCATGCCTCAACTCCAAGGTCTGCTCGCAAAGCTCGAAGCCCAACGCGCAGCGGCGCTGTCCGGCTCGAGCGCCGGTCTTGGGTGGCAGGAACTCGTGTCCGCGCTCAGCAAGCGGCCAGAAGTACAGCGTTGGTTGGGTGAGCTTTGGTCTCGCCGAGACAGGCGCTTTGAGAACCCTGAGGCACTCGCGCATTTCCTACTCTTGAGAGAGTTCTTCCGGCGGCCTCGCCGAGCGATTTCGATCGAGACGCTTGGTCTGGCTCGATTGAGTTTCGCCGAAGTCGACGCAATCCCGGATGTGCGAGTTCCTACGAGCTTCACGACTTTCGGCGGCTCTGGGGCTGACTGGCGCGACTATCTCAACATCATTCTGACCTATCTCGTGCGTGAAAACGCAGCAGTGAACGTGCCTTGGAATGACCGGCACTGGATCCAACCAAGTGTCTTCTCCGCCGAGTACGTGAAGGGCGCGGACGCCAAAACTGAGAGCTGGCACAAGCTATGGCCGTCAATCCGGCAAGGCGACCGAGCGCTAGGCCCGTTGAGCCGACCGGTGATCTTGCTGGCCCAAGGTCTCGGCGTCCCACTTGACGACGTCGAGGCGAGAGCGGCCGTCCAGGAATGCCTTGATCAGGCGTGGATGCAGACTGCTGGCGTGATGGCCACTGTCGGCTCGAACGGTCGGCAGCTTGAGTTTACCAAAGCGCGCATTACGCCGGTGACTGCTGCCTACATCTGCCCGATTACGAGGCGTGTGCTGGACACCAGCTTCCGCGGCCTGACCCCTTACGGCGCTGAATCACGTCACGCGCCTCCACGTTCAGCTGCGAAAGTTGTCTTGCCTGTGCACCCTCATCCCTTCCTCGGCATGGGGGAGCAGGCAGACCCTGAGACAGCGCGTGAGCTGATCGCCGACTGGTTGAACACCGATCCGGGGATCGCCGAGTTGCGTCTAAGCGGCGCGTGGTCAGACATTTCGGACCGCGTCGCATTGTTTGCCGACTATTTCCGCTCCGCTGAGCATTCCGCTCAGCAACCGCCGCATCGCCTCCGTGAGTACGAAGCTGAGTTCAAGCGCGGCGAGATCAATGTGCTCAACTGTTCGACGACCATGGAGATGGGCGTTGATATCGGCTCGGTCAGCCACGTGATGATGACCAACGTACCGCCTTCTCTCGCATCATACCGTCAACGCATCGGCCGAGCCGGACGCCGTCGCCAGGCCGTGTCGCTAGGGTTTACCTTCTGCAAAAATCGACCACTCGATCGCGCTGCCTTTTCAGACCCGATTGGTTTTCTCCAACGAACCGTTGCAGCGCCAAGAGTCGCTCTCGACAGTACGGTCATCGTTCAGCGTCACGTCAACGCTCTGCTCTTCTCGGTCTTTATCAAGAACCAGGCCGGTAACGCGCTGAAGATGCAGGCTGGGGGGTTCTTCGGCTGCACCTCGGCAGCGGGTGCCCAAGAAGACATCAATAACCCCGCGAAGCAGCTGGCTGACTTCGCAGAGCAATCTTCAACGCGGGAAGCCTATGCCCCTCACGTTGCCAAGCTTGTTCGAGGTTCCGTGCTCGAAAACGACGCGGAGGTTTTTGATCGCGCCGCTGCTGAGATTCGTCGCATTCGCGCTGCTTTCCGCGACGAATGGGCCGCCCTCCAGTCAGTGCGAGCGCTCGGTGGAGCGGATGACACGGCAATTAACCGTGGCCTGGCTATCCAGCTGAAGCGAATGTGCGACGACTACCTGCTTAGCGTCCTCAGTGGTCGTGGATTCCTGCCGGGTCATGGCTTCCCGACGGGTGTGGTCTCGTTCGTTTGTCGAGGCGACGGTCCGAAAGACGCGGGAGCCGAGCGCGCTCGCTTTAACAGCTATCCTCAGCGGCAGTTGGACGTTGCCATCCGTGAGTATGCTCCCGGTTCTGCTGTCGTTATCGATGGTTTGGTGCACCAATCGGCCGGTGTGACGCTGAACTGGCGCCGGCCCGCTTCTGCCGACGGCATCAGAGAAATTCAGAACCTATTGTGGCGTTGGCGTTGCGGCTCTTGCGGGGAATCCGGCACTTCGAGGAGCCGCGAACAAACCGATTGTCCAGCATGTCTCGCGCCCTCACTGAGGTGGACAGAGTATCTGGAGCCTGCCGGCTTTGCCGCCGACCTTATGAGCGAGCCTCACGCCGACCCTGATTTGGTCTCACACGTGCCTGCCGAACCACCAGCAGTCACAATCCAAGACACAGAGTGGACCTCGCTGATCGACCCCGCCTTCGGCCGGCTGAGATCCAGTCGGCACGGTCGCGTTTTCTTCTGCAACACAGGGCCTGCCCGCAAGGGGTACAAGCTCTGTCTGTATTGCGGTCGAGCCGAGCCAGGAGCCAATGCGAGCGATGCGGTTCCCGAGGTCGACGATGGAGTGGTGTGGCGACACAGACCACTGCTCGCGAAGGCCGATGTCGCCGGTGATTGTCCAGGTTCTCTCAAGCCGTTCAGCGTCAAACCATCGCTGAGACTTGGCTATGAGATATCGACCGATGTGTTCGAGCTGCAGGTTTCGGGGATCGAACAGAGCGGTGCTGGTTTGGCGTTGGTGATCGCCTTGCGCGAGACATTGGCCCGCCGGCTGGGCGTTGAACCTGAAGAGATGGGGTTTGCAGTTGAACCTCGTGTCGGAGCGTTTGGGCGTCGATTTAGCCTCTTCCTGTTCGACAAATCTGCGGGAGGCGCTGGCTTTGCAGTGCAGGCCGCCGACATGATTCCTGAGCTGCTGCGTGACTGCGCGAGGTTGCTAGATTGCGCCGTGCCTGGTTGCCAGAACGGCTGCCCGGCGTGTGTTTTGGTCGGTGATCTGAATGATACAGAAGCGCTGTCGCTTGACCGACAAAGTGCGCTGCAAGTGGTGCGGAAGCTTGCTGACAACACCGCCCCGCAACCCGCCGATATGGCGGCCCCTAATGCCCGTCTCATCGCCAACATGTTCGACGCGATCGACCGCTCAGTGGTGAACGGTGCGCATACGGTGCGTCTCAGGCTCGAAGGACCACTCGACCTAGGAGAGCTGACGCAGTGGAGCGCTGCTAAGTCGTCGCGGCGTTGGGCAGGGCTGAAGCGAGCTGTGGTCGTTTCGATCGGCCGTGACGACCTTGCATCGCTCGACGGTGCGTCAAGGTTGGCGCTGCGGGACCGCCTACACGAATGGGGAGCGCGGCTTGAGGAGGGCGACGGCGTAGAGCTGGCGAACGGGGCTAGGGTTCTGGCCGAAGCAGAGAGCGAGACTGAGGTGTTGGTCATCGCGACGCGAGATGCTGACGCGGCGGTCGGTGGCGCGGGTTGGGGGCGGGTCAATGAGTCGCCGCTGGTGGCCTACACGACTGAAACCTCTCTCGTCGGCGGCGATCCGGTGGGCCTTGATCGACTGCAACCGTCACCAAGCGCGCTCGTCAAAGCGATCGACGGGGAGCTCGACGGCGACCTAGCGCGCTTTGGAAAGAAGTTCGCAGCGGAGCTCCAACAGCTGTTGGCCAAGGCCGGTACACCCGATCAACGCATTATCGAACTGAGCTACAGCGATCGGTATCTGAACTCGCCGCTCGTGGTGCGTATGGCGCTCGATTGCTTCAAAGAGCTCTGTCGCCCCACCCCCGGTGAACCGGTCCCGGTCACGCTTCACCTTCAGAATCTGAAACCGAGCGATCGGTCGATGAGAGCGGTTTGGGATGACTGGAAGAAGGGTGATGACCGACTAGATGTCATCAGTCTGTTCGGACGACGGATCGGCCTGGCGGTCACCAGCCGCGAAGGGGCCCTTCGTCACGGCCGCATACTCGAACTGACCTATGCGAATGGCGCAAAAGCGTCAGTGCTGTTGGATCAGGGTTTCGGGGCTTGGGGTGCTTCCGGCTCGCAAGCGTCGTTTGATTTTCACGCCGCGCCTGCTCAACAGACCAACGCGCTTGGAATGACCAATGTGGTGCTGAAGAGTCGACCGGGGGGGACATACGTCGTTGCGCAACTTGGTCATGTCTGAGTTCTGTGCGGCCGCCCAATCATCAGCTCAGTGCAGATCAGCAAAAATGCACTGAGCGGGCAGGGGTGGGCTAGAAGTCCACCCCTTGCGGTCGCGCCTCTTTGCACGCTTTGGCTGTTGATCGGACGACCTTTGCTCTAAGTCGAATGCGAGGGTGAGGCGGAGCTTATTGGCGAACGTTCTCGCGGGCGTGGATTTTGAGGTCCATGCAAAGGGGTGAGTGCGTGAGGCCGTATTTTCAAACGGGAATCGTTGAGCTCGAACGGCTAGTGTCGGCCCACCAAGCCGACCGCGCCGTCCTTGAAGCGATCTCGGCCGAGCTTGCGCATCGCAAGACCGATCGCGCTGCAGCGCTGCGCGCCAAGGTGGACACGGCCCTGAAATCGCATGGTGGTTCCCCCGGCAGAGAACCTGACAAACCTGCCGCTTCGAACGCGCGTCGTCCTTCACCCGCGAGACCTGCCGCAGTCGACACGGACGATCTCTTCGAAGAGAGCGAGAAGCTCGATTCTGACGACGTTGAGACCGTTTCCGGCGCTACAGTCCAACCGACGACAAGTTTCAAAGCGCCGCCCACTGGCCCGCTCACCAACGAGCCTGTGAACATCCTCGCTGCTTGGACGGTCTTGGAGGTGCTCAGTCCAGCGACCTATCTGAGACCAGCCCAACTCGCGGGAGGGGACGCGCGAGCGATCGCAAAACTTTCAGGCGCTCTACCGTGGTCCGGTGACGGCGAAAAATCGCGTCCGGGGAAAAGGCTTTTCTATCATGTGGTGCTTGGTTCGATCGACATGGCGCCGGCCGTTGATCGACTGAGCAAAGCCTACGTCGATCTGCGCGTTGAACGACCACAGGCCCGCGGTGAGAGCATCGTTGCGAGCATCATCGTTGATCGCCAGGGCCGTCCCATCGAGGAGAGCGCTTTCTCGATTTCCAGCTTCGCGTGGGGGCTGCCGATCGCGCTCGCAGGTGATCTAAAAGGTTTGGCTAACTGGCCCGACCAAGAGCGGCAACTCCTTGAGCAGCTCGACAAGCGAGTGCGCCGGCGCAATGCAGACGGTGAAACGCTTTCGCTCACGCGCAAAGACATAGATGACGCGTACAAATGGCTAGCGAGCTGTCTTGGCTTGCCGAAAGAGCTGACGAGCGCTCCGTCGTTCGCTGTTCGCGTCTACCCCTATTACCGGAGCAATGAGCCGCCTGACGCGCTGCTGCTCAATAGCTTCTTTTTGAATGACCTCAGCAAGGCCGCTGCGCTCATGCGCGACGGATCGGCACCAGGCAATCTTTCGCGATATCTCGGCGTGATCAAACCAAGTGCGCGCGACGATCTGCTGCACGACGACACCGCGCTTGCTCGCGCCATCGAGCCTGCGCGGTTCCCGCCGGCCCGATGGCCGAGCCACGGTGGGCATCCATTGGTTTTGCTTCAGCAAGCGGCCGTCAACCTTGCGCTCGACGAACTCAGAGATGGTGGTGTTCTCGCGATCAATGGACCGCCAGGCACCGGGAAAACCACACTTCTGAGAGATCTAGTGAGCGGTCTTGTGACCGACCGCGCCCTGGCGATGGCTCAGTTTTACGATCCCAGCGAAGCCTTCGTGCACAGTGGCGAGAAGGTGAGGGCGGGGAACAGCTGGATCCATCTGTACGAGGTTGATGAGAGCATTCGCGGTTTCGAGATGCTGGTCGCTTCATCGAACAACAAGGCGGTTGAGAACGTAAGCGGTGAAATCCCAACGCTCGGCGCGATTGCCGACGACCAGCCAACGCTTCGATATTTTAGATCGCTCTCTGACGAACTCTGCGGCCAGGCGACATGGGGGTTGGGGGCTGCGGTCTTGGGCAACGGTGGAAACCGGTCGCGTTTTCGTCAGACATTCTGGTGGGATGCGGAGGTCGGTCTCTCGACCTACCTCGCCGCCGCTTCTGGGGCACCGCAGGTCATCGAAGATTCGGCAGAGGCCGCCGCTGCTCTCGCCGAGCGTCCCCCACGCATCGTGACCGAAGAAGACGCACCGACAAGCAATGCCGACGCCCTACGTCGCTGGCGTGTGATCCGAGAAGCCTTTCTGTCGAGTCATCGCGCAATGCAGGATGAGCTTGCGGAGCTGGAGCGGGTGCGTGTGGCATGGTCGCTTCTCCCTGGGCTTCTCCGCGAACTGGCTGATTGGAAGGCGATGGTTGCCCAACGACCCGGCTTCTGGTCGCGATTGTTCGGGACTCGGCGGTGGCGTGTATGGGTGGTGCGGAAGGACGGCGCCGGCGCTCGGCTTCACAGGCAGACCGATGAGGCTGAGGCGGCCAATGTTTTGGCGCGTCAAGCGGCGAGCACCATTCGCTACGAACTTGAGCGAGCGAGAGAACCTCAATCAAGTTGGGCAGCCGCCGTCCACACGCTGTCCGAAACTCTGACCAGCGCACAAGCTCGGCGCGCGGAAATTGGCGATCGGTTCGTAGATGCTGAGTTTTTCAGTCGATCACACGCAGACCGCCATCGAGCGTCGCCTTGGCTGAGCGCTGACCTGCAAAAGAGGCGTGACGGCCTGTTCGTACAGGCGTTGGCGGTTCACAAGGCTTTCATCGACGCCAGCGCCAAACCGCTGCGACATAACCTCGGCGCGATGATGAATGCGCTCGGCGGTGGATCACTCGGATCTCCGCAGAAGGATGCTCTCCTGCCGCATCTCTGGTCGTCTCTCTTCCTTGTGGTCCCCGCGATCTCGACCACGTTCGCGTCGGTCGATCGGATGCTTGGGCGGTTGCCGCCGGAGTCGCTGGGATGGCTGCTGATTGACGAAGCCGGTCAAGCGACGCCCCAGTCTGCCGTCGGTGCACTCATGCGTGCCAAGCGCGCCATCGTCGTCGGCGACCCCCTTCAGATCCAACCCGTCGTGATGCTGCCAGAGACGTTGACCGACGCCATCCATCGTCAGTTCGGAGCAGATCCCGATCTCTACAACGCACCAGGCGCGTCAGTGCAGACACTCGCGGATGCAGCGACGGCGTACGTCGCGGAGTTTGCAGGCCGGAATGGCAGTCGCACCGTGGGCGTCCCTCTCTTGGTGCATCGTCGCTGTTCCGAGCCGATGTTCTCTGTCGCAAACGCGATCGCTTACGAGCGACAGATGGTTCAGGCGAAGACTCCAAAGGAGTCCGCCATTCGCGACGCGCTGGGTGCGTCGCGTTGGATCAATGTGAATGGTCGAGCAGTCGATAAGTGGTCTGCGGCGGAAGGGCAGGTGGTGCTCGATCTGCTCGTAACGGCGACTGCGGGAGGCGGTCTACCAGACCTCTACATCGTAACGCCGTTTGTGGTCGTTCAAGACAACTTGCGTCGCTTGATTGCCGAAAGCGGGATCCTTGCGGCTTTGGTCCCTGACGCCACCGCGTGGCTGCGCGAGAGAGTGGGGACTGTACACACCGTGCAAGGTCGAGAAGCGGAGGCGGTTATCTTTGTTCTGGGGGCGCCGATGGCGTCTCAGACAGGCGCGCGAGGTTGGGCTGGTCGTCAGCCGAACTTGCTCAACGTCGCGGTCACACGGGCCAAGGAAGCTGTCTATGTGGTCGGTTCGCGTGATCGCTGGAAGGATGTTGGGGTTTTTGCGGAGCTACATCGCAGACTGCCCGACTGACCGACTTAGTCGCGACGCAGCAGTGAGCTGCAAAGGGATTTAAGAGTGCAGATCACGACAATCGCCCTGAAACGGCTGAGGCGCGCGCTCGCTGCGACGCTCGTTGCGATCGCGCTCGGTTCGGTCACTGCGTGTGAGCAGGCGGCTACGCTGGTCGCACAGGCCGGCGGAGGGGCTCGAGCTGAGACCATATCGTTTCGGGCGCGGGTGGTTGGGATCACCGACGGAGACACGGTGACTGTGCTCGACGAGCAGAACCAACAGCATACGATCAGACTCGCTGAGATCGACGCACCAGAGCGAGGGCAGCCGTGGGGGGATCGTTCGCGGCAGGCGCTTTCGGCGCTGGTGTTCAGCAAGACGGTCTCGGTGCAGCAGACCGACACCGACCGCTACGGTCGCGTGGTCGCGCGTCTGTTCGCCGACGGTCGCGACGTCAACCGAGCGATGGTGGAGCAGGGGCATGCGTGGGCGTACCGGCAGTACCTGACCGATGAGACGCTGGTCGCGACGGAGACTCGGGCGCGCGCCAGCAGGGCAGGGCTGTGGTCGATGAGCGACCAGCAGACGGTGGCGCCTTGGGAGTGGCGCCAAGGGGTGCGGACCGGAACCGGTGACCAACCCGTGGTTCCTTCGCAGGGGCTGTTCAGTCCAGCGCCTGGTTCGCCTCGGGCCAATGCGCAGTTTAGCTGTTCGGGAAAGCGGTTTTGTCGGCAGATGAGCTCTTGTGCTGAAGCGCACTTTTACCTGGAGCGATGTGGGGTTTCTTCGCTCGATGGCAACGACGATGGCGAACCGTGCGAACAGCTCTGCGGTACGATCAGTCGGTAGAAGAAGCGATACGAGGGGACGCTCTTAGGGCTCGGCCGAGCTTGTCAGTGCACATGTAGAAAAATGCACTTTGGGCTGCTGTGCGATCGGCTGCCAACGACACACGATCAACGGTCCGCACCGCGCACAGGAGGCGATTTGGAATATCAGACTCCGCTTCAGCAACGAGCATTCTGACCGTAAGCTCAGGCTACTCCAACTTTGGGCGAGCCGGCGTGACCGAACTCATCTTCTTCAACTTTGACGTGGACTGGCCCGCTTGGGTCCAAGCCGTTGGTTCCGTGCTCGCCATCCTCGTCGCGATTGCTGTTGCTGCCCATCAGTCTCGTGTCCAACAGCGACGGGATGACGCTCGGGATGACTCATACGTTCGCGGCGCAGTGATCGCCCTGGAACACGCAGAAGCGGCGATGAGCCAGACCCAACTGGATCTCGGCGGTATGAAGTTAGTGTCGAGGGATCAGGTTCTGATCTCGCCCAGTCTTCATCTGCTCGATGCCGTCGACAACGTGCTGTCTTCATTCCCTATTGACCGAGCGCCCTCGGTCGAGGTCGCACGGGCTCTAACGACCTCCCGATTTACGATCCGCAAGGTGAGCGGAGGAATTCGTGCCTTCCTCTCGTCGGACAACACGGGATGCCGGACGAACTACGATGAAGATGAGGCGGAAATCGCCCGTGCAGCAATCGCCCTGCGAGCTGAGGCGAAAAAGCGAGAAGACTGCGTCCGAGACCCGCTCCCCTCAGACAAAGTGTAGATCCAGACAAATCCACTCACGCCAGCCATCACGTTGTCGGCGATCGAACGGACGTTCATGCGGCACCGGTCCTCATTGATGCTGTGCGCCCCTCTCGCGGTCGGGGGAAAGGACGTGCGGGAGGTGTGGAGAAGTCTGCCAAAGCTCTTGGTCGGATTGTAGAGGTTGGTAACGTGTAAGCGTACACACTCAAAAAGAGCGCGCTTATGTCCGAGACGGATTACCCCATCCTGATCATATTTTCTCGGGAGCCTGATGATGAGATGGTGGAACTACTCCGGTTAGCCTTGCGCGCGGAAGGGGCTGAACCCGAAGAAGGCACAGGGGCCGGTCGGTTAAATGGCAGACAAGCTGAGAAATGGCATTCTTCACGCGGCGAATACCTACTCACGCACCACGACGGCCTTGTCCTGCTAGAAGCCACGGCTCCACTGATTGAAGCCATTCGCATGCATGTTCAGCCTCGCGATTTTGATGCCAATGAATAGGAAACGGGTTGCAGGCATTGCGCTCACGATCAGTCTGACTCTCCTGGCAGCGCCTCTCTTCTGGGGCTGTAAGGCGGCTTCGCAGCTCCCGGCGTTCAGGCCTGCTGAGGCGGTGCTGAATAGCTGCGTCGTCGCGCCATACACACCGATGGCGCTCCCGCTCCACTCTCTTGCCAACACGCTGGAGCAAAGAGGACTCGTGATCGCCTGGGAGGCTCATGGATCCAACTTTGTTCTACGGAGCCGGAAGGACGACCACCTGACAGGCGAGGCGTTGCTGATCGATTTCGATATCCAGTTTGACGGAGGGCAGGGCGAGACCACCGCTTCTGAGTCATGTGGACCGGGGCGCGCCATCATCACCCGCATTCAAACCAACGACGGCGTCCATGAGGGGCTGGCAGTCGACCAGCTCCTGGTAGCTTTGGCGATGGTAACTGAACCGCCAGCAAGTCCAACTCAGCAGGACGTGACGGGGAGCCGAGAGGTTGATGCCGTCATTCCAAAGACCGGGGAAGCACGCGGCACGTGCGACGTAACCCTTGAAGGTCTCACGCTTATGTCAGGACCTTGCCAGGGGCTTTTCCACGAGGACCGGGTCGTCCTGAGCAGCCAGCAGGCTGGAGGATGTCACGTCGATCTTCGATGGGACGGCAATGCAGCTGCGGCCATCGTCTACAGCTATCGGAACCCGTGTCTGTCGCCGGTCACCGGAGAATCCCTCGACGCCGATGTGCCCCTAGGGAGCGTGATAAGGGAAGGCCAGTGCTGGACCAACGAGGCGGTTCGAGTATGCCTTGAAGGCTAAGGACGCTCGCGGCCAACGCGTCGCGCAAGGGGCGGATTCACCAGCCCGTCATTGGCAGCGTGCTGTGTATACCCCCACTACCCAGACTACTACTTGTATATAGCTAGTGGGTGGCGTGATGGCGCTGGCGCGACGATCCTTAGAATTCGCGCGACGGAACTGAAGGCTGCGTCTCGCGACTGAAGGTCCGGGTTTTCATTCAACGGGATCGCCTATAGTATCCTCGTTGATGCGGGCATCTGGCTTGGCCAGAAAGCGCCGACCGCTCTTCCGGGCGGCTGAGCTGATATAGCGGACTAACCGCTGACCGGCGCGTCACTCTCATATCATTTCAATCAGCGGGCGCCCGACGTGCCCCTAGGAGTAGTGACGACATGACGCCCAAAAAGCGTGCACAGTTGGCTGCCGATCGTCGATCGGCCGCGGCCATATCGAACCGATGCTGGACTTCAGCCGAGGCAGCGGGAGTGGTGCCAAAATCCGGGTTCGGACGTGATCACATCGAGCTGCCGGACACCCTTGAGCCTTTGCTTGCTATCCGCGAGCGCCGGCTAATGCACAAAGCCATGAAGTATTTCGAGGCCGCATTTCGTTCGGGGTGGGATGTATATCACCTAACGTGGTGCCCTCCCGAGTTCCGAGTGCCTCCGGGTTCGTTGACGCCCGATGTGGTGAAACAGCTCAGGACGATCGCCAGCCGGCGAGCGAGGAATATTCCAACGACCTTGGGGCGACGTTTGATTGGCGGTGTCGATATCGCGTTCAACCCCGATGGTACCCAAGCTGACTGGGGCGTTTGGTGTGTTCATTTGCATGCGCTGGTGATTGTAAGAGACCTAGACGGAGTCAGCGCACAAAATGCCATCAAGTCTGCATTTCGCGTGGACCCGAGGGATCGTGAGGTGCTCGACATCCGGCCTAGGAAGGCGGTCAAGATCAAGGATCTGGCTCACCTTCTGAAAACCATGTCCTACATCTCCGGAGTCCTCGCGTTGGTCGACCATAACCCGCGCCAGAACCGACATCGCCGCTACCGCGAAGTTCGACAGGCGACTTCTTACAAATCCTATCAGATGCTCCCAGGCCATCTTCAGCAGGAACTAACCCGCCTGTACGCGGCGTTGGGGCCCAAGGGCTTTTGGGTACTATCGGGCTTTCGCCGGCGGGGCGATCGGGTCGAACCCGAGCCAGGGTTCACTCAAGCTGAGACTGATGTGCTCAAAGACCTGCGCGGACAGCGCAAATCGGCTCGCAAAGTCCACGGTGGGTTTGGAATGGCCGTGAACGACCTTCGACTCTTTTAGACGACGATGGAGGGGGCGGCTCCGAAGGGGGCTATTTAGTCCACCCGGCAGGTCAATGCTAAGGTGGCCTGATAGACCAGTCGGTACCGCCCCTTCGGTCCAAATCGTCGAAAGTCGAGCGAAGTCATGCGGCCTGAATCCCTGACTAGGGCGGTCTGGTCCCCGAGCTTGCTAATCACGGTCCAGTGCCGATAGCCGGGGCAGGCGATTTGAACGATCACTGCAGTGCCCGGCTTGGCAACAACCTCTCGGAGCTTACTGAGCATCTCAGCCGGGCAAGAAACTGCGCTTCGCTGTAGTGGTTGGTTGAGGCACAGCTGCACGTGGCGGGATGGGGGCCAATGCGAAGCGACTTTCCGGACGGCAAGCCGCAGATCCGCGGCTGTTAATCCGTAGTCCATGGCGGCACGCAGCCTTGGGGCAGGAAGAGCGCTGGTAAGCAGGACGAACAGCTCTTTGTGTGTCCTGCCCCTGGGCTCGCACAAGCCCGCGATGTCCAGAGCGTTAATGATGGCATAGACGCCGCAAAGACCGTCAAAAGTCCCTTGTTTGGCGGGCCTCACGTTCGGTGCCCCACTGGGTGCAGCAGCACGTCAGTACTCTTCCGCCAGCATGATGCTCAGGACCCGCACGCAGGCGGCCGGGTCCGACGGATCAACAGCGTGTGAGGTCATCGAGGCGTCGTAGTAGTCGATCTTCCAGAAGATCCGTTGAGCGCCGACGGTCACGGCCCCGAAGTCGTGTTCGCCGTAGGGGTCGTTCCGCTCGTCGAATTTGTCGAAGTGACGAACAGCCACCAAAGCAGCTGCCGCCATGCCAGGCCCGCCGGCCATGATGCCTGAGCTGACGAGGATGCGCCCTCCGACGTGCTGACGCCGCAGTCGGTCGTTGAGCGCACGGATGCGCTCGCGTCTTTCAACGTTCATGTGTTTTGTCCTGTGGAATGGGCAGCGGTGCGGGTGATCGCAAGCACTGGCTTGAGTGCTGCCGGCCTGTTGGAGGCCGTCCTAGAGACGGCCTATGGGTAGTGGGCTACAGCCCGAGGACGAGCCGACGTTGGGCGTCTGAGTCGCCGTCGATGTATCCTTGGGTCACTTCAATTGAACGGTGACCTGCAAGCAGTTGGATGTCGCGGAGGCTCGCGCCGGCGCGATGGGCGTTGCGGGCCGCAAAGGTGATGAAAGTCCTACGGCCGGAGTGAGACGAGCAACCAGACGCTCCGATGTCGTGGAAGAGGGTTTTGAACCAGTTCACCAAGCTATTGGCCTGCATCCGGTGCCCACTCCGTAGCGAGCGGATGACGGGGCCGCACCGGTCGGTCCTAGCGAGAACGAGGAGTGCGGTTCTTAGCTCCGGGTGGAGGGGTATCCTTCGGCCGCCGCTCTTTTTGGCAATCCTATTCTCTACAGTGAGGCTGGTGCCGACGCGCCCTAACGGGTCAAGCAGCATGGACCAGTCAAGCGCTGCAATTTCACAAGCCCGGAGACCCGCCCGAAGAGACAACAGGAAGATCGCAATATCTCGCTCGGCTGAATGGCGTTTTGAAAGATGCCGTAGTGCCCGTCGAACAACGGGGTCGGTTAGAAGTTTAGCTTGTTTTCCTGGCATTCTGCGGTCCTTGCGCGCAGCCAAAATCGCTCGCTAAGGGGCGAGGGTCTCGGGCATGAGTTGTGAGGATGTGCTGCCCAGCGCGCACTGGGCTGGCATGCTTATTATAGCATAAGCCACGGATAACGCAATAGAAAAAACAATGTTCGTGCAACATCGGGGGCGGTACGAGCGATGACGCATGCGGCTTGCATGCGTTAGACAGACCTGTCATAAACGCATGCAGGAAGGATGTTTTTATGCGCAGAGCTGAGCTACTTCAGATCGTGGGAATACCCGCGACGACCTACAACGCCCTAAACAACCGCGGCCACCTCCCTTTTGCGGGCCGCGCCACGGCCACGGGCTGGACTGACTTCCAGGAGGAACAGGCGGTCCGCCTCGCTTTGCTAATGGACCTCGCAAGGGCCGGCCTGCCGCAGAGTCATGCTGCAACTCTGGTGCGCAATCATTTTGATGACCTTTTAGATCTGGCAAACGAGGGCAGACCCAGCGACGCCGGCCGCTTCCTGTTTGGGGGCGCAACCCTTGAAACCACTGAACCGGTCAGGGCCGCGGAACCCGTCATAAGACCAATCATCGCGGTAACCGGCACCCTTGATAAGGCCATTCGACGTGTCGCCGTTGATCACGGCAGCGGGTCGGACGTTCAGATGTTAGCCATCGTTCTGGTGGACGTGACCACCACCATTTCAGCGCTCTATAGGCGTGTCCGCACCTCCGACGTTCCCAACGCCGAGATGCAGCAGTGGGCCATTCTGTTTGGGGCAGAGAAGGGCCGATTGATTTCGCCGCGGGGGGAACGGTGGTGAGCTCAACCAGTGCAGGTGGTGAGGAAAGCGTCGGCCGGGTTCGCCGGTCTGTATTGCCGTCAAGTTGCCCTCCACGAGGTTTGGGGCGGGCGGCAGCGGCGGAATATATTGGCGTTGGGGTCAGCAAGTTCGACCAGATGGTTGCGGACCGCCGTATGCCGACCGCCAAGGAAATTGACCGCCGCAAGGTATGGGACCGCATAGAACTGGATGAGGCATTCTCGGCTCTGCCGGCAGAGGTTCCCGAGAACCCCTGGGATGCAGTGCTGTGAAGCGCCGTCCGCCATACGCAAGCTACTATCGCGACCGTCACGGGGTGGTTCGGTGGCGGTTCCGGAAGAAGGGCTGCCAGGAAAGCCAGACCCGGGAGCCTTTCGACAGCCAAGCATGGTGGGCTTGGTATGAAGCAGCCAATCTAAATTTGGTCCCTCCCATAGGGTCTTCCCGAACCCGGCCAGGTTCAATCGATGCTCTAGCCGTAGAGTTTTACGCCTCTGCAGAGTGGCAGTCGCTGCGGCCTACGACGCGGCGCACGTACAAGGGGATCCTCGACCGGTTCCGCGACCTGAAGCTCGCTTCAACACGATGCGGCTTCCTGCCGGTTGCTCAGCTGCAGCCCAAACATATCCGTAAGATAATTGATGGGATGGCCGACCGCTCCGCGGCAGCCAACAACCTGCTCAAAATCATACGGGTCGTCTTGGGGTTTTCTGTCGACCGGGGTTGGCGGGACGACAATCCCGCGATTCACATCAAACCTCTTAAGCGCCGGACGGATGGCTTCCTGACTTGGTCGGAAGAAGACATCAGCAAGTTCGAGACCCGCTGGCCGCTTGGGTGCAAGGAGAGGCTCGCCTTCGACTTGCTACTCTACACGGCACAGCGTTCAGGTGACGTTAGGCGTATGGGGCCGCAGCACGTTCAGAACGGCTACATCCGGGTTGTCCAGGAGAAGACGGGTGAGGCGCTGGAGCTCCCCGTTCATGCAAGGCTGCTGGCGTCCCTCGACGCGGTGCCGACAGCCCACCTAACGTTCATTGTGACAAAGCACGGCGAACCGTACACCGCGAAAGGGTTCAGCCAGTGGATCAGTGAGGCGGCCAATCAGGCCGGCTTACCTCGTGCCGCTTCCGCGCACGGTCTCCGGAAAGCGGCCGCGCGGCGGCTCGCGGAAGCTGGCTGCTCGGCTCACATGATCATGTCCGTGACCGGGCATCGAAGCCTCAAAGAGGTCGAGCGCTACACCAGGGCAGCGGGGCAACGCCTCCTGGCGACATCGGCGATGAGCCGCATTACGGGAACATAAGCAGCACAACCGTTGTCTAACTCTGTCGACCGACCTCGGGAAGTTAGACAAAAACGCGTGTAATGTTTTGTTATATAACGTAAAAACAGCGCGCCTGGCGGACAGGGTGGGATTCGAACCCACGGTAGGCTTTCACCTACGGCGGTTTTCAAGACCGCTGCCTTAAACCACTCGGCCACCTGTCCGTGTTCATCGAGCGGACTGGCCGCATAGCGCCAAACGGGTCGTTAACCAAAGCGGAAATGTCTTTGGCCATGCTGATCGTCTTCACAGGCGGGGACATGGCCGGAATTATTTCCAGGAAAGCGCTTCGGGGCGTCGTCGTTGCGGCCTTGCTGTCGCTGGTCGCGGCCTGCGCCGGCGTTGCCCGGCCCGAGGCGTCGCGTCTGCCTGTGGTGACGGATCCGGCCCCCATCGTGCCCGGCGCGATGCGCCGGTATCAGGTGCGCGGCCGCTGGTATCAGCCGGCCGAACAGCCGGGCTATGACGAAACCGGTCTCGCCTCCTGGTACGGGGATCAGTTCAACGGCCGGCCGACCTCCACCGGCGAGCGGTTCGACATGCATGCACTGACGGCGGCTCACAAGACGCTGCCGTTGCCCGGACTGGTCGAGGTGACCAACCTGGCCAATGGCCGCCGGATCGTGGTGCGGGTCAATGACCGCGGGCCCTTTGTCGACAACCGGATCATTGACCTTTCGCGCGGCTCGGCCGAGGCGTTGGGCATGCTGCAGGTGGGTGTGGGAGAGGTCCGGGTCCGCTATCTGGGCCGGGCACCACGGACCGGCGGCGGGACGACGCTTCAGTATGCGGCCGCACCGGATCGAGCCCCACCGGCGGACGCGGAATCATCCTCGCGCGGGGCCTACTGGATCCAGGCCGGGGCCTTCTCGGACCGCCGCGCCGCGCGGCATGTCGCCGATCAGCTCGGTGACCGCGCCACGGTCGACGTCGATCGGACCGATGGCCTTTTCCGGGTCCTCGTCGGGCCCTGGCCCGATCCCAATGCCGCCGAACGGTCGCGGCAGGCGGTGATTGCACGCGGATACGCTGACGCCCTGTTGATATCGGCGCGCTGAGGCTTGCTTGATTGCCCGCCGTCGCCATTGTGCGCCGGTGACCCAGGGCAGATTCATCACGTTCGAAGGCGGCGAGGGGACCGGCAAGTCGACCCAGGCCGCGCGGCTGGTCGACCGGCTGCGCGCGCGTGAGCTGGAGGTCGTCCAGACCCGTGAGCCGGGCGGGTCGCCCGGGGCCGAGGATATCCGCGCCATCGCCCTGAACGGAGATGCCGGGCGCTGGTCACCGGTGACCGAGACCCTGCTGATGTTCGCCGCCCGCAGTGACCATCTGGAGCGTACCATCCGGCCCGCGCTCGAGGCCGGCCGCTGGGTGGTCTGCGATCGTTTCGCCGATTCCAGCCGCGCCTATCAGGGTGTCGGCGGGGGCACGCCGGCGGCGTTCATCGAATCGCTGGACGCAGCTATCGTCGGTGCCACCCAGCCGGACCTGACGCTCATCTTCGACCTCCCGGTCGAGGTCGGGCTGGAGCGGGCGTTCGGCCGCGGTCAGTTCGAGACCCGTTTCGAATCCAAGGGTCTCGAGTTCCATGCGCGTCTGCGTCGCGGCTTCCTCGACATCGCTGCGCGGTATCCCGAGCGGTGCGTCATCATCGACGCTGACGGCGATCAGGACACGGTCGAGGCCCGTGTATGGGCCGCCGTCGAGGCCCGGTTGCCGTGAGTGAACACGCACGGGATCGATTCGACCTGGTCCCCGATGCGGCGGCCGAAGCCGCCTTCCTTGACGCGTTCGGCAAGGATCGGCTGCACCACGCCTGGCTGCTTTGCGGCCCCGAGGGTTCGGGCAAGGCGACCTTCGCCTTCCGCGCCGCGCGCCGCCTGCTGGGGGCCGCGCCCGATCCGTCGCGGGGGCCGCTTGGAACCAGCCCTGAAGATCCGGTGGCGCGGCTGGTCACGGCCCGGTCCCATCCAGACCTGCTGGTGCTTGAGCGGGCCGTCGAGGGCGGCAAGACGAAGAAGTCGATCTCGGTCGACCAGGCCCGCGAGCTGCCCGAATTCTTCGCCAAGAGCCCGTCCCAGGCGCGCTACCGCGTGGCCATCATCGATGCCGCCGACGACCTGAACCTGAACGCCGCCAATGCCTTGCTGAAGGTTCTTGAAGAGCCGCCCGAGCGGGGCGTACTGTTCCTCGTCACCCATGCGCCGGGCCGGCTTTTGGCGACGATCCGTTCCCGCTGTCGTCGGCTGGCCTTTCCGGTCTGGCCGCTGCATGCCCTGGAGGAACTGGTCCGCAATCGCACGGGTGTGAGCTCCGCCGAGGCCGCCCGGATCGCGGGCATGGCCGGCGGCTCACCGGGCCGGGCGCTGGCGCTGGCGTCCGGTGCGACGCTGGAAGCAGACCAGTTGGCGCAGGCCTGGGTTTCGGCACCGAGCGTGGATCGCGCCGAGGCCCTCGCGGTCGCGGACAAATTCCGCGGACCCGAGGGGCAGGACCGGTTCGAGACCCTGATGGACCGGCTCTCGGCGGCCGTGAAGGTGCGGGCGCTGGAGGAGGGGGCGTCCGGCGCGCGCTGGGCGGATCTGTGGAGCCGTCTGGCAGAGTTGCCGGACCGGACGGCCGCAATCAATCTGGACCGGGCGGATGTGCTGGCGGGGGCCCTGGCCGACCTGCAACGGGTCAAGGCAGGCGGCGGATGATCATCGACAGCCACGTCAACCTGCATGCGCATCAGTTCGATGAAGACCGCGATGCGGTGATCGCAAGGGCCCGCGAGGCCGGCGTTCAGATGATGGTGGAGATCTCCGACAAGCTGTCGACCTTCGAGGCCACCCATGGGCTGGCCATGGCCCATGACGACATCTGGTGCACGGTCGGTGCCCATCCGCACGAGGCGAAGGACCATGTCGACCTGACCGTCGACCGGCTGATCGAACTGGCTGGAAGGCCGCGGGTGGTCGGGATCGGGGAGTGCGGGCTGGACTTCCACTACGATCTCAGCCCGCGCGATGTGCAGGCGGCGGTGTTCCGGACCCATATCCACGCCGCGCGCAGGACTGGCTTGCCGCTGGTCGTGCATACGCGCGAGGCGGATGACGTCATGGCCGGCATCCTGGCCGAGGAGCAGGCCGACGGGCCGTTCCGGTTCCTGATGCATTGCTACACCAGTGGGCCAGAACTCGCGGAAAAGGCAGCCAAACTCGGTGCCTGGTTCTCGGTCTCCGGCATCGCCACCTTCAAGGCGGCGAACGAGGTGCGCGAGATCGTGGCCGGCATGCCGCCCGAGCGGATCATCGTGGAGACCGACTGTCCTTATCTGGCGCCCATGCCGCACCGGGGGCGGCGCAATGAGCCGGCCTGGGTGGTTCACGTCCTCGACAAACTGGCTGAGATCCGCGGCTGGAGCCGGGGCGAGGCGGAGGCGCGCACGACCGAAGCCTTCTTCGCCCTGTTCGACCGCATACCGAGGCCGGAGGGCGCATGAGCGAGTCTGGCGCGCTGGAAGTCGTGATCCTCGGCTGCGGCTCGTCCGGCGGCGTGCCGCGCGGAGACGGCGACTGGGGCGACTGCGATCCCGCCGAGCCGAAGAACTATCGTACCCGCTGTTCGCTGCTGGTGCGCCGGCACGGGGCGGACGGGGTGACCAGCGTGCTGGTCGACACCTCGCCGGACCTGCGCGCCCAGATGCTGGCGGCGAACGTCCGCCATGTCGACGCGGTCCTCTACACCCATGACCACGCCGATCAGGTGCATGGCATCGACGATCTGCGGGTCTTCGCCATGCGCGCGCGGCGGCGCATTCCGGCCTGGATGGACGTCGCAACGCGCTATGCCCTGACCGGGCGGTTTCCGTATATTTTCAAGACCCAGGAAGGCTATCCGGCCATTCTGGACGAGATGGCGATCCCGCCGCATGGAGAGCCATGGGCGGTCGGGGGTGCGGGCGGCGCGATCCCGGTCGTGACCTTCGACCAGGCGCATGGCCCGATCCGCTCGGTCGGTTATCGCATCGGGCCGGTGGCCTATTCCAGCGACGTGTCTGACCTCGACGAGGCGGCGATCGAGGCGGTACGCGGCTGCGAGTTCTGGATCGTCGACGCCCTGCGCTGGACCCCGCACCCGACCCACGCCCATGTCGACAAGACGCTGGACTGGATCGCCCGGTCCGGCGTGAAGCGGGCCGTTCTGACCAATCTGCACCTCGACCTCGACTACAACGCCCTGAAGGCCGTCGTGCCGGCCAACGTCGATGTCGCCTACGACGGCTGGTCGGCCCGTCTGTCCCTTGAGACCGGAGCGCCCCGATGAAACGTCTTCTGCCTTTGGTTTGCGGCCTGGCCGCCCTGCTTCTGTCCTCGACGGCGATGGCCCAGCCGGCGCCGCTCGAAGGCGATTTCACCGCGGCCGGTTTCACCCTGACCTCGGGCCAGTCGCTGCCCGAACTGCGGATGCACTACCGCACCCTGGGGCAGCCGCGCCGGGGTGCCGACGGTCGGGTCGAGAACGCAGTCCTGCTGCTGCACGGCACCGGCGGAACCGGCGCGCAGTTCCTGTCGCCGCAGTTCGCGGGCGAGCTGTTCGGGCCCGGCCAGCCGCTCGATACCGCGCGCTACTACATCATCATGCCCGACAACCTCGGCCACGGCGGGTCATCGAAGCCGTCGGACGGGCAGCGGGCGCGGTTCCCGGAATATGGCTATGCCGACATGGTCGAGGCGCAGCGGCGGATGCTGGTCGACGGGCTGGGCGTGGACCGGGTCCGGCTGATGCTGGGCACCTCGATGGGCTGTATGCACATCTTCGTCTGGGCCGAGGCCCATCCCGGGTTCGCCGAAGCGCTCATGCCCATGGCCTGCCAGCCGACGGCCATCGTCGGGCGCAACCGCCTGTGGCGGACCATGCTGAAGGACGCGATCCGCAGCGATCCGGCCTGGGCGGGCGGCGACTATGCGGCCCAGCCGATCGAGGGCCTGCGCACGGCAGTTGATCTGTTGTTGCTCGCGGGCTCCGCGCCGATGGCCATGCAGCAGGATCTGGCGACACCGGCGGCGGTGGACGGCTACCTGGCCGCGCAGATGGACCGACGCCTGCCGGCGCTGGACGCCAACGATCTCTGGTACCAGGTCAACGCCTCGTTCGACTACGATCCCTCGGCGGGGCTGGAGCGGATCACCGCCCCGATGACCTGGATCAACTCCGCCGACGACTTCATCAATCCGCCCGAGCTGGGACTGTCGGAGCAGTTCGTCCCGCGGATCGCCGGCGTCCGCTATCGGCTGGTTCCCAACAGCGCCGGCGGGAAGGGTCACGGGACCCACACCTGGGCGGTGTTCTGGAAGCGGGACCTGATCGACCTGCTGGCGCGGACGGACCGCTAGTCGGCCAATAGCCAGATGGCTCCGAACCAGAAAAGGACGGCGCCGCATACGGCCAGGAACAGGCTCACCGGGCGGACGCGAACCAGGGCGGCCTTGCCGAACCGTAGCTGAATGGCGCCGACCGAAATCATGAACAGGACCATGCCGAGCCCGAGCGCAATGTAGAACAGATAGAATTTCCACTGCTCGACGTAGAATTCCGACCCGTGATTGCTGAAGGCAAAGGTTCGACCAGTCGCCGGGTCGGGGATTGGCGCACTGTCCTTCCCCAGCGCGAAAAAGAACACGAAGGCCCCCAGCCCGATCGACCAGGCCTGATAGGCAACAAAGGTCAGCGCGGTCAGAGTCCCGGGTCGGATGGCCGGGCCCGGATTCATCCTAGGCGCCCAGCAGCCGGGCCGCCTGCGGGGCGAAATAGGTCAGGACCCCGGCGCAGCCCGCGCGTTTGAAGGCGTGCAGGCTTTCGAGGATGGCGCGGTCCTCCTCGAGCCAGCCGTTGGCCATGGCCGCGCGCATCATCGCGTATTCGCCGGACACCTGATAGGCGAAGGTCGGGACTTTGAAAGTCTCCACAACGCGTTGAACAATATCGAGATACAGCATGCCGGGCTTGACCATGACGGCGTCGGCGCCCTCGGCGATGTCCATGGCCACCTCGCGCAGGGCCTCATCGGAATTGGCGTGGTCCATCTGGTAGGTCTTCTTGTCGCCGGTCAGGGCCTTGGCCGAGCCGACCGCATCGCGATAGGGGCCGTAGAAGGCCGAGGCGTATTTCGCCGCATAGGACAGGATCAGGACGTCGTGGAAGCTGTTGGCCTCCAGCGCCTCGCGGATGGCCTGGACCCGGCCGTCCATCATGTCCGAGGGTGCCACGACATCGGCGCCGGCGTGGGCGTGGATGAAGGCCTGTTCCGCCAGCCGCTCGAGGCTGGCGTCATTGAGGATGCGGCCGTTCTCGACCACGCCGTCGTGGCCGTGGTCGGTGTAGCAGTCCAGCGCCACGTCGGTGATGACGCCGATCTCCGGGGCCGCGTCCTTGATCGCCTTGATGCAGTCGGGGATCAGGCCGTCGGGGTCGGTCGCGCCGGTGCCGATGGCGTCCTTGATCGCGCCGTCGACGTTCGGGAACAGCGCGACAGCGGGGATGCCGAGGTCGCGGGCCTCGACGGCGGCGGCGGCGGCGGCCTTGGGCGACAATCGATAGACGCCGGGCATGGAGGCGACCGGAATGCGATCCTCGGCACCGTCGTGCACGATCAGCGGCCAGACCAGATCGGCTGGCGTCAGGACCGTCTCGGCCACCAGCCGGCGCACCCACGGGCTGCTGCGCAGGCGACGGGGCCGGGCGTAGGGAAAGGCGGCGGGGGCGAACGGCTGGGTCATGGTGCGCTCTCTAGCTTCCTTATCCCGCGGGGAGAAGGTTCAAGCCCTCTCCCATCGGAAGAGGGGACCGGATAGAAGCCCTCCAAAGACTCGAGGAAACGCCCCATGGACTTCGCTCTCAACGACGATCAGCGCGCCATCCAGGACGCGGCCCGCCAGTTCGCTGACGCCGAACTGGCCCCGCACAGCGCCGAATGGGACGAGACCAAACATTTCCCCGTCGATGTGATGAAGCACGCGGCCGAGATGGGCTTTTGCGGCATCTACACCGGCGAGGAACACGGCGGCATGGCCCTGGGCCGGGTCGAGGCGGCGCTGATCTTCGAGGAACTGTCGCGCGGCGACGTGTCCACGGCGGCCTTCATCTCGATCCACAACATGGCCACGTGGATGATCGACAGCTTCGGCTCCGACGATCTGCGCGGCCGCTTTGTGCCGCGGCTGACGACAATGGAGCTGATCGCCAGCTACTGCCTGACCGAGCCGGGCTCGGGCTCTGACGCGGCCGGCCTGCGCACCACGGCGAAGCGGGACGGTGACCACTGGGTGCTGAACGGCTCCAAGGCCTTCATCTCCGGTGCCGGCACGTCGGACGTCTATGTGGTCATGGCCCGCACCGGCGCGGACGGCCCCAAGGGCATCTCGACCTTCGTGGTTGAGAAGGACACGCCCGGCCTGAGCTTCGGGGCGCAGGAAAGGAAGATGGGCTGGAACAGCCAGCCCACGGCCATCGTCGCCTTCGACGACTGCCGCATCCCGGCGGCCAATCTGCTGGGAAAGGAAGGCGACGGCTTCCGCTACGCCATGATGGGTCTGGACGGCGGCCGGCTGAACATCGCCGCCTGTTCGCTGGGCGGCGCCCGGCTGGCGCTGGAGACGACCCAGGCCTATGTCACGACCCGCAAACAGTTCGGCAAGTCCCTGGCGGACTTCCAGAATACCCAGTTCAAACTGGCCGACATGGCGACCCAGCTGGAGGCCTGCCGGCTGATGGTCCTGCGCGGGGCCTGGGCCATCGACACCAACCACCCCGAGAAGACCAAATGGTGCGCCATGGCGAAGCGCATGACCACGGACGCCTGTTTCCAGATCGCCGACGAGGCCCTGCAGCTGCACGGCGGCTACGGCTATCTCAAGGACTATCCGCTGGAGCGGATCGTGCGTGACCTGCGGGTGCACCGGATTCTGGAGGGCACCAATGAGATCATGCGGGTGATCACGGCGCGGGAGATGCTGCGGCAGTAGATTTCTTTCGGAGGTCTTCGATGCTTGGATTCGCCATCACTCTTTTGTCCATCGGTCTCTTGGAGCCGCAGGCCCAGCAGGCCGAGGCTCGACACTGGAGTAACGGCCAACTCGCATGGGCGAGGATGCCGTTGCCTGACTTTCCGGTCCGTGAGGCCGGAACGGTCCAGGCGGAAGTGACCTGCACGGTGGCGGAAGCAGGGCGGGTAGAGGATTGTCAGATCCTGCGCACCGCGCCTGATGGGACACGCTTTGGCCGGGAGGTGATCCAGAGCATGCGCCGTGCCCGCCTCGTCGAGGGCCGCGCCAGCACGGGCGACACCATGAGCTTCGTTCTTTGGGCCTGCGATTCCGCCTCCGAGGTCGAGCGCTGCCAGAAGATCGACTGGCCAGCGACTGAACAGTAGCGGCTCGCCATGCCGCGACATCGAGGCTGGACGGGCCGGCCGCCCCCCCTTAGGTCAGCGCCATGAGTGAGTCCGAAGTCCTGACCCGCGTCGATTCCGGCGTCGGGCGTATCACCCTGAACCGGCCAAAGGCGCTGCACGCGCTGAACCGCGCCATGTGCGAGGCGATGACGGAGGCCCTGCTGGCCTGGCGGTCTGACGATGCGGTCAAGTCCGTGCTGATCGATCACGCCGGCGAGCGCGGCTTCTGCGCCGGCGGTGACATCCGGATGATTGCCGAGAGCGGGGCCGGAGACGCGTCGGAGGCGAAAGCCTTCTTCATGGTCGAATACCGGCTGAATCATCTGATGTTCGACTATCCCAAGCCGATCACCGCGATCGTCGACGGCATCGTCATGGGCGGCGGGGTCGGCATTTCGGAGCCGGCGGACGTCCGCATCGCCACCGAACGGACGACCTATGCCATGCCCGAGACCGGCATCGGCCTGTTTCCCGATGTCGGCGGCGGCTGGTTCCTGCCGCGCCTGCCGGGTCAGGCCGGCGTGTGGCTGGCCCTGACCGGGGCGCGACTGAAGGCGGCCGATACCGTCTTCCTCGGCATTCACAGCCACTATCTGCCGGCCGACGCGCTGGATGCCTTCCGCCTGATCCTCGCCGCCGATCCGGCCCATCCGATCGATGTCGCGGACGGTCTCGAGGCCGACCCGGGTGAAGCCCCGGTCGAGGCCCATCTGGCCGCCATCGACCGGCTGTTCGCCTTCGACACGGTCGAGGAAATTTTCGCGGCCCTGGACGCAGACGGCTCCGACTGGGCCCTGGCGCAGCTGGCCACGCTGAAGACCAAGTCGCCGCAGTCGCTGAAGGTGACGCTTCGCCAGCTGCGGCTCGGGGCGGCCATGCCGTCGTTCGCGGACAATATGGCGCTGGAGTACCGGCTCGGCGGGCGCGTGGTCCGGACCCATGACTTCCAGGAGGGCGTCCGCGCCGTGGTGGTGGACAAGGACAATGCGCCGGACTGGTCGCCCGCCGACCTGTCGGGCGTCAGCGAGGCCGACCTCGACCGCCTGTTCGCCCCGCTGCCTGAGGGCCAGGCATGGACGCCGCTGGACTGAGGCCTTGCGTCCGCGACGGTTCCGGGGCGTAGCTGCGCCGGAGCAGGAGGAGAAGATCATGCGTTCCATGTTGATGGCGGGCGTTGCGGCCGTGCTGGCGATGTCCCTGGGCGCGTGCGCCGGATCGCAGTACGCAGGCATCCGGCCGGAGGTTCTGGCACCGCCGCCGCCCGTCGCCTCATGGGCTGAAACAGCCATGAATGACGCCCGGCGGCCGGAAGCGGACCGGGCCCGCGACGACCTGCGCCAGACCCGGGCGATGCTGGAGTTCACAGGGCTGCGGCCGGGCATGGCCGTCGCGGACATCCGGCCGGAGGAAGGCTTCTTCACCCGTTTGTTCTCGGTGATGGTCGGCGAGCAGGGCCGGGCCTATGCCTTCGTGCCCAACCAGACGGCGGCGCGTGAGAATGCCTTCGGCGACGCCCTGGCGACGGACTATCCGAATGTCGTCCGGCTGACCGGCAAGCTCGAGGAGATGAGCTTCGATCGCCCCCTGGACGTCGTCTTCATGGGCGAGGAATACCACGACTTCGCCATTCCGCGTTTCAACGTGGACGTGGCCGCCATGAATGCGGCGGTGTTCGCGGCGCTGAAGCCGGGCGGGCTGTATGTCATCCTCGACCACCAGGCGGCGGACGGCGCGGGGATCAGCGTGGCGGGAACCCTGCATCGCATCGAGGCGGCCGAGCTGCGGCGGCAGGTCGAGGCCGCCGGCTTCATCTTCGACGGCGAGACCGACGCCGTCCGCATGCCGGCGGACGACCACAGCCTGAGCGTCTTTGATGCTAGCATTCGCGGTCGCTCCGACCGGTTCGTCTATCGCTTCCGCAAACCCGGCTGACGACGACCGTCGTTCGGTCTAGGCTGCGCCGTCAGCGCCTGCGCGGCGCCCTGGGAGACATGACCATGCGCCGTTCCGTCATTCTGGCCGCCGTCGCGGCGATGAGCCTGGCGTCGCTGGGCTGTATGGGCGGTATGGGCGCGACGCCTGCCCCGACATTGGCAGACTACGCCGCTGTGCTGGCCGAGCCCTCGCGGCCCGCCGACGACAGGGCCCGCGATGAGGCGCGCCATACCGCCGAGACCCTGGCCTTCGCCGATGTCCGGCCCGGCCAGAAGATCGCCGACATGATCATCGGCGGCGGCTATTTCACCCGCGTCTTCTCCGCCGCCGTCGGCCCGCGAGGCCGTGTCACGGCCTGGCAGCCGGCCGAGTTCATCGCCTTTCAGGCCAGCTATGGAGACAGCCTGACGGCCGTGGACGGCCTGGCCAATGTCGACGGCATCCGGTCGCCGATCGCTGCGCCAGAGTTCCCGAATGGACTGGATCTGGTCTTCACCGCCCAGAACTACCACGACCTTCACCTCAGCATCGCCCCGGCCGACACGGCCTCGCGGGTCAATGCGGCCGTGTTCCAGGCGCTGAAGCCGGGCGGCCTCTATGTGGTGGTCGACCACCATGCCGTGGCGGGCTCGCCCCTGACGGCCTCCAATACGGTGCACCGGATCGACATCGAGGCGGTCAAGCGCGAGGTGCTGGCGGCCGGCTTCGTGCTGGACGGCGAGAGCAACCTCCTGGCCAACGCCGCCGACCCGCTGACGGCCAATGTCTTCGACGGCTCGATCCGTGGCCGTACCAGCCAGTTCATGCTGCGCTTCAGGAAGCCGGCCTGATCGAAAAACTGCCCGGCGCCGCTGGCGACCGGGCGGGCGACCGGCTAACCCTCCCGAAAACCAACAGGGAGCGTACGCCATGACCCACAGGATCGCCTTCATCGGCCTCGGCAACATGGGCGGAGGCATGGCCGCCAACCAGGCGAAGGCCGGTCACGCCGTGGCCGCCTTCGACCTGTCGCAGGCCGCCCTGGATCGTGCCGCCGCCGCGGGCTGCGTGCCGGTCGGGTCGGTTGCTGAAGCGGTCAAGGACGCGGACGTCGTCATCACCATGCTGCCGGCGGGACAGCATGTGCTGAAGGTCTATTCGGAACAGATCATCGGCGTGGCGCCGATCACGGCCCTGCTGCTGGATTGCTCGACCATCGACGTCGACACCGCGCGCAAGGTGGCCGGCTTGGCGAAGGACGCCGGCTACGCCTTCGCCGACACGCCGGTGTCGGGCGGAACCATGGCGGCGGACGCCGGGACCCTGGCCTTCATGGTCGGCTGCGACGAGCCCGACTTCGCCCGCATCGAGGCGGCGCTCGAGCCGATGAGCCGGGCCACGTTCCGCGCCGGGGACCACGGGGCGGGGCAGGCGGCCAAGATCTGCAACAACATGATCCTCGGCATCACCATGCTGGGCACCTGCGAGGCGATCGGCCTGGCCGAGAAGCTGGGGCTGGACCCGGTGAAGATGTTCGACATCGTCGCCAAGTCGTCGGGCCAGAGCTGGTCGACGACGACCTACTACCCCTGGCCCGGGCCGGTGCCGACCGCGCCGTCGAACCGCAACTACGACGGCGGCTTCGCCACGGCGATGATGCTCAAGGACCTGAAACTGGCCCAGGACGCGGCGGCCAAGGTGGGGGCTTCGACGCCCCTGGGCGCCCAGACCGAGGCCCTGTTCCAGATGTTCAACGGCCTCGGCTACGGTGGCCGCGACTTCTCGGCCATCCTGCAGATGCTGCGGGGTCAGCTGGATGAGCTCCCGAAGGGCTAGGCTTGGCCGGGTCGGGAAGGCGGAGCCTGCTGACCACGGTTCAGCGAGATTGAGAACTGTTATCAATTAAGGGCTTGCGGCCTTTTGTCCGGTCCGATTCATGGACAAATCGGCTCGATCGGCGCATCACCCGACCATTGATTTCGCGACGTTCGGGGCCACTCCGCTTGTTCGACTACCAGGCCGCATTCCAGACCGCTGTTGAGCAGGTCAAGGGCGAGGGGCGCTATCGCGTCTTTGCGGACCTCAAGCGCGTGCGCGGTGAGTTCCCGCTGGCGAAGCGGCGTCGCGAGGACGGGACCGAGCAGGACGTCGTCGTCTGGTGCTCAAACGACTATCTGGGCATGGGCCAGCATCCGGCGGTGCTGGAGGCCATGCAGACCGAGATCGATACGGTCGGTGCCGGCGCCGGCGGCACGCGCAACATTTCGGGCACGACGCGGTCGGCGGTCGATCTGGAGGCCGAGCTGGCGAGCTGGCACCAGAAGGAAGCGGCCCTGCTGTTCACCTCGGGCTATGTGGCCAATGAGGCGACCCTGACCACCCTGCAGCGGATCCTGCCCGGCCTGATCATCTTCTCCGACAGCCTGAACCACGCCTCCATGATCGCCGGCATCCGCAACGGCGGCTGCGAGCGGCACATCTTCGCCCACAATGATCTGGAACACCTCGAGGCCCTGCTGGCGGCGGCCCCGGCCGATGCCCCCAAGCTGATCGCCTTCGAGAGCGTCTATTCGATGGACGGCGACATCGCCGACCTGGCCGGCACCATTGCCCTGGCACGCCAGTACAATGCCCTGACCTATCTCGACGAGGTCCATGCGGTCGGCCTGTACGGCGCGACCGGCGCGGGCGTGGCCGAGCGCGACGGGGTGCTGGACGGGATCGACATCGTCGAATGCACCCTCGGCAAGGCGATCGGCGTCATGGGCGGCTATATCGCGGCCGACGCGGTGATCATCGATGCGGTGCGCAGCTGGGCCGCGGGCTTCATCTTCACCACCAGCCTGCCGCCGGCCCTGACCGCCGGGGCCCTGGCCTCGGTGCGCTGGCTCAAGGCCCATCCGGAGCTGCGCGACGCCCACCAGGAGCGCGCCGCCACGCTCAAGGCCCGCTTCCGGGCCGCGGGCATCCCGGTGATGGATTCGGTCAGCCACATCGTGCCGGTGTTCGTCGGCAATCCGGTCCACGCCAAGATGATCTCGGACATGCTGCTGGAAGAGCACGGCGTCTATGTCCAGCCGATCAACTACCCCACCGTGCCCAAGGGCACCGAGCGGCTGCGCTTCACCCCGTCGCCCAACCACACCGACGCCATGATGGACGACCTCGTCCGCGCCATGGACGCCCTGTGGACCCACTGCAATGTGGCGCGCCTCCCTGCCGTCGCCTGAGGACATCGGCGAGGTCATCGTCGAGACCACCCGTCAGGGCCTCTATCTGAAATGTTGTGCTGTGCATGTGGCAACCGCTGTTGAAGCGGTCGCCATCGGCCCGGCGCATGAGCCGAAGGCGGTCGAGCGGTTGGCGATTGCCAAGCTCAAGAAGGCGCTGGCGTCGCGCTGACCCACCAGATGTTGTGGTCGGTCGGCCGGGGGCGTAGAGGAGTCGCCTGTTTCGGCGCAACTCTAGTATCGGGGCTCCTTCGTGACCGCCTTCACCCACGACGCCTATTTCTCGAAGAGCCTCGCCGAGGCTGATCCCGACATCTTCGGCGGGATCCAGGGCGAACTGGGCCGTCAGAAGGAGCAGATCGAACTGATCGCCTCCGAGAACATCGTCTCGAAGGCGGTGCTGGAAGCGCAGGGCTCGGTCCTGACCAACAAATACGCCGAGGGCTATCCGGGGCGTCGCTATTACGGCGGCTGCGAATATGTCGACGTGACCGAGAACATCGCCCGCGAGCGCGCCAAGGCGCTGTTCGGCTGCGCCTTCGCCAACGTCCAGCCCCACTCCGGCGCCCAGGCCAATCAGGCGGTCTTCCAGGCCCTGCTGCAGCCGGGCGACACCTTCCTCGGCATGGACCTCGCCGCCGGTGGCCACCTGACCCACGGTTCGCCCGCCAACCAGTCGGGCAAATGGTTCCGGCCGGTGACCTATACGGTGCGGCAGGACGATCATCTGATCGACTATGACAACGTCGCCGAAATGGCCGAACGCGAGAAGCCGAAACTGATCATCGCCGGGGCCAGCGCCTACAGCCGTCCTATCGACTTCAAGCGCTTCCGCGAGATCGCCGACAGCGTCGGGGCCTATCTGATGGTCGACATGGCCCACTATGCGGGCCTGATCGCCGGCGGCGTCTATCCCGACCCCCTGCCGCATGCCCATGTCGTCACCACCACGACGCACAAGACCCTGCGCGGCCCGCGCGGCGGCATGGTGCTGTCGAACGACATCGAACTGGGCAAGAAGATCAATTCCGCCGTCTTCCCTGGCCTGCAGGGCGGGCCGCTGGAGCACGTCATCGCCGCCAAGGCCGTGGCCTTCGGCGAGGCGTTGAAGCCCGAGTTCAAACTCTATGCGCAGCAGGTTGTGGACAATGCCCGGGCCATGGCGGCGGTGCTGGTCGAACGCGGCGCGGCCATCGTCTCGGGCGGCACGGACACCCATCTGATGCTGGTCGACCTGCGACCCAAGGGCGTGACCGGCAAGGCCACCGAGGCGGCCCTCGAGCACGCCCTGATGACCTGCAACAAGAATGGCGTGCCGTTCGATACGGCGCCCTTCACCGTGACTTCCGGCGTCCGTCTGGGCACCCCGGCGGGCACGACCCGCGGCTTCGGCGTCGGCGAGTTCCAGCAGGTCGGCCACTGGATCGCGGACGTCATCGACTCGATGAAGGGCACGGACGAGGCCGACGCCGGCGTGTCGGAACGCGTTGCCGGCGAAGTGCGCGCGCTCACGCGCCGCTTCCCGATTTACGGATAGATCACTGATGAAATGCCCCTTCTGCGGACATCAGGATACCCAGGTGAAGGACAGCCGCCCGTCGGATGACGGTGCCGCCATCCGACGCCGTCGGTCCTGTCCGCAGTGCAGCGGGCGCTTCACCACCTTCGAACGGGTGCAGCTGCGCGAGCTGATGATCCTCAAGCGCAACGGTCGCCGGGCGCCGTTCGATCGCGACAAGCTGGAACGGTCGCTCAACGTCGCCCTGCGCAAACGTCCGGTACAGGCCGAGCAGATCGAGCAGCTGGTCAGCCGGATCACCCGCCAGCTGGAAAGCCTGGGTGAGACGGAAATCCCGTCCTCGACCGTCGGTGACTTCATCATGAAGGCGCTCAAGTCGGTCGATGAGGTCGCCTATGTCCGCTACGCCTCGGTCTACAAGGATTTCCGCCATACCGGCGACTTCGCCCGGTTCCTTGGCGATGAGGGTCTGGACGAAAGCTGATGGCCGCCTCGAGCCAGAGGGTTCGCGTCACCCTGAAACTGGCCACCTCGCTGGACGGCCGGATCGCCACCGCGTCCGGAGAGAGCCAATGGATCACCGGCGAGGCGGCGCGGCTGGAAGGCCATCGGCTGCGCGCCGCCCATGACGCCATCCTCGTCGGCGTCGGGACGGTGCTGGCGGACGACCCCGAGCTGACCGCCCGCCTTCCGGGCCGACCCGTGGATCAGCCCCTGCGGGTCGTGCTGGACAGCCGCCTGCGGACCCCGGTGACGGCGAAGGTGGCGACCGGCGGGGACAGTCTGATTCTGACCGTCACTGCACCCGCGCCCGTCGGTGGCGCCGTGGTTGAGTGCGTCGAGGCTGAGGAGGGGCGTCCGTCCGCCGCATCAAGCCTGTCGGTGCTGAAGCGCCGGGGTGTCACCTCCGTGCTGATCGAGGGCGGTGGACAGGTCGCGGCCAGCTTCCTGCGCGCCGGTCTCGTCGACCGGCTGGAGTGGTTCCGGGCCCCGATCCTGCTGGGCGGGGAGGGGCGACCCTGCGTGGCGGCGCTCGCCCTGTCGCGACTTTCCGACGCCCCGCGTTTCCGGCGCCTTGCGGTCGAGCCCTGTGGTGACGACCTGTGGGAACGCTACGAGAGAGTCTCCTGACCCCATGTTCACCGGCATCGTCACAGACATCGGCCGCGTCCGTTCGGTCCGCCAGACCGAGCGCGACCGGCGATATGAAATCGAGACCGCCTGGGACACGGCGGGCATCGACCTCGGTGCCTCGATCAGCCACGCCGGCTGCTGCTTGACGGTCACCGAAAAGGGCCCCGGCTGGTTCGCGGTCGAGGTCTCGGGCGAGACCTTGTCGAAGACGACGCTGGGCGGCTGGCGCGAAGGCGATGCGGTCAATCTTGAGCGGGCCGCGAAGCTGGGCGACGAACTGGGTGGCCATATCGTCTCGGGTCATGTGGACGGCCTCGGCCGGGTCGTGTCGGTGACGCCGGAGGGCGGTTCACACCGGATCGATATCGAGGCCCCCGCGCCGCTGCACCGCTATATCGCCGCCAAGGGCTCGATCACGGTCGATGGCGTGTCGCTGACGGTGAACGCCGTCCACGGGCAGACCTTCGGGCTCAATATCATTCCCCACACCTGGGAAGCGACCACGCTGGGCGGGCTGAAAGCCGACGACGCGGTCAATCTCGAGATCGACATGCTGGCGCGATACCTCGCGCGGTGGCAGGAGACGGCGTGATGCAACTGGCCGCAAACATGAACGACAGCCCGATCAGCCCCATCGAGGACATCCTCGAGGACGCCCGCAACGGCAAGCCCTACATCCTGGTCGACGCCGAGGACCGGGAGAACGAGGGCGACATCATCATTCCGGCCCAGTTCGCGACGCCGGACCAGATCAATTTCATGGCCCGTCACGCCCGCGGCCTGATCTGCCTCGCCATCACGGCCGACCGCGCCCGCCAACTGCGCCTGCCGCCCATGGCCGCAGAGAACCGCGAGAGCATGGGCACGGCCTTCACCGTCTCGATCGAGGCCCGTGAGGGGGTCACCACGGGGATCAGCGCCGCCGACCGGGCGCGCACCGTCCAGGTGGCGGCGGATCCGACCAGGGGCGCGGACGACATCGTCTCGCCGGGCCATGTCTTTCCGCTGGTCGCCCGCGACGGCGGGGTTCTGGTCCGCACCGGCCACACCGAGGCGGCGGTCGACATCAGCCGCATGGCCGGCCTGACGCCGGCTGGCGTCATCTGCGAGATCATGAACGACGACGGCTCGATGGCGCGGATGCCCGATCTGGTCGCCTTCGCCCAGCTGCACGGGCTGAAGATCGGCACCATCGCCGACCTGATCGCCTATCGCCGCCGCACCGAACGCTATGTCGAACGTGTGATGGACACGCCGTTCGAGAGCATCCACGGCGGGCCGTTCCGGCTGATGTTGTACCGGAACACGATCGAGGGCGCGGAACACATCGCCCTGGTGAAGGGCAAGATTGAAGCGGGCAAGCCGACGCTGGTGCGGATGCACCAGGTGGATTTCGCCGCCGACATCCTTGGCCATGTCGAGGCGCGACAGAACTATGTGCCCCGGGCCCTGGAGTCGATCAGTCGCACCGATGGGGCCGGCGTCACCGTCTTCCTGCGAGACCCCGATCTGCACGGCCTCGCCGAACGGCTGGCCGGGGTCGAGAAGCCGGCGGCCATTGATCGCTCGATCCGCAACTATGGCGTCGGGGCCCAGATCCTGCTGGATCTCGGCGTGCGCGACATGATCGTAATGAGCTCGACCCGCCCCAACCCCGCCGCGCTTGAGGGCTATGGCCTGCGCATCGTCGGCTGGCGCGACATGGACGGAGAAGACCAATCGTAAGGGATCCCTGGCGCATCCTCATCGTCGAGGCGCGCTTCTATGACGACCTGGCCGACGCCCTGCTGGAGGGGGCGAAGGATGCCCTGCGCGCGCGGGGTGCCGATTTCGACGTGGTCTCCGTGCCCGGCGCCCTTGAGGTCCCGACCGCCATCGCGCTTGCCGAGGAAGCCGGCCGGTTCCCGACCGCGCCCCGCTATGACGGCTATGTGGCCCTAGGCTGCGTGATCCGTGGCGAAACCTACCATTTCGAGATCGTTTCGGATCAGTCCGCCGCCGCCCTGAGCAACCTCGGTCTGAAGGGACTGGTTATCGGCAACGGCATTCTGACCACCGAGGACGAGGCCCAGGCCTGGGCCCGGGCGCGGATCAGTGAAGGCGACAAGGGCGGCGGCGCCGCGCGCGCCTGTCTGGACCTCATTGCCTTGCGCAAGCGGCTGCGCGTAGGACTGGGCGCGTGACCGAACCCGCCAGCCTTCAATCCGTGCTCGAGCAACTCGCCGAGGCCGAAAAACAGCGCGCCGAGCCGCAGCTGACCAGCCGCCAACGGCGTGCCCGCACCGTCGCGCGCCTCGCCGCCGTCCAGGCGCTCTATCAGATGGAGCTGGCCGGTGAGGGCGTGGACACGGTCATTACCGAGTTCTCGAACCATCGTTTCGACTCCGACATGGAGGGCGAACCTCTGGCCGAGGCCGATGAGGACTATTTCGCCGAGATCGTGCGCGGCGTGGTCGGGGGGCAGCGCGACATCGACGCCGCCGTGAAGGCGCGGCTGGCCTCGAATTGGCGGCTGGAGCGCCTGGATTCGACCCTGCGTGCCCTGCTGCGGGCCGGTGCCTGGGAGCTGCGCGACCGCCAGGATGTGCCGCGAGAGATCGTGATCGATGAGTATGTCGAACTGGCCAAGGCCTTCTTCGACGACGCCGAGGCGAAATTCGTCAATGCGGCGCTGGACGGTGTCGCCCGGGACGTCCGCCCGAAAGCCTGAGGTGAACCCATGCCCGCGGTCGATGTCGCCGGCGAGTTCGAGACCATCCGGCGGCTGTTTGCGCCGCTCGCCCACCCGGAATGGGGCCGGGGGCTGGCGGATGACGTCGCCGTTGTTCCCTCACGCGCCGGATATGACCTCGTCCTGACCAAGGACGCCCTCGTCGAGGGCGTCCATTTCCTGCCGACCGATCCGCTGGACACTGTGGCCCGCAAGCTGATGCGGGTGAACCTGTCCGATCTGGCCGCCAAGGGTGCCGAGCCGTTCGGCTATCTGCTGGCCTGCCACTGGTCGCCACGCTGCGGTTGGCCCGAGCGGATGACCTTCGTGGACGGGCTGCGCGCCGATCAGAAAGCCTTCGGCATCGCTCTGTTGGGCGGGGACACGGTCGCCACGCCCGGACCGGCCAGCTTCTCTATGACGCTGCTGGGCTGGACGCCCAGGGGACGGACGGTGGGCCGTGCCGGTGCCAGGCCGGGTGATCTGGTGTTCGTCACGGGCGCGATCGGCGACGGCTGGCTGGGGCTGGAAGCGGTGCAGGGCAGGCTGTCGATCGACGCCGAGCGGGTCGTGGCCCTGTCCGACCACTACCGCGCCCCGATGCCGCGCATCGAGTTCGCGGGACCCGTCCGCGATATGGCCACGGCCTCGATCGACATATCCGACGGACTGATCGCCGATCTCGGCCATATCGCCGAGGCCGGGCGGGTCGGCATTGAGATCGACCTGGAAGCCGTGCCTCTGTCCGCCGCCGGCCAGGCGTGGTTCGACGGCCGGGTCGACGCGCAGGCGGCGCTGGAGAAACTGGTCACCGGTGGCGACGACTATGAGATCGCCTTCACGGCCTCACCGCGTGACGAGCCGGTCCTGCGCCGGGAAGCGGAGCGTCGTCATCTTCGTCTGACCCGGATCGGCCATGTGACCGCGGGGCAGGGCGTCGTCGCCCGTCTCGGCGGCCAGCCACTCACATTCGACCGCCCGGGCTTCACGCACGGCTGACAACGAATTCTCAAGGCGTCGGCTTCACTGTGTCGCCATGCGCCGTCGTGACCTCATAGCCGCCACCGCCGTTCTGTCTGCTGTCGCCCCCGCGGCCCTGGCCGAGGGCGCGCCTGCCGCCGGCGCGACTCTGAGCATGCCTGGCGTCGGCCTGCCGATCATTGCCGGTGGGCGACTGCGCAACTACGTCTTCGTGTCGCTTCGCCTGCATCTCGGCGGATCGGCGACGCCGGAGACGATGCGCGGCAAGGAGGCCTATCTGCGCGACGCCCTGGTGCGCGCCGGTCACCGGACGCCCTTCGTGGTGGCGGGTGACTGGACCCGAATCGATCCAGCGGCCCTGTCCGCCAGCCTGATCCGGTCGGCGGCGACTATCGCCGGACGCGGCTCGGTGACCCGGGTCGAGATCGTCAGTCAGGTTCCGCGTCGTCGCACCGGTGTCCAGACCGGCTGATCAATATCGCCTGTTGCGTCGCCTGTCGGTATTTGGCACGTTTCCGCCGCAATTCCCCAAGGACGCAACATGCGTCCGGTGCGCACGGGGGGACCGGAAGGCGGAAAGAGGCGGCTAACGCCCACCGCGCCAAGGGACCGGGCGTCTGAAGATCACAGGACTTGGAAACGTCATGAGCAACTATCTGTGGCTGGTCATCGCCGCAGGCGCGCTGGGGGTCCTCTATGGACTGATCCAGACCGCCTCGCTGATGAAGGCCAGTACCGGCAACGACAAGATGCGCGAGATCGCCGCGGCGATCCAGGAGGGCGCCTCGGCCTATCTCCGGCGGCAGTACACCACCATCGCCATGGTCGGCGTGGTGATCCTCGTCGCTGCCTATTTCCTGATCGGCGAATGGGCCGCCATCGGCTTCGTCATCGGCGCGGTCCTGTCGGGCCTCGCCGGTTTCGCCGGCATGCTGATCTCGGTCAGGGCCAACGTCCGCACGGCACAGGCCGCGTCGGAGAGCCTGGCCAAGGGTCTGGACCTGGCCTTCCGCTCGGGTGCCATCACCGGCATGTTCGTGGCGGGCGGCGCGCTTCTGGGCGTGGCCGGCTACTACGCCATCCTGACGGCGGGCCTGGGCTTCGAGTCCACCAGCCGCGAAGTCATCGACGGCCTCGTCGCGCTCGGCTTCGGTGCCTCGCTGATCTCCATCTTCGCCCGTCTGGGCGGCGGCATCTTCACCAAGGGTGCGGACGTCGGTGGCGACATGGTGGGCAAGGTTGAGGCGGGTATCCCCGAGGATGACCCCCGCAACGCCGCGACCATCGCCGACAACGTGGGCGACAACGTCGGCGACTGCGCCGGCATGGCCGCCGACCTGTTCGAGACCTATGCGGTGACCACGGTCGCCACCATGGTGCTGGCGGCGATCTTCTTCCGCGACCAGCCTTACGTCGACACCATGATGCTGCTGCCGCTCGCCATCTGCGGCATCTGCGTTGTTACCTCGATCATCGGCTCGTTCTTCGTGCGCCTGGGCAAGAGCCAGAACATCATGGGCGCCCTCTACCAGGGATTGATCGTCACCGGCGTGCTGTCGGCGGTCGCCGTCTATTTCGTCATCGACGGCCTGGTTGCCGGCCCGATTGTCACCAACACCGGCCTGACGATCGAACCGATGAACCTGTTCTGGTCCGGCATGGTCGGCCTGCTGGTCACCGCGGCTATCGTGGTGATCACCGAATACTACACCGGCTCGAACTTCCGTCCGGTCCGCTCGGTGGCCAACGCCTCGGTTTCGGGCCACGGCACCAACGTCATCCAGGGCCTGGCCGTCTCGCTTGAGTCGACCGCCCTGCCGGCGCTGACCATCATCGTCGGCATCGTCGCCTCCTATCAGCTGGCGGGCCTCTTCGGCATCGCTATCGCCACCACGACCATGCTGGGCGTGGCGGGCATGATCGTGGCGCTGGACGCTTTCGGTCCGGTCACCGACAACGCCGGCGGCATCGCCGAAATGGCGGGCCTTCCCTCGGAAGTCCGTCACTCGACCGACGCGCTCGACGCGGTGGGCAACACGACCAAGGCCGTCACCAAGGGCTACGCCATCGGTTCGGCCGGTCTCGGCGCCCTGGTGCTGTTCGCGGCCTATACGTCCGACCTGGACTATTTCGCCGCCAATCCGGACGTCTATCCCTTCTTCGCCGGCATGGCCGAGATCGATTTCGGCCTGACCAACCCTTACGTCGTCGTCGGCCTGCTGTTCGGGGGGCTGCTGCCCTTCCTGTTCGGCGGCATGTCGATGATGGCGGTCGGTCGCGCGGCCGAGTCGGTCGTGGCCGAGGTTCGTCGCCAGTTCCGTGAGAACCCGGGCATCATGACCTATGAGGTCAAGCCTGAGTACGGCAAGGCGGTGGACATCCTCACCAAGGCCGCGATCCGCGAGATGATCGTGCCGTCGCTGCTGCCGGTGCTGTCGCCGATCGTCCTGTTCGTCGCTGTGCTGTCGATCTCGGACAAGGCCACGGCCTTCGCCGCCCTCGGTGCCATGCTGATGGGCGTCATCGTCACCGGCCTGTTCGTCGCCATCTCGATGACCTCGGGCGGCGGCGCGTGGGACAACGCCAAGAAGGTCATTGAAGAGGGCTTCACCGACAAGAACGGCGTCGTTCACGGCAAGGGCTCCGAGGCGCACAAGGCCGCGGTGACCGGCGATACCGTCGGCGATCCCTACAAGGACACCTCCGGTCCGGCGGTGAACCCGATGATCAAGATCACCAACATCGTGGCCCTGCTGCTTCTCGCAGTCCTGGCCAGCGGCAAGGTGTTCTAGGACCCGCTTCCTGTCCTCCCGGGTCGCCCGGGAGGACAACGGCGTCCCGAGAATCAGAAAGGCCCCGGAGAGCGATCTCCGGGGCCTTTTTCTCTGTCGGTAAGGGCTGCGACTATTCCCGGCGCTGCTGGCCCGGCTGGTCTTCGTCGGTGCGCGGCAGCTGGCCGCGGCCCACGTTGCCGAGCAGTTGCTCGAGGATGGTCAGCTGACGTCCGCGCGTCGGCGTCTCGCGATCGTTCATGGCGACCCGCTGGCCGTCCTCGAGGCCGAGGGTGCGGACTTCGGACACCAGACCCGCGTCATTGAAGGTGATCTCGGTCACCGTCCGCTGGGTCACGTGGGGCCGGTTGTAGGTGTATTTCTCGGTCACCTGGCTGATGTAGTACCAGACATTGTCGCGCTCGAAGGTCGAGGTCGTCGACGGGGTGCCCAGTCGGGTCAGCACGGTCTGCTTCGTATCCGTACCGGCGACGATGTCCGCGGGCTTGGCGTCGATCGCCTGGAAGCCGTTCTGGCCCACGACCGGGGCGCAGGCGCTGGTCAGGGCGACAGCCGAAATAGCGGCGATCAGGAGTTTCGTACGGAGCATTTGCGGTGCCTGCGACTTCAACAAGGTCTTTGACCTAACCGGACCCGAGCCTTAGTTCAACGGCACGGCGGAAAAGGGGCCGTTTGATCATGCTTCAGAATCTGTTCCGATCCCGGCCCCGCGAGCGTCTGGGCCAATCGCTGTATGAAGCGGTGGTGCGCCAGGCCCGTGATCCGGCCTTCTACACGCGGTTCGGCGTGGCCGACCGTATCGACGCGCGGTTCGAGCTGTACACGCTCCATATCCTGCTTCTGGTCATGCGCTTGCGCGACGAGGGCGAGCGCGGCGCCGAGGCCGGGCAGGATCTGTTCAACACCTATGTGTCTGCGCTGGACCATGCCCTGCGCGAGCTGGGCGTGGGCGATGTCTCCGTGGGCAAGAAGATGCGGAAGCTGGGCGAGGCCCTGTACGGCCGCATGACGGCCTGGGAGGGCCCGCTGCGCGACGGTGATGCGCCGGCGCTGGCCGCCAGCATCGCGCGCAATGTCTATGAGAGCGAGGACATCGCCACCGGCGAGGCCCTGGCCGCCTATGCCATCGCCAGCCGCGCCCGGCTGGCGGCCCAGTCCTTTGATGCCGTTACACGGGCCCCCGAGTGGGCGGAGACCGCCGCATGACCCTGCCCGATCTGCCGTACAGCGAGCCCGTGCGCCTCCACCAGGTCGCCGGGGGCGTGAAGCGGACGCTGGAGCCCGATGCGGCGGCGCGTGCGCGGATCGTCAAGGCGCTGGACCTTGCATCCCTGGACGCCTTCACCGCGGAGATGGAACTGGCACCGTCGCCTGCGGGCTGGCGGCTGTCCGGGCGGGTGCGCGCCAGCCTCGCCCAGACCTGCGGAATCACTCTCGAGCCACTGCCGCTCGAGGTCGACGCCCCCTTCACCCTGAACCTCGCCGAGGCGGTGGAGGAAGAGTCCGACGAGATCGTCATCACCATGGACGACGAATCGCCCGACCTGATCGAGAACGGCCAGGTTGATCTGGGCCAGTACGCCGTCGAACAACTGGCCCTCCGGCTGGATCCGTTCCCGCGCAAGCCGGGCGCAGAGTTCGTCCAACCGCCCGAACCCGCTGAAATTTCTCCGTTCGCGGTCCTGAAGCAACTTCGGCCTTCCGACGAAGGTTGACGCAGGGGCGACGTGGTTGCATCCCCCCGATGCGGCGCTATCGTCGCCAAAACTGACAAGCGCCGGGCTGACGGCGCGACGGAGTCGAAACGACTTGTCATCCCCTATCCTGATTTCGCTCGACGCCATGGGCGGGGACCACGGTCCGTCCGTTGTGGTGCCCGGCGTGCGTGACTACCGCCAGCGTCATGGCGGCGAAGGCGTCCGGTTCCTCCTCCACGGCGATGAGACCGCGATCCGCGCCGAAATGGTCAAGGCCGGCCTGACCGACGATGTCTGCATCGTGCGTCACACCGACAAGGTCGTGGCCATGGATGAAAAGCCCGCCCAGGCGATGCGGCGCGGCAAGGGCTCCAGCCTCTGGAACGCCATCGAGGCGGTCAAACTGGGCGAGGCCGGGGCCGTGGTGTCCGCGGGCAACACCGGTGCCCTGATGGCCATTTCCAAACTGCTGCTGCGGATGTCTGCGCCCGGACTGGAAAGGCCCGCCATTGTGGCGAGCTGGCCGACTCCCAAGGGCGTCACGGCCGTGCTCGACGTGGGTGCCAATATCGAGAGCGACGCGGCGCAGCTGGTCGAGTTCGCGATCATGGGCGAGGCCTTCATGACCGCCGTCCACGGCGTCGCAAAGCCGACCATCGGCATTCTGAACGTCGGCTCGGAAGACGTGAAGGGCCACGAGGAGGTGCGCGAGGCGGCACGTCTGCTGCGCGAGGGCGGCTTCGGGCTGGACTATTTCGGCTTCGTCGAGGGCACCGACATCGCCAAGGGCACGGTGGATGTGGTCGTGACCGACGGCTTCACGGGCAATATCGCGCTGAAGACGGCCGAAGGGGTGGCCAAATTCATCGCCGGCCTGATGAAGGAGGCCCTGACCTCCAGCCTGACGTCGAAGCTGGGCGCTCTGCTGGCGATGCCGGCCCTGAAGCGCATGAGCCGGAAGATCGACCCCAATGCCAACAACGGCGGCCCCCTGCTGGGCCTCAACGGCATTGTGGTGAAAAGCCATGGCGGGGCGACGGCGGGCGGCTTTGGTGCCGCGATCCGCGTCGCTGTCGAACTGGCCCGCAGCGACTATATGGAAAAGGTCGGGGCGAACCTGCAGCGGCTGACGGCCCTGCTTGAAAGCCCCATCGTCAATTCGGCGGATGAACCCGCCGGGGAGAGCATTCAGTGAGCGTAGTCCGCAGCGCCGTGACCGGCGTCGGCTCCTTCCTGCCGGAACAGGTCGTCACCAACGCCGATCTCGCGAAGATCGTCGACACCTCGGACGAGTGGATCCAGGAACGGACGGGCATCAAGCAGCGCCACCGTGCCCGGGATGACCAGCCGACCAGCGACCTTGCCACCGAGGCCGCCAGACGGGCCCTGGTCGACGCCGGGCGCACCGCCGCCGATGTCGATCTGATCATCGTCGCCACGACCACGCCCGACATGACCTTCCCGTCGGTCGCCTCCATCGTGCAGCGCAAGCTGGGGGCCCCGACCTGCATCGCCTTCGACGTCCAGGCGGTTTGTTCGGGGTTCGTCTATGCGCTCAGCGTAGCGGACGGCTTTGTTGCCCGAGGGCTGGCGAAATGCGCCCTGGTCATCGGGGCCGAGGAGATGACCCGGCTGATGGACTGGACCGACCGGTCGACCTGCGTGCTGTTCGGCGACGGGGCCGGCTGCGTGGTGGTCGAGCCGCGCGAAGGGCAGGGGACCAAGGCGGACCAGGGCCTTCTGGGCTTCGCCCTGCGCTGCGACGGGACCAAGACCGATCTTCTGTATGTCGACGGCGGTCCCGCCACGACCGGGACTGTTGGTCACCTTCGGATGGCCGGGAACCAGGTCTTCCGCCATGCCGTGGTCAATATCGCGGAAGCCATCACCTCCGCCTGCGCCGCTTCCGGCATCGAGGTCGCTGATGTCGACTGGTTCGTGCCGCACCAGGCCAACCAGCGCATCATCAAGGGCGTCGGCGACCGGCTGGGCCTCGACGAAAACAAGGTCATCTCGACCGTGGCCATGCACGCCAACACCTCGGCGGCTTCCATCCCGCTGGCCCTGGATTCAGCGATTCAGGACGGCCGGATCAAGCGCGGCGATCTGGTCCTGCTGGAGGCCATGGGCGGCGGTCTGACCTGGGGCGCATGCGCGTTTCGTCTCTGAGGCGATTTCCGGCTTTCCATTTGACGACGCTTGGCCTTTTATGTCCGTTGACCGACCTTTGGAGGGGAGCGGACCATTGCCCGATCACCAGACCCTGACGCGCGCCGACCTTTGTGAAGCGGTTCACGAAGACGTGGGCCTGTCACGCCAGGAGTGCTCGGCCCTGGTCGAACGCACGCTCGAACTGATTATCGAATCGCTCGAGCGCGGCGAAACGGTGAAGCTGTCAGGCTTCGGCGTCTTCCAGGTGCGCGAGAAGCGCGCCCGCATGGGCCGCAATCCCAAGACCGGCCAGCCGGCGGCGATCCATCCGCGGCGGGTCATCAGCTTCCGCGCCTCCCAGATCATGAAGGGCCGGGTTCACGACGCTGTCGTGAGCGCCTGACGCCCGTGGCCAAGAGCCCGAACGCCTTCCGGACGATCTCAGAGGCGGCGACAGAGGTCGGCGCGCCCCAGCATGTGCTGCGTTTCTGGGAGACCAAGTTCGCCTTCCTCACGCCGCTCAAGCGCGCTGGAGGCCGACGGTTCTACCGCCCCCAGGATGTTGTGCTGCTCAAGGCCGTCAAGCGGCTGCTGCATGAGGAAGGCCTGACCATCAAGGGCGTCCAGCGCCTGCACAAGGAGCAGGGGCTCAAGCGCCTGGCTCACTACGGCGACCCCGAGGGCACCGTGGCGTTCGAACCCGACGGTGCCGCTCCGGCGGCTGTTTCGGCACCCGCCGCCACGGGGCAGTCGTCCATCCGCCTGCGTCAGGTGCTGGCCGAACTGGAGGGCGCGCGCGCCCGTCTCGAAGCCGTCCTGTCGAGAAGCGCCTGAAGGCTGCTTTTTCGGTTTGCGGCGCTGCGAACCCCGTCTATAGGGAGCGCCTCTCGGAGCGTGGCGCAGCCTGGTAGCGCACTTGACTGGGGGTCAAGGGGTCGCAGGTTCGAATCCTGTCGCTCCGACCATCTTCCGCAATGAAGACGGTTGGTTGAAGGGGTCGCTTTCGGGCGGCCCCTTTGCAATTCCGCCTTAGGTTTTGCCGCTCTCGGCCCATTTGAACAGCGGATACAGCGGCACGCCCCAGCCGACGCCGGCCACGGCGAAGACGGCGAGATCGATCAACTGTCCGGGCGGAAGCAGGCCACGCAGGGCGATCGCGCCCCAGATCCAGAATGCCATGAAGAGCAGAACGCCGATCATGGCGATGAAGCGCCGGGTGCGCGGACCCATCAGCGCTTGCTCCGGAACAGGAAGAAGGCACCGAGGCCGAGGGTCGAGGCCGCCAGCGACCAAAGGACCCAGGTCCACTCCTCCATCGTGCTGGCCCCGAAGACGCGCACCGCCAGGAACCAGCCCGAAACGGCCGCAACGGCCGAGACCAGCGAGGTGGCGAACAGGCCACGGCGGCCGCTGACCAGATCCGCCAGCCAGGCCAGGGCGAACGCCCCGAGGCACGCCATGATGATTTCGATGTACGGCAACCGGCCTCTCCAGACTTGCGGCGATGCGACGCCGAAAAGCGACTCGATCTCGCCGCACAGCGGGGGCATACCGCTCGGGCCGGCGTGATCCAAGAACGCAACGGCACTGTAACGGTCGGGACGGCAGGCGTCGAATGAAGCGTTTCATCGGTGGCGATCAGAATCGGGCGGTCGCCATCTGGCTGTTCTCGTGCGCCGTCCTCGTCTTCGCCATGGTGGTGGTCGGGGGCATCACCCGCCTGACCGGATCCGGCCTGTCGATCACGGAGTGGAAGCCCATCATGGGGGCCCTGCCGCCGATGAACACGGCGGACTGGAACGAGGCGTTCGAGAAATATCGCGCCATTCCGCAATACACCCAGGTCAATGCCGGGATGAGCCTGGCCGAGTTCCAGGGAATCTTCTGGTGGGAGTGGGCCCACCGCCTGTTGGGCCGTCTGATCGGCGCGGCGTTCGCCCTGCCGTTCGCTGTCTTCCTGATCCTCCGCAGCCTGCCCCGGCGGCTGATCGTCCGTTGCGCCGTCCTGCTGGCGCTCGGCGGGCTGCAGGGGCTGATCGGCTGGTGGATGGTCTCCAGCGGGCTGTCGGAGCGGGTCGACGTCGCGCCTGAACGGCTGGCGACGCATCTCGGGCTGGCCTTGGCGATCTTCATGGGTCTGATCTGGACCGGTCTCGAGGCCTGGAACGGCGAATCGCACAGTCGTTCGCCGGTGGGCTGGAGCCGGGGTGCCGCCGTCCTGCTGGGCGCGGTCTTCATCCAGTGTCTGCTGGGCGGACTGGTGGCGGGGGCCAAGGCCGGCTTCGTCTATACCGACTGGCCGCTGATGAACGGGTCCGTCCTGCCGCCGGTGGAATGGAGCAAGGGCGGCCTGGCCTTCCTGCACGACCAGGCGCTGGTGCAGTTCAATCACCGGCTCGGTGCCTACGGCCTGCTGATCGGCGGGACCGTCTATGCCGTGCAGGCCTGGCGCTGGCGGCTCGCCGAAGGTCTAGGCGCGGCGGCGTTCGTGGTCGCGGCGGCGCTTTGGCTGCAGGCGCTGCTGGGGATCGCTACCCTGATAAACGGCACGCCGCTATGGCTCGGTGCCCTGCATCAGGCCGGGGCCGCGCTGGTGCTCGCGACGGCGACCGTCAATCTCTGGATGGTGCGGCGCTCGCAGGCGCGCCTGTTTACGTCCGGACCGAGGACCAGGGGCCTCTGATCGCCACGGTGATCCCCGGGTACTGGATATTGACGAACAGCACCTCGCCGTCGGGCGAGAAGACCGCCCCGGCGAATTCGCTGTTCCCCGTGAAGACGTTACGGGCGATGGTGTAGAGCTTGCCGTCCGGCGTGACGCCTTTGACGTGGTTCCGGATCTCGCTTGAATAGTTGTCCTCGCAGACGACCAGATGACCCCAGGGCGCGACGGTCAGGTTGTCGCCCATGTTGATCGTCTTTTCGTCCGTGCTTTCAACGAACAGCTGGATCCGGCCTGGCCGCAGGCGCTCGCCCAGCGCGCCCTCGAAGGGCGACGGAACATATCGCAGGATCTGGCCCCGCTTGATCGGGCCGCCCGAGGTGGCGGTCAGATACAGTTCGCCTTCGCCCCAGAAGATGCCTTCGCCCCGCGACACCAGGGTTGCGCCGGCGGCGTGGCCGCGCATGCGAAGATCGCCGGCCGGGCTCTCGACATCTTCCAGATCGATCCAGACCACTTCTCGCCAGTCGCCCAACGACCAGAGCCGGGTTTCGTTATTGGAACTGTCCGATCCGCGCGCATCGCGGAAGGCCATGGCCTGCAGCCGGCCGCCCTCGGCCAGCTTGCCGGGTGTCGTCGGGATGAAGCGGTAGAACAGGCCGTCGGACTTGTCTTCGGTCAGATAGACGATGCCCGTGCGGGGATCGACGCAGACGGCCTCATGCTCGAACCGGCCCATGGCCTTCAACGGCACGGGATCGGCAAGGCCGGTTCCGTTCGCCGGCACCTCGAAAACATAGCCATGCGATTTGGTGACGTCGGCGTCGGCGGCCGATTCCTCGGTCTCCTCGCAGGTCAGCCAACTGCCCCAGGGCGTGTGGCCGCCGCAGCAATTCGTGCTGGTGCCGGACAGGGACAGGAACTGCCGCACGACCTGACGCGTATCGAGATCATAAACGAGGGTGGTGGTGCCGCCCGGAAGGGGCCGCCCGTCCTTGTAGGTGTCATAACCCTTGGCCGGGTCCAGCAGGCCTAACCGCTCTTGATGGAAACCGCCGGGACCGAGGTTACGGTGCAAGCCGCTTGAGCCCTTCAGCTCGTGGTTCCGCACCAGGGCGACACGCGAACCGTCCAGCGGAAAACAGCCCATCCCGTCGAACTGGCCGGGTACGAACAGGCCATCGTCCATGGTGTCGCCGCCCTGCGAGATGACCTCGTAGGAAAATCCCTCAGGCAGATCCAGAAGGCGGTTGGGATCGCTCACCAGCGGGCCGTAGCCTGTCACCTGATTGACGTAGGTTTCTTCGGTCGCAGCCGTTTGAGCCGCGACGTTTCGGGCCAAACCCGTGAAGGCGAAGGCGGCGGCCGAGCCGGCGATCAGGTCACGACGATGAGGGCGCATGGGAACTCCGGATTGGCTGGTGTCGCTTATGGCGAGGCCGGACCTCGCGGTCATCATGGTTCTGTGACGGCGGCAGCATGCCACAGTCTCAGTCCTTCAGCGCCCGCCCTGCCACGACGGCCTTGTCGCCGAATTTCGCCCGCAGCCGGTCGATCGCGGTCTCGGTCCTGAGCGTTCGGGTCTCGGCCGTTTCGAACAGGGCGTGGGAATCGACGGCGTCCACGACCTCGCCCATGCCAATGCCGATCAGACGGTAGGGCTGCCCCAGTTCCGGAGCCATCAGCGCCCGGCCGGCGGCGAACAGGGCGCGGGCGGTCTGGACCGGCTCGGGCAGGGAGACACGCCGTGTGACGATCTTGAAGTCCGTGCGGCGCAGCTTGAGCACCAGCACCCGGCTGGCCACGCCGTCCCGCCGCGCCTTGGACGCCAGCTTTTCGCACAGGGGCCAAAGCTCGGCCTCGAGGTCCTCGGCGGTGATCAGATCCTCGTTGAAGGTGGTCTCGGCGCTCATCCCCTTGCGTTCGTGGCCGGGGTTGACCGCGCGGGCGTCGCGGCCATGGGCGAGATCGTGCAGGCGCAGGCCGGTCTCGCCATAGCGCCGGACCAGATCGCGCACGTCGGCGGCGGCCAGATCACCGACCGTGGCATAGCCGTCGCTCTGCAGGGTCTTGCGGAACACCGGGCCGACGCCGGGCAGGATGCCGACCGGGCGCGGAGCCAGTACGACGGCGGCTTCGGACCCCAGGACAGAGAAGCCGCGCGGCTTGTCCAGCTCGGACGCCACCTTGGCGAGGAAGCGGTTGGGTGCCAGGCCGATGGAGACGGTCAGGCCGGTGTCGTTCTCGATCTGCTGCTGCAGGCGGATGAGCTGAAAGGCCGGCGGACCGCCGTTCAGCCGCTCGGTGCCGGCCAGGTCGATCCAGGCCTCATCCAGCGACAGGGTCTGGACCAGGGGCGTCAGCTTGCCGACCGCGCCGAAGATGGCCTCGCTGGCGGCGATGTATTTGCTGAAGTCGGGCTTGATGACCACGGCCTCGGGACAGGCCTTGAGCGCCTTGAACATCGGCATGGCCGAGTGAACGCCGTACTGGCGGGCGATGTAGCAGCAGGTCGAGACCACGCCGCGCTTGCCGCCGCCGACGATGACCGGTCGGTCGCGCAGTTCGGGCCGGTCGCGCTTTTCCACCGAGGCGTAGAAGGCGTCGCAGTCGAGATGGGCGATCGAGAGGCGATCCAGCTCTTCGTGCTGGACCAGCCGGCGCGAGCCGCAGGCCGGGCACCGCTCGACCTTCCGGTCGCCGCTTTGCAGGCAGTCGCGGCAGATGGATTTCATCAGAGCTTTCGTGGCGCGGAGGCAGGCCGCAAACGTCGGGCGATCAGCACGCCGACGATGTTAACGGCAACCGCAGCGGCCAGAATCTTCAGGGAGCCAGCGGAGTAGGGTGTCGCGGCGGTGACTGCGTAGGCCATTCCAGTGAGTGCCAGCCCCAAGCCCAACTCCCACCGCAGAGCCTGCTTCCAAGCACCTTCGACGAGTCGGCTGGCGACTACGCCGAGCAGGAGGACCCAGACGAGAGAACTGCCGGTGTTCAAGATGCTGGTGTGATCGAACATCGCCGCCTCCGCCCGGACAGTCTGGCTTCACCCCAACTTAAGACCCGCCGGGTCACAGTGCACGAAGAAGACGCCAAGCCTCCGTGCAGTCGCACCCAGAGGCAACCAGGCCAAGGTGATGATGTCCAAGAAAGTCCTCATCGTCGAGGATAACGAGCTGAACATGAAGCTGTTTCATGATCTGCTCGACTCGCAGGGCTATGAAACGCTGCAGACCCGCGAAGGCCTGCAGGCGTTGGCCCTGGCGCGTCTGCACAAGCCCGATCTCATCCTGATGGACATCCAGCTGCCCGAAATCAGCGGTCTGGAAGTCACCAAATGGCTCAAGGACGATGAGGAACTGAGCCACATCCCGGTCGTCGCCGTCACCGCCTTCGCCATGAAGGGCGACGAGGAGCGTATCCGCAATGGGGGCTGCGAGGCCTACATCTCCAAGCCCATTTCGGTGATGCATTTCCTCGACGTGGTGCGGAAACATCTGGGGTAGGGACCGATGACGGCGCGCATTCTTGTCGTTGACGACGTTGAAGCGAACGTCCGCCTGCTCGAGGCCAAGCTGACGCTCGAATACTATGAAGTGCTGACCGCCGTCGACGGCGCGTCGGCCCTGCAGGTGGCGTCCGACGAACGCCCGGACATCATCCTGCTCGACGTGATGATGCCCGGCATGGACGGGTTCGAGACCTGCCGTCGGCTGAAGGCCGATCCCGTGACCCGGCACATCCCCGTCGTCCTGGTGACGGCGCTGGACGGCCGCGAGGACAAGCTCAAGGGGCTCGACGCCGGCGCCGACGATTTCGTCACCAAGCCGATCGACGACGTCATTCTGTTCGCCCGGGTGCGCTCCCTGCTGCGGCTTAAGTCGGTGATGGACGAGCTGCGCGAGCGCGAGGAGAGCGGTCGCCGGATGGGCGTCGACACCGACGGCGCCGGCCGTCTGCGCGGCTCCGGCGGGCGTATCCTGATTGTCGACGACAACGGGCGTCAGGCGCAGAAGATGGTCGAGCATCTGGCGGGCGAGCATCGCCCCACGGTCGAAAGCGACCCGGCCACGGCCCTGATCGCCGCGCGCGGGCCCGTTGATCTGATGATCGTCAACGTCTCCAGCCCGGATTTCGACGGCCTGAGGTTCGTGGCCCAGACCCGTTCGACCGAGACGTCGCGACGAATTCCCATTCTGGCGGTGGTCGATCCCGCGGATCGTCCGCGCCTGCTCAAGGCCCTGGAACTCGGCGTCAACGACATCCTGCCGCGCCCGGTCGATCCGGAGGAGCTGGAGGCGCGCGCGCGCACCCAGATCAAGCGCAAGCGCTATGCCGACTTCCTCAAGCAGAAGCTGGACTACAGCCTCGAGATGGCGGTCACGGACGCCCTGACCGGCCTGCACAACCGCCGCTACATGGCGGGCCAGCTCCAGGCCCTGATGAGCCGGGCCGGGCAGGGCGGCGAAGGCGTGGCTGTGCTCGTCATGGACATCGACCATTTCAAGCTGGTCAACGACGGCTTCGGACACGACGCCGGCGATGAGGTCCTGCGCGAGTTCGCCGTGCGTCTGGCCACCAATGTCCGTGCCATCGACCTGCCGTGCCGTCTCGGTGGCGAGGAATTCGTGGTGGTGATGCCGGGCGCGAGCCTTGAGGACGCGGCCCAGGTCGCCGACCGAATCCGTCGCGACGTCGGCGCCCAGCCCTTCCCGATCATGAGCGGCACCGAGGCCCTGACCGTCACCGTCTCGGTCGGCGTCGCCGCCAGCACCGGCCCCCATGACACGCCGGATGCCCTGCTCAAGCGAGCCGACGAGGGTGTCTATGAAGCCAAGGCCCGGGGCCGGAACCAGGTCATCGCCCGGGCGGCCTGAGGGCTTCTAACGGCTCATCCAAGGCTTGGACTTGCCGGTCGCGATTCGCGCGGCCTGTTCGCGCTGGAAACGGCCGCCGCGCGGCGGCTTCTCGCGAGCCTCGATTGCCGCCTTCTTCAGGCGCAGCGCCCGCTGGACGGGGCTTTCGGGCGGCAGGTCGTCCGTCGGATCAGTCATTCCAGCAACCTAGCACGCCAGCGATGACCGCATCGCCGCACAAACAAAAACGCCCGGTGTTTCCACCGGGCGTTCTGAAAACCAGCAGGGCGTGAGCCTTACTTGATCTTGCCTTCCTTGAACTCGACGTGCTTGCGCACGACGGGGTCGTATTTCTTGACGACCATTTTCTCGGTCATGGTCCGGGCGTTCTTCTTGGTGACATAGAAGAAGCCGGTGTCGGCGGACGAGTTCAGGCGGATCTTGATTGAAGCCGGCTTGGCCATCGGAATTACCTTTGCGACGGCGAAAGCCGCTGAAATGAGAGGCGCGGAACATACTCAGGCGCGCTCCAAAGTCAACGCCGGTCAGACAGGCCGCCATCCGATGACCGGACGCACCGTGGCGCAGGCGGGGGAACCGTCTTTGCCGCGCCCCGGAAGATGGACCTCCAGCAGGGCGTCGGGGGCCAGCAGGGAGCTCGGGATGTCGTGGATGTCGATCTTGGCGCGCCGGCTCCAGGCCGCGTCATGGTCCCCCGCCGAAGTGCCGATGCGGATGTAGACGAAGCGACGGGCATGGCCTTCCCGCCGAACAAAGGGTCCGGTCATCCGGCCGTCGGGCTGCAGGGTGATCGGAACCTCGAACACCAGCGGGCCTTCGCCGGCGGTGCGGGGCTCGAACGGCATGTCGTCCTTCTGCAGGCTGTAGCGCACGCCCGGAACAGGATCGTCGATGATGAGGCGAAGCGTCACGGTGTCGGCCATGGCGTCAGATTAGGCGAGCCCCTTTGTTCGGGCTAGGCTCGGCAAATGAAACAGATCGTCGCTCTCGCCGCCGCCGCCTTCGCCCTGTCAGCCTGCGCCACCGTGCCTGCGGCCGCGCCGCAGCAGGACGCCTTCATGGCCAGTCTCAATGGCCTGTGCGGCCAGCGATTCGAGGGGCGGGTGGTGACCTCGGACGCCGCTGACGCCGATTTTGCCCGGTCCCGCCTGATCATGCATGTGCGCGACTGTTCGGCCGATGAGGTCCGCATTCCATTCTGGGTCGGCGAGGACAGGTCCCGGACCTGGGTGATCAGCCGCAATGAAGACGGCGGCCTGACCCTGAAACACGATCACCGCGACCCGCAGGGCAATCCGGACGGCCTGCACTGGTATGGCGGCGACACGACCTCGGCCGGGACGGCGAACCGGCAGGAATTCCCGGTCGATGAATTCTCCATCGAGCTGTTCAATGCCGGCAACGCCTCGGTCTCGACCACCAATGTCTGGGCGGTCGAGGTCCATCCGGGCCGGATCTATGCCTATGAGCTCCGCCGCCCGAACCGATATCTGCGGGTCGAGTTCGATCTGACGCGGCCGCTGGCCGACTAGCCTAGCCCGCCGCCATCACCCCGCAGGCGACCCGGGCTCCGGCACCGCCGATGGGTTGGCTGGTGTGATCGTCGGCATTGGCGTGGATGACCAGGGACGAGCCGTCCGAGTCCCACAACCACTGGCCGGGACCCTCGGAGGCGATGCGGGCGCGGGTGGTGAAGACCTCGACGTTCACCCGACCGCCGGCGTCGGCGAAGATATTGGGCAGGTCGCCGTCGTCGGGCCCACCTGCGTTCAGCAGGCCGTGAGGCGCTTGCGGATCCCCATGATTGACGTGGGCTCCGGCCGAAGTGAAGGGCGTCTCGCACTGGCCCGTCGCGTGGATGTGCACGCCGTGCCATCCCGGCGCCAGGCCATCAGCCTCGATCCGGATCAGCAGGCCCGTGGCCCCCTGGGTGAGGACCGCCCGCCCGATCCGGGTGCCCGAGGCATTGATCAGGGACGCCTCGCCGAAAGCGCCTGGCGCGGCGCGTGGCGGCGTGACGGACACGTCATTGGCGGTGACGCTGATACAGCCCGAGAGGGCGGCGGCGAGAGGCAGAAGGGCGAGGGTGGCGCGCATGGTCGGTGTCCTTGTCCGGGCGGGGCTGGGGGGCGTGGCGCCGCTTTGCCACGGCAGTCCCCGGATGCTAGAAAACCGGTTCGCGGATCACGTTCCGATTCCGGCCATTTAAAGCCTGATTTCCTTGACTGACGACAGCTATAACGACGCACTGCCCCCGGCTTCGGGCGGCGGCGGCGACATCTCCACCATCACCATCGAAGACGAGCTGAGACGCTCGTATCTCGACTACGCCATGAGCGTGATCGTGAGCCGCGCCCTGCCGGACGCGCGTGACGGGCTGAAGCCCGTGCACCGCCGCATCCTGTATTCGATGCACGACCTGAAGATGACCCCGGACCGGCCCTATTCGAAATGCGCCCGCGTCGTCGGCGACGTGCTCGGCCGCTTCCACCCGCACGGCGACGCCTCGGTCTATATGGCGCTGGTGCGCATGGCCCAGCCGTTCTCCATGGGTTTGATGCTGGTCGATGGCCAGGGCAATTTCGGCTCGGTTGACGGCGATATGCCGGCCTCGATGCGTTACACCGAGGCCCGGATGGCCCCGGCGGCCTCGGCCCTGCTGACGGACATCGACAAGGACACGGTCGATTTCCAGCCGAACTACGACGAGAAGGAACTGGAGCCCGTCGTCCTGCCGGCGCGGATCCCCAACCTGCTGGTCAATGGCGCGGGCGGCATTGCCGTCGGCATGGCCACCAACATCCCGCCGCATAACCTGGGCGAGATCATCGACGCCTGCGTCGCCCTGCTGGACGACCCGAACATCAGCGACGACGCCCTGCTCGACATCGTTCCCGGTCCCGACTTCCCGACCGGCGGTGAGATCATGGGCCGGACGGCGCCCCGTAACGCCCTGCGCGACGGCCGCGGCTCGGTCGTGGTGCGCGGCCAGGCGACGATCGAGACGATCCGGAAGGACCGCGAGGCCATCGTCGTCACCCAGCTGCCCTATCAGGTCAACAAACAAACCCTGATCGAGCGCATCGTTGAAATGGTCCGCGAGAAGCGGATCGAGGGCATTTCCGATGTCCGCGACGAATCCGACCGCGACGGCATGCGGATGGTCATCGAGCTGAAGCGCGACGCCTCGGCCGATGTGGTCCTGAACCAGCTGTGGCGCTTCACCGCCATGCAGAGCTCGTTCGGCGTCAACATGCTGGCGCTGAACCATGGCCGCCCGATCCAGATGGGTCTGCGCCAGCTGCTGGAGGCCTTCCTCGAATTCCGCGAGGAAGTGGTCGTCCGCCGCATCAAGTTCGAACTGGCCAAGGCCCGTGACCGCGGCCATGTGCTGGTCGGTCTGGCCGTGGCCGTGGCCAATATCGATGAGGTCATTCACATCATCCGCAGCTCGGCCGATCCGGCCGAGGCGCGCGAGCGGCTGCAGGCCAAGAGCTGGCCGGTGGGCGACATGATCGCCCTCATCGAGCTGATCGCCGACCCGCGCTCCATGCTGGTCGACGGCGACAAGCTGAACCTGACCGACGAACAGGCCCGCGCCATCCTGGGCCTGACCCTCAGCCGCCTGACCGGCCTCGGCCGCGACGACATCTTCGGCGAGGCCCGCGGCCTGGCCGACACCATCCAGGGCCACCTGACCCTGCTGAGCGACCGCGCCAACATCCTGGCCGTCATCCGCGAGGACCTGCTGGTCGTGCGCGGGGAGTTCGCAGTTCCGCGGCGGACCCTGATCGGCGAGGGCGACTATGAGCTGGAAGACGAGGACCTGATCCCGCGCGAGGACATGGTCGTTACCGTCACCCATGGCGGCTACGTCAAGCGCGTCGCCCTGAACGCCTATCGGACCCAGCATCGCGGCGGCAAGGGCCGCTCGGGCGTGGCGATGAAGGAGGACGACGCCGTCGTCGGCGTCTTCTCGGCCTCGACCCACACGCCGGTGCTGTTCTTCGCCACCAACGGCAAGGCCTACAAGCTGAAGACCTGGCGCCTGCCGCTGGGCAATCCCCAGTCACGCGGCAAGGCCTTCGTCAATCTGCTGCCCATCGAGCCGGGCGACAGCATCATGAACGTCCTGCCCCTGCCTGAGAACGAGGCGGAGTGGGGCGATTACGACATCATGTTCGCGACCAAGTCCGGCGACGTGCGGCGGAACAAGCTCAGCGACTTCGCCACCGTCAACCGGGCCGGCAAGATCGCCATGAAGCTGGAGGACGGCGACCACATGGTCGGGGTCGCCCTGTGCACCGCCGAGGACGACGTCATGCTGACGACCGCCCTGGGCCGCGCGATCCGCTTCAAGGCCGACGATGTCCGGGTCTTCAAGGGCCGGGACTCGACCGGCGTCCGCGGCGTCCGTCTGCAGAAGGACGACGAAGTCATCTCCATGGCCGTGCTGGGCCGGGTCGACGCGACGCCGGACGAACGGGCCGCCTATGTCAAACACGCCTCGGCCATGCGCCGGGCGGCGGACGGGGCCGAGGACGAACCGGTCGTGGCGGCCGATGACGAGGGCGACGAAGCCGCGGGTGAAGCCATCCTCTCGACCGAGCGGATCGCCGAGCTGGGGGCCGCCGAACAGTTCATCCTCACGGTCACCGAGACCGGCTTCGGCAAACGCTCCTCGGCCTATGAGTACCGGCGGACGGGCCGGGGCGGGCAGGGGCTTACGGCCCACGGTCTGGGCGGTCGGGCGGGCACGCGCCTGGCGGCCTCCTTCCCGGTTGAGGACAGCGACGAACTGTTGCTGGTGACCTCGGGTGGCCAGATGATCCGCACCCCGGTCGGCCAGGTCCGCATCGTCGGCCGGTCCAGCCAGGGCGTCACCATCTTCCGCACTGCCGACGGCGAAAAGGTCGTCTCGGTCGAGCGGCTGCCTGACAGCGGTGGCGATGGGGATCCGGTCGAAGGTGAAGGTATTGAGCCGGGCACCGGGGACGGCGAAGCCTGATCCGTGGCGGGCGCCGTTGAACTGAGTGTCGACGGCGCGCCGGCTACACCCGGCGACCTCGCGCATGTCGCCCTGATCAACTACGGCGCCTACACCTCGTTCCGGGTGGAGCAGGGTGGCGTTCGCGGCCTCGACCTGCATCTGGCGCGGCTGGAGGCCGAGGCGGTTGAACTGTTCGGCGAGGCTGTCGGGAAGTTCCGGCTGCGGGACTTCATTCGGAACGCCGTCGCGGGCCGGGAAGACTGCTGGCTGCGGGCCAGTCTGTTCTCGCCAGACGTCAGCCCGCGGACGCCGGACTGGCAAGGCACGCCGCGCGTCATGATCGCTGTGTCGCCGCCGCCGCCGCCGCTCGCCGACCGCCCGCGCCTGCAACTCCAGCCCTATGTGCGGGAGGCGGCGCAGCTGAAGCATGTCGCCACCTTCGGCCTGATCCGCGCCCGCCGCGCGGCGCGGGCCGCCGGATTTGACGACGCCCTGTTCGTGGATGGTGAGGGCCGGATTTCGGAGGGCAGTCTGTGGAACATCGGCTTTGTTTGCGGTGACGAGGTCGTCTGGCCCCAGGCCGCGATGTTGGCAGGCGTGGCACAGGCCCTGGTTCACGAGGGTCTGGCCGGTGTCGGCCTGACCGGGCGCACGGCACCGGTTCCGGCCGGTGATCTCGCCCGCTTCGATGCAGCCTTCCTCTGCAATAGCGCCACCCCGGCCTGCGCCATCGCGGCGATCGGCGATCAGGCCTTCCCATCACCGGCGGGCCTGATCGAGCGGCTGCAGCACGCCTGGGCCTCGAACCCGGTCCAGCCACTCTAGGCCAGCCGTTTGGTGCCTGCTAAACCAAGGAAGAGACGGGGAGGAAAGTGATGCGCATCGGCCTGTATCCGGGCACGTTCGACCCCGTCACCAACGGGCATATGGACATCATCGGGCGTGCGGTGAAGCTGGTCGACCGGCTGGTCATCGGCGTCGCCCGTAATGATGAGAAGGGCCCGATGTTCACGACCGATCAGCGGGTCGAGATGGTCCGGGCCGAGGTCGCCCACCTGGGGCCGAAGGTCGAGGTGCGGCCCTTTGCCAGTCTGCTGATGCATTTCGCCGAGGAACTCGACGCCGGCATCATCGTGCGGGGACTCCGCGCCGTCGCCGACTTCGAATACGAGTTCCAGATGACGGCGATGAACCAGCGCCTCAATGCCGACATCGAGACGGTCTTCCTGATGGCCGATCCACGGCACCAGGCCATCGCCTCGCGTCTCGTCAAGGAGATCGCCCGGCTCGACGGTGCGATCGACAGTTTCGTCAGCCCCGCCGTCGCCGAAATGGTGCGGGCCAAGGTCAAGGGTTAGAATGAACGTCAAGATCGCCATCGCCGCCGCGCTTTCGACGGCAGTTCTCGCTGCGTCAGGCCCTGTCGTGGCCCAGACGGCGTCGCCGGAATGGCGCACCATCGCGCCCGAGAACCTGCTCATCATCGACACGGCCAAGGGCCGCATCCTGATCGAGCTTGAGCCGCGGATGGCACCCCTGTCTGTCGAGCGTATCCGCACCCTGGCCGACCAGGGCTTCTATGACGGGTTGAAGTTCCACCGGGTCATCTCGGACTTCATGGCCCAGACCGGCGACCCGCTGGGGACCGGAGAGGGTGGCAGCGAACTGCCGGATATTGATGGCGAGTTCCAGTTCCGGCGCGGCCGTGATCTGGGGTTTGTGAACGTGGCTACGGGTCAGGCGGGACTGCTGGGCTTTGCCGGGTCCATGCCGGTCTTCACCCAGCCCGACGCCCAGATGATGGTCACGGCCGACTTCAAGACCGCGGCGCAGGCCCTGTTCTGCCCGGGCGTTCTGGGTATGGCGCGCAATCAGGACCCGCACAGCGCCAACAGTCAGTTCTTCATCATGACCGGAAGCAATGAGAGCCTGAATGGCCTCTATGCGCCGTTCGGTCGTGTCCTGGCCGGACTGGATGTGGTCCGGGCGCTCAAGCCGGGCGCCGAGGCCGCCAATGGCCGGGTCGAGGATCCCGATCTGATGACCCGCGCCCGCACCGCTGCCGCCCTGCCGGAACGGCAGCGCCCCGTTGTCCGGGTCAGAACGACGTCCAGCCCGGCCTTCACCGCCATGGTGGAACAGGTGCGGACCGAACGTGGCGCGCGCTTCACCGTGTGCGATATTCAGCCGATTGCCGAGGTCACGGGCGGATGATCCGCCCAGGGGAGGTTGCCGTGAAGACCATAGCCGGCCTCGCGGCCCTGTCCGTCCTGATCGCCGGATCCGCGCTGGCGCAGGAGGTCGGCGGCCTGCCGCCCCCGCCGCCAGCTCCGGCGACGACCGTGGTCCTTCCGGAATGGCGCGCGGTCCCCGCGGAAAACCTGCTGGTGATCGACACGACGCGCGGCCGCATTCTGGTGGAGCTGGTGCCGGAAGTGGCGCCCCTGCATGTTGAGCGGATCAGGCTGCTCGCGCGCCGGGGCTTCTATGACAATGTGCCGTGGCATCGGGTCATCGACTGGTTCATGGCCCAGACGGGCGACCCCTTGGGCAATGGCGAGGGCCAGAGCCCCTATCCCGACCTGAAGGGCGAGTTCACCTTCCGCCGCGACAGCGCCATGCCGTTCGCCGCCGTCGCCGAACCGTCGGGTGCTCGGATCGGCTTCTTCCGTTCCCTGCCGGTCCAGACCCAGCCTGACGCGGCCTTTGCCCTGACCGGCGACGGCAAGGTGCACGGCTGGGGCCTGTATTGCCCCGGTGTGGCGGGCATGGCCCGCGACGAAGGCAATGACACCGCCAACAGCCAGTTCTTCCTGATGCGCCAGGCCTATCCGGCGCTGGACAAGCGCTACTCCATCTGGGGCATGACGGTGTCGGGCCTCGACGTCGTGCGGTCCCTGCGGGTCGGCGACGGTGACAACGGCATGGTCACGGCCGAGCCGGACCGGATGACGCGGGTGCGGATCGCGGCCGACATCGCGGAGGCCGAGCGGCCGGGCGTGCAGGTGCTGGCGACGGATTCTCCGAGGTTCCGGGCCATGGTGGACCAAACCCGCACTGCTCGCGGGGCGGACTTCTCGGTCTGCGACATCAGCTTGCCGGTTCAGGTCACGAACTAGGATCGGCCCCGGCGGCGTCTCCGGTTCGGTTTCCGGTCCTCACGCATCTGCTGCAGCAGCAGGCCTTCGCGCAGGCCGCGGTCGGCAACACGGACCCGTTCCGAGGGCCAGGCACGCTGGACGGCTTCCATGATGGCGGCGCCGGCCAGGACCAGGTCGGCGCGATCCGGACCGATGCAGGGCTCTGCTGCGCGACCGGCGGCACCCAGGCGCTTCAGGGTGTCGGCGGCAGCCTCGCAGTCGCGCCGGGTCATCCAGAGACCATCCACCAGATTGCGCTGATAGCGGCGCAGACCCAGGTGAATCCCCGCCAGACTGGTGATGGCCCCCGAAGTGCCGACCATGTGGGCACGACCGCTCACAAACAGCTCTCTCAATGCGGGATTGACCGGTGCCTCTGCGATCGCGACGCCCATGTCGACGACCATGGCCTCATACCAGTCCTCAAGGCCGCCATCGGGCTCCGGATGGCGCTCGGCGAGCGTGACGACCCCCACTGGCGCTGACATCCAGCCCTCCAGCACGAAGCTGTCGCCGCGTTTCGAGAGCCAGTTCAGCTCGGTCGATCCGCCGCCGACATCGACCACCAGCACCGCCTCGGCCGAGTTGTCGAAAAGGTTCAGGCAGCCGCGCACGGCAAGGCGGGCCTCCTCGACCGGGTCGATGATCCGCAGTTTGAGGCCGGTGCCCACGCGCACGCGTTCAATGAAGGCAGGACCGTTTTCGGCCTGACGACAGGCCTGGGTGGCCACCGCCATGAGGCGCGAGGAGTCGACGCCCTTTTTTGCGACCCGTTCGCCGCACAGCATCAGGGCCTCATAGGCCCGGTCCATGGCTGCGTCATCCAGCCGGCCGGTCCGTGACAGGCCTTCGCCCAGACGCACGATGCGGCTGAAGGAATCGACGACGCGAAAGCCGTCTCGCGCCGGCTTTGCAATCAGCAGCCGGCAGTTGTTGGTCCCGAGATCGAGCGCGCCATAGAGCGGCGCATCGCGACCTGACGCTCCTGGGTCCCCGGCGGCACCGTTCGCGGCGCGCTGCCCATCGGACCTTCGGGGCTGGGACCGGTCGTCACGCCGTGGCGGCGCGCCGTCGGTCTCCGGCATGGGCCGAACTTTCATGGTGGGCGGTCCGAAGCGGCGCCCGTCCCAGACACTCTAGGACTGTGCAGTGCTCCACGCCAAGCGTGTCTGTCGCGAAAATGAACAGCATGCTGCAGACGAGGCTCAGGTTCGGTCAGGCACTCTCTCGCCATGACCCAGGAAACCGTTGCAAAATTCGGGCTCGGCCAGATCGTTCGTCACCGCGACGCCGCCTTTCGCGGCGTGGTGATCGACATCGATGCCTCCTACGCCGGCCTGCCCGGCGAAACGGGCGAGGTCACCCCGGATCAGCCCTTCTACCAGGTCCTCGCCATCGGCCCGGACGGCGGCTTCATCGCCTATGCGGCCGAAGCGGCGCTGGAGCAGGATCCGGAGCTGTCTGCGCTTACGCGTGAAGCCGAGACGCGCTGGTTCACGGTCGACTCCCGGGGCCGCCACGCGCCCCGGGCCCACGCCATTCACTAGGCCGACTCTGGCGCGTGCGGCGCGAGGGGCCTAGATTGGGAGCAAGGGCCTTTGAGAGCCCGCAGGTTGCAGGAGCAGGTCCATGTCCGACTTCGAACATGTGTTCGACGCGCCCCCGGAAGGTGCCGCGGCCGACTGGACGATCCCGCAGGACTGGGCCGCCTATACCGAGGTTGAGCACCGGACCTGGGACACCCTTTACGCCCGACAGATGAAAATCCTGCCCGGCCGGGCTGCGGATGTCTTCCTCAAGGGGCTGACCGCCCTGGACCTCAACACCGGCGGCATCCCGGATTTCGCGGTGATGAACCCCAAGCTCCGGGCCCTGACCGGCTGGACCGTTGTCTGCGTGCCGGGCCTGGTGCCCGATGACGTGTTCTTCGACCATCTGGCCAACCGCCGCTTCCCCTCGGGCCAGTTCATCCGCAAGCCCGACCAGCTCGACTATCTCCAGGAGCCCGACATCTTCCATGATGTTTTCGGCCACGTTCCGATGCTCTCTGACCCCGACTTCGCCGACTATATGGAGGCCTACGGCAAGGGCGGTCAGCGCGCGGCCTCGCTGGGCGTGCTCCAGAACCTCGCCCGGCTGTATTGGTACACCGTGGAGTTCGGCCTGATGCAGGACACGAACGGGCTCCGCATCTACGGGGCCGGCATCGTGTCTTCCGCGACCGAGAGTGTCTTCTCCCTCGAGGATGCGTCTCCAAACCGCCTCGGCTTTGATCTCGAGCGTGTGATGAAGACCCTCTACCGGATCGACGACTTCCAGCAGGTCTATTTCGTCATCGACACCATCGAACAGCTGAAGGCCGAGACGTTGAAGGATTTTGGCCCCATCTACGAGCGACTGAAGGGGGCCGACGCCATCGCCATCGACGCGATCCTGCCGACCGACCGGGTTTTCACGCGCGGGACCCAGGCCTATGCGGCGCGCGGCGGCCGGTTCGCGGCCTGACTGAACCTGATTCGCGGCGTCCGCCGCTTGTGGTGAGGCACCCGGCGGCGAAGATGGAGGCTTCCCGGAGGAGGCACGCCATGAAGTCTGTCATGTTGTTCACTGCGGCCGTCGCGGTCGCCCTGGTCATTGCCGACGATGCCCAGGCCCAGTCCCGTAACCGCACGCTGGCCGACGGCCGGGTTCTGACAATCCCGGGCTCGATCACGGACTGCCGTCTGACCGGGTCGCCGGCCGACACGCCGGCGCAACTCGCCCTCGACTTCGACTGCCAGGCCCCCTCGCGGGAGGGCGGGCCCGCGGATACGTCCGGGCAGGCGGGGCTCGTCATTCTGGGCCAGGCAGGCGCCATCTCGCCCGACGCCTTCCTGGCGGGCCAGCTCGAAACCTGGTGGCCCGGGATCGACGCCGCGGGGCGCGCGTCCAATATCCGGCGATCGCGCAAGGCGACGGCGAACGGCGAGGCGGCCGTGGTCTGCATTCACCGGGACGATATCGCGGCGCTTGCCGGTGACGCCGTCTGCGTTCTCGATCAGCCCAGGATTCAGGTCTTGATCGCCGGCCGATCGACCATGGCCCTGACCGCCGACAATGTGGTCGATACCCTGATGAAGGGCATGACTCTGCGCTAGTCGTGTGTAATCAGGCTGTTGCGGCCCGTGTCTCGCATCCGGATGTAGGTCAGTAGCGACACGCCGATCAGGCCGGTGACGTACCAGAAATAGACGCTCTCCATCCCTTCGCCCTTGAACCAGAGGGCGGCGTATTCCGCCGTGCCGCCGAACAGGGCGTTGGCGATGGCATAGGGCAGGGCGACGCCCAGCGCGCGGATATGGGCCGGGAACAGCTCCGCCTTCACCACGGCGTTGATCGAGGTGTAACCGCTGACGATGATCAGGGCCGCCATGGCCAGCAGGAAGGCCATGAAGGGGCTTTCGACACCCGAGAGCGCGGTCATGATCGGCACGGTGAACAGCACACCCGCCACGCCGAAGGCGATCATCACCGGCCGCCGTCCAACCCGGTCCGACAGGGCCCCCACGGCCGGCTGCAACAGCATGAAGACGAACAGGGCCGCGGCGCTGACCTCGGTCGCCGTCGCCTTGGAGAAGCCGCTCGTATTGACGAGGAATTTCTGCAGGTAGGTCGTGTAGGTATAGAAGGCGATCGTCCCGCCCGCCGTCAGGCCGAGCACCATCAGCGCCTCCTTCGGATGCTTCAGGATCAGCAGCAGGGCGCTGGATTTCGGTGCCTCGTTCGCATCGGTGGCGATGAAGGCGGAGGTCTCGTCCAGCCGCCGCCGCAGCCAGAAGACGACCACAGCCAGCGCCGCGCCGACGAAGAATGGAATGCGCCAGCCCCAGGCCGCCAGATCGCCTTCGGCCATGGTCTTCTGCAGCACGATCAGCAGCAGCAGGGCCAGAAGTTGCCCGGAAATCAGGGTCACATACTGGAAACTGGACCAGAAGCCGCGATGCTTCGCCGTGGCCATCTCCGACAGATAGGTGGCCGAAGAGCCGTACTCGCCGCCCACGCTGAGACCCTGCAGCATGCGGGCGAACAGCAGCAGGGCAGGGGCGGCCAGGCCGATACTCCCATAGCCGGGCGTGCAGGCGATGATCAGGCTGCCGGTGCACATCAGGGTGACGGACAGGGTCAGGCCCGCCTTGCGCCCCTTGCGGTCCGAATAGACGCCCATGACCCAGGCCCCCACGGGCCGCATCAGGAAGCCGACGGCGAAGACCGCTGCCGCGCTGAGCAGCTGGGCGGTGCTGTCGCCCTCGGGGAAGAAGATCGGGGCGAAATAGACGGTGAAGGCGGCATAGGCGAACCAGTCGAACCACTCGACCAGATTGCCGGCCGACCCGCCGATGATGTTGCGCAGGCGCCGGGCGGGGGTCATGGCAGGGTCCTCCATGCGGTCAGGGTTCCGATGGCATAGGTCAGGCCGAAGACCAGCACGAATGCCGAACTGATCCATGCAAAGGCGTAGGCGCGGCCGGTCCGGATCATCACAACCGGCACAAACACCACGGCGCGGATCAGGTAGACGGCGCTGATCGCGACAAGGGCGGGGCGAAGCAGGGGGAGGGGCGGCAACCGGCCGGCCCCTGACAGGGCGTAGGCCGACCAGACCGCCAGCACCGCCGCGATGCCGAGGGTGATCAGCGTGGCCGACGCCGCACCCTGCTCGGCCAGTCGAACCATACGCTTGCCGGCACCAAAGAAGGCGTACCAGCGCGGCCCGCCGATGATGATGGCCAGATGGGTTAGCGATGCCGCCGCGCTGAGCGCGCCGCCGGCCAGCAGCCATGGGTTGGAAATCAGCAAGCCCTGCTCCCCTTTATCGCGGGGCATCATCCAGCCGTTTGCCCATTCTGACCAGCGGCACGGGCGCGCCGCCGCGGTCGTCCTCGAACCGTTCGATCTCGCGATATCCCGCGGCGAGGTACAGAGGCTCACCACCCATCGTCGCGACCAGTTCGGCGCGGTCATAGCCCGCGGCCCGGGCGGCGGCCTCGCACAGGTCGAGGATCAGCCGGCCGATGCCCCGGCGGACGAACTCGGGGGCGGTGTACATGGCGCGGATGCGGGCGGCGTCGACGCCGGGCGTGAGGGGGGCAGGCTTCCGTCCGGGTGTGTGGTCGCCGCCGTACTCGGTGATCCGCCCGCTCCAGCCGCCGCAGCCCGCGAGTTCGCCGTCAGCCTCGACGAGGACATAGGTCCGGTCGGCGATGATCTGGCTGTCGATCCCCATCAGCTTTCGGCTGGCGGCGATCTGGTCCGGTGTCAGGAAGGCGGCCAGCGGCCCGGAGATCGACCGGTCCACAAGGGCGACCAGCGCCGGAATATCGACCTCGGTGGCAGTGCGGTGCGTGAAGTCGGCCACGGGTCTCGCTCCTGAACGCCCTGAAATCCGGCCTAGGTCCGCTCTCTGGCCATGTAGACGAGTTCGATACCCTCGTCCGACCATCGCCGCTCAAACTCCTCGAATCCGAGCAGCCAGTACAGGGCGATATGGCGCTCGCTCTTGGCACCGGTGAACAGCTCGAAGCGGCGCACGGACGGCGGCGCATGCTCCTGTACCGCCTTGATCAGGCGGACGCCGAACCCCGTACCCTCGCGGTCCGGCGCGACCACCAGCCGCCCCATATGACCCACGGAGCCTTCGATGCGGATCCGGGCAGATCCGACAATGCGATGCCCGTCGACCGCCGCCAGGACGATCTCCGACCGGATAGCCTCGGCGACCTGGTCCAGGGTTTCCAGGAGGGGCGGCAGGAACGGGTCGCGATACAACTGGGCCGTGGTCACATAGGCGGCCCGCTGCAGCGTCAGGAGCTCCCCGGCGTCCGCCTCGACGGCCCTGCGCAGAACGACGGCCATGCGAGTCAGCCCCGCTGGAAGGGATAGAAGCCACCGCCGAGGTCGAGCAGGCCGGTCAGTTCGTCCAGTGCGACGCGGCTCTCTTCCAGCAGGGCGGGATCGGCCAGGTCGGCGGCCGTCAGCCGGTCGCGGTAGTGTCTGGCACCCCAGACCGACAGCCTGCCGTGCAGGTCGTCGGTCAGCCGCATGGCCGGGTTGGCCGCCGCCTGTTCGGCCTCGGTCAGCACCACCCGCAGGCGCAGGCAGGCCGGCCCGCCGCCGTTGCGCATCGACTGGCGTACATCGACGTATTCGACCTTGCCGATGGGCCCGTTCGAGGCGGCCAGCCGCTCGGCCACCGCATGGCTGCGCGGGTTGTCCCGGGTCTCGGTCGGGCAGATCAGGGTCAGGCGGTCCTCGCCGGGAATCCGCACCAGCATGGAGTTGAACAGATAGCTGGAGATGGCGTCGGCCAGGGGCAGGTCCGCGGAGTACACCTCGACGAAGATCGGCTCGAACCGGTCTCCGGCGGCGGCGCGGATGGCGGCCTTCGTGCCGGCCGTGTCCTCGAAGGCCAGCTCGTGGAAGAACAGCGTCTCCAGCGCCCCGACGCAGACCACGTCATTGTGGAAGGTGCCGCCGGCGATGGCCGCCCGCGACTGGCGGGCCAGCACCGCGCCGGACGCGCCATGACGGCTCGCGACGGCCTGCGAGGCCTCGCGCGTCTGGCGGGCCGGGAAGGCGTCGGCCCAGGGCTCGAAGGCCTCGCGGCCCCAGACCAGCAGATTGACCCCCGGCTCGCCATGGTCGGCGCAAAGGCGAACGTGATTGGCCGCGCCCTCGTCGGCGAGGTGGGCGACAGAGGGCAGGGCGTCATGCACCGCGAAACGGTCGGGATCGGGGAAAAGGGCGTCCAGCGACCGCTTCGTCTGTTCGTGCTCCAGCGAGCGGTGCAGGTTGGTGACCAGATTGGCCGGGGTGAAATGCACCCGGCCGTCGGCGCTGTCGGCGCTGGGCGTCACCGTAGCGGCATTGGCGGCCCACATGGGCGAGGCAGAACAGGCGGCGGCGGCGAAGGACGGCGCGTCCTTCCACGCCTGTTCCAGCACCCGGGCGTCGGAGCCCGTGAAACCGAGGCTGCGCAGGAAGGGGATATTCGGCCGCTCATGCGGCGGCAGGACGTATTGCGGCAGGCCGAGGTCGGCCAGGGTCTTCATCTTGTCGAGACCCTGTAGCACCGCCGCGCGCGGGTTTGAGGCTTCGCCCTTGTTCAGGCTGGACGCGAGGTTGCCCGGCGACAGGCCTGCATAGGAGTGCGTCGGCCCGATCAGGCCGTCAGCGTTGGCTTCAACAGCTGAGGTCACGTCTTCAAGCCCTTGATCTCGCTTTCGATGTTCTTCACCGCACTCGCCTCGAAACTGGCCACCGGATAGGCGCAGTAGTCGGCGGCATAGTAGGCCGACGGCCGGTGATTGCCGCTGGCCCCGAGGCCACCGAAGGGCATGTCGCCGGCGGCGCCCGTGGTCGGGCGGTTGAAGTTCACGACGCCCGCGCGGATGCGGCGGATGAAGCGGTCCCAGTTGGCCGGGTCGTCGCTGACCAGACCGGCGGACAGGCCGTAGCGGGTGGCATTGGCGGCCTCGATGGCGGCCTCGAACGAACCGACGCGGGTCACCGCCAGGAAGGGGGCGAACATCTCTTCGTCGGGCACGGCGATGCCGGTGACGTCGATGATGGCGGGGGCGACAAAGGCCCCCGGCAGATTGCCGACCGGGCCCGAGGCGCGGATGACCTTCGCGCCCATGTCGATCCGGTCCTGCAGCGCCTTCAACGCGGCTTCCGCCGCCTTCACCGAGATCAGCGGCCCGGCATAGGGCTCGGGCGTCGAATTCCACGGGGCGAGGATCAGCCGCTCGACCATGGCGTTCACCGCCTCGACGATGGCATCGCCCTGCGGCCCGTCCGGCACGATCAGGCGGCGGGCGCAGGAACAGCGCTGGCCCGTCGTCACAAAGGCCGACTGGACCACAATTCCGGCCACGGCCTCGGCGTCGGCGGCGTCCCAGACCACCAGCGGATTATTTCCGCCCAGCTCCAGCGCCAGGATGACATGCGGATCATCGGCGAATTTGCGCCGGAAATGCGCGCCCGCCGCGCCCGAGCCGGTGAACATCAGGGCGTCGATGCCGCTGTCCAGCAGGGCCGCGCCGGTCTCGCGGCCACCCTGGACGACATTGACCACGCCCTCGGGCATGTCCGCGTCGGCGAAGGCTTCGGCCATGAGCTGGCCGATGAAAGGCGTCTCTTCGGACGGCTTGAACACCACCGTGTCGCCCGCCAGCAGGGCCGGGACGATGTGGCCGTTGGGCAGGTGGCCGGGGAAGTTGAACGGCCCCAGCACTGCCGCCACGCCATGGGCGCGGTGACGCAGGGTAGCGTGGCCGAAGCCGGTCTCGGCCGTGCGCTCGCCCGTGCGTTCGTCATAGGCGCGGATCGAGATGTCGACCTTGCCGGCCATGGCGCCGAGTTCGGCCGTGGTCTCCCAGAGAGCCTTGCCGGTCTCTCTGGAGATCGCCTCGGCCATCTGCGGGGCGCGGGTCTTCAGCACAGCCTGATAGCGTTTGACGGCGTCGATCCGGTCCTGACGCGGGCGGTCGGCCCAGTCCGGGAAGGCGGCGCGGGCGCGGTCGGTCGCGGCCTGGACCTCTGCGGCGCTGGCGGCGGTGCCCTCCCAGACGGTCTCGCCGGTGGCGGGGTCGATGGATTTGAAATGGGTCATGCTGTCGCTCACGTCTTCACCCGCACCGTATCGCCCGCCCGGACCCGCAGCGCGTCCGCGGTCTCGTCGTTCAGGGTGACGACGTCGCCCTCGATCACCGCGCGCTGGCGCACGGAGCGGAAGCCGCCGACGCTGTCGGTCGAGATCAGGGCGGGCAGGTCGGCCTCGACCTCCTGCGCCACCGCCACCTTCAGGCTCCGGGCGTCGCGCACGGTGCGGATGTTGTCGCGGCCGCAGGTTACCGTCGGACCGGCGTCAAAGATGTCGATCAGGCCGTTGGGCCGGAAGCCCTCGCTCTCCAGCAGGGCCATGGCGGGCACGCCCTGCGGATGCACCTTGCCGATCACGGCGCGGGCGGGCTCGGGCAGCAGGTCCATATAGATCGGGTGGCGCGGAGCCAGGTCGAGGATGAACTGCTTGTCGGTCGAGCCGGTCATCCGGTCCGCCTCGTCGAAATCCATGGGGAAGAATTTGTGCGCGACATGGTCCCAGAACGGGCAGGCGCCGTCCGGCGTGAAGACGCCGCGCAGTTCGGCCAGCACCGTGTCGGCGAACAGATCCGGCTCGGCCCCGATCAGCATATAGCGTGACTGGCTCAGCAGGCGTCCGGCCCCACCCTTGCGCCGGTCGGCCTTGAGGAACAGGGAGCCGACCTCGCTCCAGCCGGTGCATTCATTGACCAGCACCAGCGTCTTCTGTTCCAGCTTGATGCCGAGCGAGGGCGAAGACTGGGTGTTGGTCACCACGCGGAAGGAGAAGAAGGGCCGGTTCAGACCCACCGCCGCCTTGACCGAGCCAATGCCGTCGACGTCGCCGGTCTCGGTCTCCTCCAGCATGAGGGTGTACCAGCGGTGCTGAGGGTCCATCTTGCCGGCGAAGCTGTCGCGGCTCAGGTCGAGCCGTTCGGCCAGTTGGTCGGGGTCTTCGGGCAGGCTGGTGAAGCCTGGCCCCGACAGGATGGCCAGCTCCAGCAGGAAGTCGAGGTCGGCAGGGCCGGCGGGTCGGACGACGAGCATGGGGTTACATCGTCTCCAGACGCAGGGCTTTGAGTTTCAGCGCGTCGATCTCGCCCGAGGCGATCTTGCACAGGATCAGGGCGCTCAGCTGGGCGCGTTCGACGAAGCTGGCGGGCCAGGCGAACTCCTGATCCGAATGGATGTCGCCGCCGAGGACGCCGAGGGTGTCGATATTGGGCAGGCCGGCCGCGTGCAGATTGTTGCCCTCGCAGACGCCGCCCGACGGCTTCCAGGCGATGGGCTGGCCCAGCAGGGCACCGGTCTCGCGCACGGCCTCGAACAGGGCCGTCTGGCTGGCGTCCATCGGCTTGGGCGCACGGGTCATGCCGCCATGCAGGTCCAGCGTCAGGCCGGGGAAGGGGGGCTCGGTCGCAATCTGGCGCACGGTCTCGGCGATCCAGGCCGATGACTGGGCGTCGGGGACGCGGACGTTGAAACGAACGACGGCATTGTCGGCGACGACGTTGAGGGCGCCGCCGCCGCTGATCTTCGCGACATTGACGGTCACGCCCTCGCGCTGGCCGTTCAGGGCGTGCAGGCGGGCGGCGATCATGGCCGCACCGGCCACGGCATTGGCACCCTCATGGAAGGCCCGGCCGGCGTGGGCCGCCTTGCCGGTGACGATCAGGTGGTAGTTGCCGCTGCCCTTGCGCGCGCCTGCGAGGGTGCCGTCGGCCAGCGCCGGCTCATAGGTCATGCCGACATGGCCGCGCGCGCCCAATGCCGCCAGCAGCGGCGCCGAGGCGGGCGAACCGATCTCCTCATCGGGCGAGAGCAGCACGGTCCAGCCGACACGCGCGCGGTCCGGATGGGTCTCGAACGCCTCCAGCGCCGCGAGCAGGACGGAGATGCCGCCCTTCATGTCGGCGATCCCCGGGCCGTTCAGCGCGCCGTCCGCACGGGTCACGACCGTCTGGAACGGGCTCTCGGCCGGGAAGACGGTGTCATAGTGGCCGGTCAGAACGACCTGGATCGGGGCGTCTGGGCGGGCGGTGATCTGCAGGGCGTCGGCATGGGCCTCGGCCCGTACCGCGCCATCATCACCGACCGTCGTCGATCCCTGCGTCGGAAGGCGCACGACCTCGGCCGGCAGGCGGCGCGCCTCGGCTTCCAGCAGGGCCAGCACCTCGGCCAGACCACCGGCGTGACGGCTGCCTGAATTGACATTGGCCCAGTCGACGGCGCGGCCGACGATGGCAGTTTCGCGCGCTGCGACATGGTCGAGCACGATCTGGTCGGGGGGCAGAATCCGCATACCGGCGAACCCTAGCGGTCCGGACCGGAAAGGTGAAGGCGAGCCATGGGTTTCGCCCTGGGCGCGAGCGGGCTAGGCTTCGATCATCTTCAAGGGAGGAACCCACCAATGACTGACTGGATCAAGGCGTCGAATCCGACGGCATCGATCACCACCGAGGCCGAGGCGATCGGTGCCGCCCGTGCCAGCGCCCTGGCGATCTTCCTGGGCGTGATCTGGGGCGGCGTCGGTGTCTTCATGCTGATGAGCGGCGGCTCCGCCGAGATCGAGGCGGCCATGGCCCAGGCCTCCGCTGATGCGCCGGAAATGGCCGGCATGGGCGGCGCGGTGATGCAAATCGCCATGTGGAGCGCGATTGGCCTCTGCGTCATTCAACTCGTTCTGGGCCTGGTGCAGTGGGCCAAGCCCAACATCGTCATCCCGATCATCTTCGCCATGCTGGTGGCCTTCGGCCTGGTGTCCGGCGTCTTCGGGATGATGATGGCTGGACAGGAAGGCATGCCGGAAACGGCCGCGACGCCGACCTGGCAGGTCTATGTCGGGTTCGTGATCCTGGTCGTCCAGCTGGTGCTGCACATCGCTGGCATTCGCGGCGCTCGCGCGCTCGACCGGATCCGCATGGCGGCCGCCCAGTAGGCAGCCATCACGGGTTCGGGCGCCGGTCCTCGCGACCGGCGCCCGCCTCGCGTGACTGACGTCGCCAGCGGATCGACAGGCTGGCGTCGCCCTGTCCCCCGAATTTCGAACTCACTGTCAGGTTCCGGCGGACCTGCCATTCGACATTGACCGCCGCACCGTTCTCGCCGCCGCCGATGATCTCGAGATAGACGTCATCGGTGATGTAGCGGCCCCCGGCGACCGTCAGGCTCGAGGCCTCGCCGCCGAAGGACAGCCGGTCCAGTCCGGCCAGTTCCCTCAGATTTCCGATCACATCGAAGCCGCCGCCCCCGGCCAGGGCCGCCACGCCCGCGGCGAGCTGGGCCGCCTCGAACGCTGACAACTGGGAGGCCGAGCGCCCGAACAGGACCTGGGACAGGATTTCGTCCTGGGGCAGGGCAGGGGTCGAGGTCAGGACGATCTCGGGCCGCGCCGCCGTGCCCGTGACGCGGATGGTGGCGGTCAGGGACGGGTCATCGCGGGTGGCGGTCAGGTTCAACCGGATCTGCTCCGGGTTGGTCGACAGGGTCACGGTTCCGCGCTCGTCGAAGACAAACCGTTTGCCGGCGAAATCATAGTCACCGCGCACCACACGGGCTGTGCCGCTCAGCGTCGGTCGGGCGATGGTGCCGGTCACGCGGGCGTTGACGTTCATCTCGACGTTGAGCCCCCGCCCGATCACGCGGACATCGCCACCGGGCGAGCGCAGGGCGATGTCGAGGCCGAACTGCAGACCGCGCTGACGGTTCTGTTCCTCTTCAGGCACGTCGCCGCCCGGCCGGTTGATCTCGATCACATCCATACGGACGATCCCGTTCGATCCGGGCGGATTGGCCTGGATGCGCGCCTGGTCGATATCCATCTCGCCGCTGAGGGTGATGTTGCCCTCTGTGCCGCGGGTCACGGTCAGGAGGCCCGATGCCTTGGCCTCGGCTATGTCATTGTCGATGATTCGGAAGCGGTTCAGCAGCAGCTGGAAGCTGGAGCCGGAGCCCTCCTTCAGGCCGATCCGCCCGTTTCCGCTGATCGACCCGCCTGCGCCGTCGACGGCGCTGAAGCTCTCGACCAGCCCCGTTGTGTCGTCGAACCGGCTGGCCAGGGCGACATTGTCGAGCAGGACACCTGTGGCGCTGTCCCGGAAACGGCCCTGTTGCAGGTCCAGTCTTCCGTTGAGGCGGGGCTCGGCCATGGAACCGGCGATGGTGGCGCGGGCGTTGACCTGGCCCGAGAGCGAGCGTTCGCCGCCGGCCAGCAGGTCCCAGATCGGCTGGATCTGGCCCTGGATCGAGATCTCTCCCGACATGTCGCGGGTGCGGATAATCGCCAGCCGCAGCGGAGCCGCGGAGGCCTCGACCGGCAGGGTGATATCGGCCGCGGCCCGGACGGCGTCCCCGTCAGCGGCCTGCGCCTGGATGCGCAGGGTGTTGTTGACCAGAAGGGCGTTCAGCGTGCCGTCGACCGCGATCCCGCGTGGAGCGTCCACGCTGCGCATATCGTCGAGGGTGATGTTGGCCGACCCCGACAGGTCCTCGCCGGCGCCGCGCAGCGACAGACGGCCGGTGACCCGTCCGCGCATGTCCTGGACCAGCGAGCCGAGGTCGACGCTGGTCAGATTGGCCTCGATGATCGCGGCCCGGGAATCCTGGCGCAGCTCGCCGAGCAGCACGCCGCCGCCGATGCCGAGATCGACGCGCGCGACCCGTCCGTCGCCGGACAGGGCGATGACCGCCGGGTTGCGGGTGGTGAAGGCGATTTCGCGCACGCGACCGCCGCCTTCGAGAACCACCGTCTGCGACGGGCCGGCGCGCGAATAGACGCCCGTGCCGTCGAACGACACCGGCGTGGCTCCGCCCACGTCGGCCTTCAGCGTGAAGGGCAGGCGCTCCAGCGTACCGCGGCCGTTCAGGTCGAGGGTGCGGACCACCCAGGTCGACCCGGCCAGTCGCACATTGCGGCCGGTCACATTGAGGATCGCCGTCTCGGCCCCGCCACCGTCGGTCAGGCGGATGCGGCCGTCCGCTGTCCCCGATGCCAAGAAGGCACCCGGCCGGGCGGTAAAGGTCAGGTCCGCACTGGAGGGGATGTTGTTCGACAGGTCGATCGCACCCTGGGCGGTCACCCCGCCCGCGTTCAGATCCACCTCGGTCAGCCTCAGCTTGTCCCCGCCGAGGAAGAAGTTTCCGCTGGCCCGGGCCGGCCCGTAGTTCGAACCGGCGGTCAGGGCGATCCGCCCGTCCGAGGCGTCGGGGCCGCGGCGGAAGCTGAGAAGCATCTCGGCGTCGGTCAGGATCAGGGCCCCGGCGCTGACCTTGCCGAAGGATGCGGTCAGGTCGGCGCGCGGCTCTGCGAGGGTCCCGGTCAGGGCTCCCTGGCCGGTCATCGCGCCGTCGATGGCCACGGGGCCGACGCCGAAAGGCCCGGTGGCATTCCAGTCCAGGGCCAGACGCAGGCGGCCGTCGCTTTCGATCAGGCCGCGGGCCGCTGCCGTGCCCTGCGCCCCGGTCAGCTGCGCCCGTTCGACCGCGATCCGGCCCGCGTCCAGCGCACCGGTCAGCTGCAGGCGAGGGGTCGCGCCCAGCAACCGGTCCATCTCATCCATCCCGATCGACAGCCCTCGACCGCGCCCGTCGAAGGTCAGCCGCCAGGGTGCGCCGGTGCGCGCTGTCGAGGCGGAAATCGGTCCTCCAAACCGGCCGCGCGCGCCGGTGCGCAGGCGCGAGGCGTCGGTGATCTCGGCGCGGCCGCGGAAGCCGAGCGCCCCGACGAGATTGCGCCCGCCGGAGCCCGTCACCGTGATGGCCTGCCCGGCCAGATTGACCCGCTCAAGCAGGATGGCTCCGTCCGCCTGACGCAGCGCCTCGAACGACAGGCGCGGCGCGGTGCCCAGAAGGCCGCCGACCAATCCTGCGCTGGACCCGCCGGCGACCCGGATGTCGCCGTCCAGATCGATGCGGCCCTGCCTGACCTGAACGTTCAGCGGTCCCCGCAGACGTTGCGCCCGGTAGCTCGCGACCTCGGCGGCGATCAGGTCGACCGATCCGTCCATGCGCCATTGTGCGGCGTCGCCACGGAATACCCCCCTGTAGGCCGCCGGACCGCCCACGCCCTGACCGACCAGCCGCGTCAACGACCGGGTCGACACATTGAGGGTGATCCCGTCGGGGCTGCTCTGGTCGCTCAGCCTGATCTCGCCGCTGGCGCGCGAGTCGAGATTTTCGGCGATCAGGCGCCAGCCGATGCCGATGCGGCCGTCGTCGTCGCTGTCGCTCGAGGTGGCGAGGCCAAAGCGCACGGTGCGGCCGATCCGCTCGGCGAACGGCGCCAGCAGGTCCGACCCGGAGAAGTCCGCGAAGCCGGAGATTCGGGTGCGGGTCTCGCCATAACGGCCCTTGATCACCAGCGGCACGAAGTCACCGGTGCGCACGACGGCATCGATCACCTCGCCATTGACCAGGGCGGTGGCGAAAAAGGGCTGGTCCGGGGAATAACCCAGCGCGCCGGCCAGCGGTCCGCCGCGGGCCTCATTGGCCCGCAGGTTCAGGCGCAGGTCCTCAAGACCGTCGCCGATCGTTGCGGTCAGGCGCAGGTAGTCGCCCGGGCGGCTGTTGCTGAGGGCATTGACGATCGCCGTCTTGGCACCCTTGCGCGGCACGTTCGCCTCGCCCGAAAGCTTCCAGCGCCCGTACTCCTGGCTGAAGCCCTCCAGCAGTTCGACATCCGCGTTGAACCGGTCGATGTCGATAGACAGAGGCTGCGGGCCCGGCGGCTCGGTCGAGGGCTCGACGTCGGGCCGACGGATCAGGCGGATGACTTCGGCCTCGACCTCGGTGGCATGGAAGCGGCGGGTGATCAGCGGCCACCAGTCCCAGTCGACGCGTACCTTGCGCGCCTCAAGCCAGACGCCCCGGGCGTCGGTGACCGTGACGCGGTCGATGGTGAAGTCGTCGAACAGGTCGCCGCGCACGCCCTCGACATTGATGCGGCCATAGCGGCCGAGCTTCTTGCCGGCGACAAAGCTGGTTACCAGCCCCCGGCCCGAATCCGAGAGCAGATACATCCGCCCGCCGACCGCGAGGACGATGAACAGGGCCGCAAACGCAGCCGCCGCCATGCCGCCGAAGAAGGCCAGGGCCTGCAGGCGCGTGCGCGTCTTCTTGGCCGCTTCGGCCGGCGTTTCAGGCGCATCCACAGGCGCATCCACAGGCGCATCGTCGGGAGGCGGGGCGGCGTCGGTCAAAACGCCTGCCCGATACTGACGTAGATCTGGAAGTCGGCGTCGCCGTCACGCCGGTCCAGCGGGAAGGCGATGTCGGCACGGATCGGGCCGAACGGCAGCTTGTAGCGCACCCCGAAACCCGCGCCGTAGCGCAGGTTGCTGAAGTCGGGGGTCTCCTGGAACCCGATCGCCCCCGCATCGACGAACCCTACGGCCTGGAAATTACGCCAGACGTCGCGCCGGACCTCGATCGATGTCTCGAACAGGCTCAGGCCACCGCGCGGCGTGTTGTCGGGCAGGCGCGGCCCCACGCCCTGGTATTCGAAACCGCGCACCGAGCCGCCGCCGCCGGCATAGAACAGGCGATCGGACGGGACGGTCAGTTCCTCGCCGCCGATGATCGAGCCGATCCGCATGCGCCCGGCCAGGACGGTCTTGCCGCCCGCCTGCAGCGGCAAATAGGCGGTCGCCTGGGCCTCGGTGCGCAGGAACAGCACCGTGTCCTCGCCCGTCACCGCGGTCGGCTGGGCCGATGCGGACAGGCGCCAGCCCGTGACGGGGTCCAGTGGATCGTCCGAGCGATCGATATAGGCGCTGGCCCGTCCGGTCAGGATGACCAGATCGCGGTTGAAGTTCACCGGCATCCTGGTGAGCGGGTCGAACCGGTTCTCGTCATACTGGCCGGTATCGAGGCCGACGCCATAACTGACCCAGGACGTCTTGCCGAGCCGCTGCTGCAGGTCCGCGGAAAGGGCCACAGCGGTGCGCCGGTAGGCGTCCGTATCCTCGTTGAGCAGCGCACCGGACAGTCTCAGCGTCTCCCCGGGGCGCCGCCAGTGGGGCAGGCTTAGCGAGAGGCCCAGCCGGCTGTCGACGTCGGCGGCGCGGGCCTGCCAGACGAGGGTGTCGGCGCGGCCGAAGCGGTTATGCCAGGTCCAGATCAGGTCGAGGCCCGATCCTTCTGCGGTTGAGAACGTGGCCCCGGCCTCGAGAATCCGGCGCGGACGGTCGGTCAGAGTGACGATGATAGGGCGATTGCCGTCGGCGTTGGTCTGGTCGGTCGTCGCCAGGGCCACCCCGACACCGTCATAGACGCCGGTTTCGAGCAGTCGTCGTTCCAGCTCGGCCACGTCCTCCGGATCATAGACGTCGCCCTCGGACCAGGGTGCCAGACCGGCGACCCAATCCGGATGGGTTGGCCCCCGGGTTTCCACCCTCACCCCGTCCAGCCGTACCAGCGGCCCCGCGGCAATGCGGAAAGTCGGCTGGACCGTGAACGCGGCGTGGTCGACCACCACGCGTCGTGGCTGGGCGTCGGCGTCGGCATAGCCCCGGCGGGTCAGTCCGGCGACGATCCGGCCCTCTGCCGAGATGATGTCGCCCGCGCGACCGGGTTGTCCCGCGCTCAGTCCGATCTCGCTGCGCACTGCCGTATCGGTCACCGCATCGGGTGAGGGGGCGGCCCACAGCAACTGCACCTCGGAGAGGGCGAAGCGGCGGCCGGGCGTAACGATCACAACGGCAACCGGTGCCTCATCGCCCTCGACGGAGTCTTCGAGCACCGGCTGGTAATAGCCTTCGGATCGCAACAGGGCCTCGGCGGCCTCCATCGCTCCACGCGCGTGTCGTCTGGCTTCAAACCGGTTGGTGGGCGCGGCGTCGACCTCGCCGACGGCCCGGACCAGCTGTGCGCGCAACCCGGCATCCATCTCGCCGCGAATCTGGGCGCGCGGGTCCGCCATGGCCGCGGACGCCAGCACCAGGGCACCCGCCGTGCTGATAAGGAACAGGGCGGGCCTTGGCGTCAAACTGGAACCTTCGTCAGGGTGCGGACGTGCCGACCGTCGCATCCCGCTGTGGCGCCGACGGGGCGGCGGCCGGGATCAATAGAAGAGGGTTTCACTTTCAGGCTGGACCGATTCCGCGGACGACCGCTTTTCCGGCGGCATGGTGGTCGAATCGGCGGGCGGTGCATCAACAGCGCTGGGCGCCGCGACCGGAACACCCATGTCTTCAGCGGCGGGCGCGACCGGGGCTTCGATCGGTGTCTCGGCGATCTCCGAATCAACGGCATTGGGGTCATCGCAGGCGGTGACGCCAAAAGCGGTCGACAGGGCCAGAATGGCGATCAGGCGTTTCATCAGCAGCTTCTCCCCCGGAACGGCATTCCAACGCGCGGTTGGCTCGCCTGTTCCATAACCTTGAACACGCGGCCGGTCACCACGCAGCAACCAATCCTTTCAGAATTTGGCGTAAGCCGAAGTCAGAGGGGTGCGAATGACGACCACGGCCTACGCAATGGTGTCGCTGGTGCGATACCGGGAACTCAAGACACGGATCGCGCTGGCGGCCTTTATCGGCTGCACCGCCTGGTTCGTTGTACCCTCGATCTGGCCGCCGCTCTGGTTTGCGGCGGTTCTGGTCACCCAGGCCCTGGACTGGGCCGTGTTCAGGCGGTTCCGGCTTCAGCAGGACTGGCAGCCGGACCGGCTCTATGTGGTTCTCTGCTGTGCCACGACGGTGCTCGGCGTGACCGTTTATGCCGCCATGAGCGCCTATATGTGGTTCTACGGCGGCGATGTCGGCCGCGTGTTCGCCATGGTCCAGTGCGCCGGCGGACTGCTGCATGTCAGCCTTCACATGCACCATGCCCGGCCGATCCTGATCTCGGCCGTCGCGCCCCATGCGACCTATTTTCTCGGCCTGCCGGTGTTCACCGCGATCTCAAGCCAGAACTGGCAGGAACTGCTCGTCGCGATCGGCTGTATTCTCTACATGAGCCACCTGGTCGTCACGGTGCGTCAGAGCTCATCGACGACCGGCGCCCTCCAGTCCGCCCGGGACGCCGAGAAGAGCGCCCGCCGGAAGGCCGAGGTCGCCAGCGCGGCCAAGTCGGACTTCCTCGCGGTCGTCAGTCATGAAATCCGCACGCCGATGAATGCGGTGATCTCGGCCGCCAACCTGCTGCGTCGCACCCGTCTGGACAGTCAGCAACGCGAGCATGTGTCGATGTTGATCGACGCCGGCGATGTGCTGATGGGTCTGCTGAACGACGTGCTCGACTTCTCCAAGATCGAGGCCGGCAAGATGGAGCTGGAGAGCGCCGACATGGTCGTGCGCGACCGGCTGTCGACGATCGTCCGACTGTGGGAACCGCGCGCCCTGGCCAACGGGGTCCGGCTGAAAATGCGGATCGCCCCCGATGTGCCCGCCGCCGTGCGGACCGATCCGCTGCGCGTGCAGCAGATCCTGTTCAACCTCATGTCCAATGCGGTGAAATTTACCCACGAAGGCGAGATCCGGATCGATGCCGGCTGGGCGGATGGCCGCCTGAACCTGGCGGTGAGCGATACCGGCTGCGGCATCCCGGCGGACCGGCTGGGTCAGATCTTCAACAGTTTCGAACAGGCGGACGTCGGGACGACGCGCCGTTACGGCGGCACCGGCCTCGGCCTGGCGATCAGCCGCAGGCTGGCCGAGTTGATGGGCGGTTCACTGTCGGTCCAGAGCGTCGACGGCGAGGGCTCGACCTTTACGCTCAGCCTCCCGATGACCGCGGTCGAGACGGCACCGGCCCAGCCGGTTCGTGCGATCGAGACCAGCGGATCACTGGCCGGCCGTTCGATTCTGGCCGCTGACGATCACGAGGTGAACCGCCGCATCCTGCAGCTGTTGCTTGAGCCTCACGGCTGCCGCCTGACCCTGGTCGAGAACGGGGCGGAGGCGCTTGAGGCGGCGTCGGGCCAGCGGTTCGATGCGATCCTGATGGACATGCAGATGCCGGTCATGGACGGGCTCGAGGCGACGCGCCGGATCCGCACCGGCGAGATCAACGGCGACACGCCGGTGATCGCCCTGACCGCCAATGCGCTGGATGTGCATCGCGCGGCCTGGGACGCCGCCGGTGTCCATGCCTTCCTGACCAAGCCGATCGACCCCGTCCTGCTGGCCACAACCCTGGCCCAGGCCTGTGCGGTCGAGCGGCCCCGGGCCGAGTCCGCCGTCGCCTGATCCCTAGCGCCAGAGACGCGCGGCTTCGTCGAGGGATACCGGTGCCGGCTGCGCCACGGGATCGGCCGGGGTGCCCTCGAACCGGGGCGCGGGCGCAGCCTGAACCACGCCCTGGTCGACAAAGGTGCCGCGCGCCAGGTTGTGAGGGTGACGGGCCGCTTCAGAGGCGCTCAGGACCGGCGTGACGCAGGCGTCCGTGCCTTCAAAATGGCTGGCCCAGTCGTCCCGGTCGCGGGTCGCAAAAATGGCTTCAAATCGCGCATGGAGAGCCGGCCAGCCCGGCAGGTCGAACTGCGGTGCCTCATCCGGAGTCAGGCCGAGGCCTGTGATCAGGGCCGCGTAGAACTGCGGCTCCAGCGCCCCGACGGCCACGAACCGTCCGTCCCTGCAGGTGTAGCAGCGATAGAAGGGCGCGCCGCCGTCCAGCAGATTGGCTCCGCGCGCCTCGCTCCACAGGCCCCGTGCGCCAAGGGCGTGGAACAGGCTCAACAGCAGGGCCGAACCGTCGGTCATGGCGGCATCCACCACCCGGCCCCTGCCGGTCGTTTTCGCTTCCAGGAGGCCGGCAAGCACCCCGGTGACCAGCATCATCGCGCCGCCGCCGTAGTCGCCGACCAGATTCAGCGGAGGGCGCGGCGGCCGGTCCGGCTCGCCCATGGCATGAAGCGCCCCGCCCAGGGCGATGTAGTTGATGTCGTGGCCCACCTGTTGCGCCAGCGGACCGGTCTGGCCCCAGCCGGTGATCCGCCCGAACACCAGCCTCGGGTTCAGCGCGGCACAGGTCTCGGGCCCGAGGCCCAGTCGTTCCATCACGCCGGGCCGAAAACCTTCGATCAGGGCGTCGGCGGCCCCCACGAGCTCCAGCACGGCCGCGCGGTCGTCGGCATCCTTCAGATTGACGCTGACCGAGGCGCGGCCCCGGTGCAGCACGTCGCCACCGACTTCGCTGAACACCGCCGCGCCGGCGCCGGCGCTCCGGCTGAGGCGCAGGACGTCGGCCCCGAGGTCGGCCAGCATCATGCCGGCGAAGGTCACCGGCCCGAGACCGTCAAACTCGAGGATGCGCAGGCCGGACAGAGGTTTCATGGTCACTGCCTATCCTTCGCTCGCCCGCGCGTCGAGCCAGCCCTTGACCCCGGCGACGGTTTGCAACAGAAGGCGCGTCGCCGGTCCGCGAACGCGCCCGGCTTGGTATGCGCCCTTAGCTCAGTTGGTTAGAGCATCTGACTTTTAATCAGAGGGTCCTCGGTTCGAGCCCGAGAGGGCGTACCATCCCTTTCCCCGTACTGGTCTCCGTCCCGTCGGGGCCTCGTTCGCCCCACCATATGGCGACGGCCCGGTTACCGCGGCCGGGGCTGGCGCTTGCGGCAATACTTGCAGACCAGCGTCCCCGGTTTGCTCCGGCTGTAACGGTAGTGATGCTTGCACCGCAGCTGTGCCAGCCAGGCTCCAAATCCCTGCATCCTGGTGCCCCCACACCCGCTCGATAAACCGTACACCGACTGTATATGGCAAAGCTTGATCGGTCGAATTTCGACCCCCGCTTCCGGTCCGGCCCGCGACGTGATTGAAGGAGGCATGCGCGCCGCCAGTCTCATTCTCGCTCTTTGCATTCCGCTGTCGGCATGCGGTGCCGTCGCCGGCGGGGCACAGCAGTTCGGTGCGGGACTGGGGGCCGCGGCCACGGCTCCGCTCGACGACCTCAACCTGCGCCGCCAGTACATCCCGACGGTTTTGCTGCAGGCGGAAGCCAATCCCTACGACCTGCGCAATCTGAACCAGTGCGCCACCATCGGGGCCGAGATCGCCCGGCTGAACGAGGCGCTCGGCCCCGATACGGACGAGCCACCGGCGCAGGATGGCTCGTTCCTGAGCGAGCGGGCGGCCGACGCCGCCTCGGCCGCCGCGTTGGATGCCATTCGCGACGCCACGACGGACTTTATCCCGGGGCGCAGCTGGATTCGCCGGCTGTCCGGCGCCGAGCAGCACAGCCGCCATGTCCAGTCGGCTATCCAGGCCGGCCGGATGCGCCGGGCCTTTCTGAAGGGCACAGGGATGCAGCGGAACTGCGCACCGCCGGCCGCGCCGGGCTGGTTCCGCCCGCGAGGCCGCAGCCAGAGGTAGACCGGATGATCGTCAGCCAACCCGTTCCGAGGCTGGTCACGTCATTGGCTTCGAGGGCCTGACGGTCTCGCGCTGGCGATGCGGCGGACCTTGTCGCTGCGGTCGCCTCTGATTTCGCGGTGGCCGTCCCTGGTGAAGGCTTCGAACGACGGCTTGTCGATATTCCGGAATGTCCCGGTCTTGTCCCAGTCCCAGTCGAAAGAGATCCGTTCGCCTTTATGGGCGAACTTCCCGGACCAGTGGGCGAAGAACGAATACTTGTCGCCGCCTATGATGATGACGTGGCGATGCAGAGCGGTCTCGTTGCCGTCCGGGCGGGGCGGTTCCTCCAGATAGGTATTGTAGGCGTGGAAGCCTGATTTCTCGATGCGCATGGCTAGTTCGACGTATGCCGGGCGTGGAAGTCGCGGCGGAAGGCCTCGAAGCGGTTCTCGGCGATGGCGGCGCGCATGGCCGCCGTGAGAGCCTGGAAGAAGGCGATGTTGTGCCAGCTCAACAGCACCTTGCCGAGAATCTCGTCGGCCCGGATCAGGTGATGCAGGTAAGCTTTTGAATATTGAGACGAGGCCGGGCAGGGGATGTCGGGCTCCAGCGGGTCCTGATCCTCGGCGAAGCGGGCGTTCTTCAGATTGATCGGCCCGGCCCAGGTCCAGGCCTGCCCGTGGCGGCCGGCGCGGGTGGGCAGGACGCAGTCGAACATGTCGACGCCGCGATACACCGCCTCGACCAGATCCACCGGCTTGCCCACGCCCATCAGATAGCGGGGCCGGTCAGCCGGCAGCATCTCCGGGGCGTAGTCCAGCACCTCACACATGGCCTGGTGCCCCTCGCCGACGGCCAGACCGCCGATGGCGTAGCCGTCGAAGCCGATCTCCTGCAGCCGGTCCGAGGACTCACGGCGCAGGTTCTCGAAGGTCGATCCCTGCTGGATGCCGAAAAGGGCTTGGGTTTCGCGCGTTCCGAAGGCGGCTTTCGATCTTGCCCCCCAGCGGGCCGACAGCTCCATGGCCGCGCGGGCGGCGGGCTCCTCGGCCGGCCAGCTGACGCACTGGTCCAGCTGCATGGAGATGTCGGCGCCGATACGGTCGGCCTGGATCTCGATCGAGCGTTCAGGGCTGAGGACGTGTTTCGAGCCGTCGATATGGCTGGCGAAGGTGACAGCGTCCTCCTTCACCTTCGAAATTCCGGCCAGCGACATCACCTGGAAGCCGCCGCTGTCCGTGAGGATCGGCTTCGTCCAGCTCATGAAATTGTGCAGCCCGCCCAGTCGCTCCATCCGCTCGGGGCCGGGGCGCAGCATCAGGTGGTAGGTGTTGCCCAGGATGATGTCGGCACCCGTCTGCCGGACCTGGTCCACCGTCATGGCCTTGACCGTGGCGGCGGTGCCGACGGGCATGAAGGCCGGCGTGCGGATGTCGCCGCGCGGCGTCTTCAGCACCCCGGTGCGGGCGCGGCCTTCGGTGGCGGTGATATCGAACGGAAAGGGCATCAGGCGGCGCGGAATAGCAGGCTGCCATCCCCGTAGGAATAGAACCGGTATCCGTCCTTCACCGCATGGGCATAGGCCGCCCGCATCGTCTCCAGCCCGGCGAAGGCGGAGACCAGCATGAACAGGGTCGACTTCGGCAGGTGGAAATTGGTCATCAGCACGTCCACGGCGCGGAAGGCGTAGCCGGGGGTGATGAAGATGGCCGTGTCGCCGTGGAAAGGCCGGACCTCGCCCTCAGGTGTCGTGGCGCTTTCCAGCAGGCGCAGCGAGGTGGTGCCGACGCAGACAATCCGCCCGCCGGCGGCCCGCACGGCGTTCAGGGCCGCGGCGGTGTCCGGAGCGACCTCGCCCCACTCTGAGTGCATCCTGTGGTCGGCCGTGTCCTCCGCCTTGACCGGCAGGAAGGTCCCGGCACCGACGTGCAGGGTCACGGCATGGGTCGAGACGCCCCTGGCCTTGATCGCCTCGATCAGGGCCGGTGTGAAATGTAGTCCCGCCGTCGGCGCCGCGACCGAACCGTCCAGCTGCGCGAACATCGTCTGATAGTCCGACCGGTCGCGATCGTCCTCGGGCCGCTTTGCCGCGATATAGGGGGGCAGGGGCATGACGCCGACATCGCGGATGGCCTCGTCGAGCGCCGGGCCGGCGAGGTCGAAGCGCAGAGTTACGAGGCCATCCTCGCCCTTGTCGACCACCGTGGCGTCGAGACGCCCGAGCAGACAGGCACCGTCGCTATCGCTTCCGAAGCGGATACGATCGCCCGCCTTGATCCGTTTGCCGGGCTTCATGAAGGCCGACCAGACATCCGGGGCGTCCCGATGATGCAGCGTGGCCTCGACCACGACGGTCAGGGTCTCTCCCTCAGCGCCGATCCGCTCCCGCACGCCCGACAGGCGCGCCGGGATCACCCGCGTATCGTTGAAGACCAGGGCGTCGCCGGGCTGAAGGAAGTCCGGGAGGTCGCGGATGATCCGGTCCTCCAGCCCGTCGTCCCGCACCACCAGCAGGCGCGCGGAGTCGCGCGGCTCGGCGGGGCGAAGCGCGATGTGGCTTTCAGGCAGGTCGAAGTCGAAATCGGCGGTCTTCATCAGGCGGCGCAGAGGCCACGGGGACGGTGCGGGGTCAAGGCGGTTAAATGTTGCTTCAGGGGCTCCCCGCTATCACGCAGAAATGAGCTCTGCCGCCAATCCGGAATTGTCATCGGCGGTGCGCGGCTGGGATCGGCTGCGCCGACCCGTCTGGATGTTCGATCCAGCCAGTTCCCGCGGCGTCTACGCCAACGCCCCTGCCTTGACGCTGTGGGGCGCGGACTCGCTGGACGAACTGCTGGCGCGCGACTTTTCCAACCTGTCGCCCGCGGTCAGGGCCCGCACCGACCGTCTCAGGGACGCCACCGCAGACGGCAGCGAGGTCAGCGAACGCTGGACCTTCTATCCCAACGGCCGGCCGGTGACGGTGCAGGCGACGATCTCGACCTTCCGGCTGGTCGACGGCCGCGGTGTCCTGCTGTTCGAAGCCGCGCCGCTTGACGTCGAGGCCGGGGAGCGCCGGGCGGTGGAGGCGTTGCGGCATACTTCGGCGCTGATCACCCTGCTGGACGACACCGGCACCATACTGTTCTCCAACCCTGCGGCCTACGCCGCCTACGGACCCGACGAGGACGGGCTTTCACGGCGCTTCGTGGATCCCGACCGCGCGCGCTGGTTCCTCGACGAGGTCCGGAATGGCCAGATGGCCAGCCGCCTCTGCGAGGTCGAGACCACGGCGGGCCGCCGCTGGCATGATGTGGACGCCCGCCCCGTGTCTGATCCGGTGACGGGGGGGCTGGGTGTGCTTCTCAACGAGCAGGACGTCACGGCGCGCGTCGAGGCCGAGGGGGCGCAGGCCACGGCCGAGCAGAAGACGGCGATGGCCGAGGCGCGGCAGAAATTTCTTACGGACATGTCGCATGAGCTGCGGACGCCGCTGAACGCCGTGATCGGCTTCTCCGAACTGTTGTCCGGCGCGGGGCTGGCTCCGGAGCAGGGAGAGCAGGCGCGGCGAATTCATCAGTCGGGCCAAAGGCTCCTGGCCGTCGTCAACCAGATGATCAGTCTGTCGGAGCAGGGCGGCGATCCGGCCCCCGCGCTGTCGCCCGAGCTGGATCCCGTGTCGGCGGACCCGGCCCCGGAGCCCGCCGCCGGGCCCCGGGACCGCGCGGGACTGCGGGTGCTCTGTGTCGATGACAACCAGACCAACCGCATGCTTATGACCGCCATCCTGTCCGGGCAGGGCATGATCTGCGAGACCGCCGACGACGGAGCCCAGGGGCTGGCCGCGGCCGCGTCCGGTGATTGGGACGTCGTATTGATGGACATCCAGATGCCGGTCATGGACGGGGTGGAGTCGGCCCGCCGCATCCGCGCCCTGGGCGGCGAGGCCGGTGCCGTGCCGATCATCGCCGTGACCGCCAACACCCTGGCCAGCCAGGTCGAGACCTATGTCGGGGCGGGCATGGACGATTTGGTCGCCAAGCCGGTGGACATGGCAGAACTGATCCGAAAGGTCGGCTACTGGGGCGGCTGCGGCTGGCGCGAAGCCCTGGCGAGCCAGCCGCCCGGGACGGCCTGATCGCGCCCGTGACGGTTGACGCTGGGAGGCGGACGCTCCAAACCCCGCTCATGCTGCAGAACCTCGAAACCCTCGCGCGCGACGCCAGGTCGTGGCCGTTCGAACAGGCCCGCAATCTTCTCGCCCATGTGCTGAAGAAGCGGCTCAGTGACGCCGAGCGGAATGCGGCGAAGCTGCTGATCGACGAGGGCAAGGCGGACGAGGCCCTGGCGACGTTCGAGGTGCTGCAGAAGCCCGTCATCTTCGAGACCGGCTATGGCCCGTCGGGCCTGCCGCATATGGGCACCTTCGGCGAGGTGGCGCGCACGACCATGGTGCGCAACGCCTTCCGCGCCCTGACCGGCGACCACTGGCCGACGAGGCTGATCGCCTTCTCGGACGACATGGACGGGCTGCGCAAGGTTCCGGAGGGCGTGCCCAATCCGGAGATGCTGACCGAAGATCTGCACAAGCCGCTGACTGTGGTGCGCGACCCGTTCGGGACGCATGACAGTTTCGGTGCCCACAACAACGCCCGCCTGCGCGCCTTCCTCGACGGCTTCGGTTTCGAGTACGAATTCCTGTCATCAACGGAGCAGTACCGGTCCGGCCGCTTCGACGCGACGCTGCTGACGCTGCTCGAGCGGTTCGACGCCGTGCAGGCCATCATGCTGCCGACGCTCGGCCCGGAACGGCGCGAGACCTATTCGCCCTTCCTGCCGGTCAGCCCCGTCACCGGCCATGTGCTGCAGGTGCCGACGCTGGAGCGCCATGTGGAGAAGGGGACCATCGTCTTCGACGATCCCGCCGGCGGTCGTACCGAACTGCCCGTCACCGGCGGCCACGTGAAGCTGCAATGGAAGCCCGACTGGGCCATGCGCTGGACGGCGCTGGACGTCGACTACGAAATGTCGGGCAAGGACCTGATCGAGAGCGTGCGCGAGAGCTCCAAGGTCTGTCGCGCCCTCGGCGGCACGCCCCCCGAGGGCTTCAACTACGAGCTCTTCCTCGACGTCGAGGGCAAGAAGATCTCCAAGTCCAAGGGCAACGGCCTGACCATGGACGAGTGGCTCCGCTACGGCACGCCGGAGTCGCTGAGCTGGTACATGTTCCAGTCGCCGAAGTCGGCCAAGAGCCTGCACTTCAACGTCATCCCGCGGGCCATCGACGACTACCTGGCCTTCATCGAGGCGTACAAGACCCAGGAGCCGGCCAAGCAGATCGACAACGCCGTCTGGTCGATCCACGCCGGGTCGCCGCCGACGCATACCTCGCCGGTGTCCTTCGCCCTGCTGCTGAACCTCGTCGCCGTGGCCAACGCCTCGAACAAGGATCAGCTCTGGGCCTATTTCGCCAAATACCTGCCGGAAGCGACCCCCGCCAGCGAGCCGCTGCTCGACCGTTTGATGGGCCATGCGCTGAACTACTACGAGGATTTCGTCCGGCCGACGAAGTCGTACCGCGCGCCGGACGACAAGGAGAGGGCGGCGCTTCTGGATCTCGCCACGCGGCTCAAGGCCCTGCCGGCCGATACGACCGACGGCGAACTGATCCAGACCGAGGTCTATGCCGTGGGTAAGGAGCACGCCTTCGAGCCTCTGCGTGGCTGGTTCGGCGCGCTCTACGAGGTGCTTCTGGGTGCGTCGCAGGGGCCGCGGTTCGGCTCGTTCGCGGCCATCTACGGCCTGCCGCAGACGATCCAGCTGATCGAAGCCGGCGCGAAGGGCGAGCTCGCATCCTGACGGGCCGCCGTCAGAAGGCTCCGCCTTCTCGACCTGACGCGGCCTGGCGCTTCACCCGGGTCCCACGCCCAGGCAGCGAGCGACCGCGTCGCGAGCGTTGGCGCGCTGACCGTAGATGAACCGAACATAACGGCGCGGCTCCGGGAGCCTTCATCCGCCGTCGTGCATTCTCCCTGACATCGACCAACCTCGATGAAACGGAGAGAGCCATGTCGAAATTCATGAACACCACCCTGGCCACCGCCGCCGCCCTGGCGGCCCTGGTGACGGCGGTCCCGACCGTTTCGCTGGCCCAGCAGGCCAACGGCATCACCAACTGCGACGCTCCCGGCGGCCGCCAGCGCACTGGCGCGGTGATCGGCGGCGTCCTCGGAGCCTTGGCCGGCAGCCAGATCTCGGACAATGAACGCACGCTCGGCGCGGTTGCCGGCGGTGCGGCCGGGGCCGCCGCCGGGTCCTATATCGGCTGCAACCAGCAGCGCGCGCGGGCGACAAATGCCTCTGCCGGCGGGGCCTACCGGGCTACCTCCAACCTGCGCATCCGCTCGGGTCCCGGCACCAGCTACCGTCAGGTCGGTACACTCTCGGCCGGCCAGCCGTTCAGCGCCACCGGTTCGCAGGGTGAGTGGGTGCAGATCGCCGGCGGCGGCTGGGTCAGCGCCCGCTACGTCGCCGCCAACTAGGCACCGCTGCCTGGCATGATGAAGAGGCCGTCCCGGAAGGGGCGGCCTTTTCCTTATTGGCTGACCCAGAGGATACGGCCCATCCATAGGATGTCCCTGCGCGCCAGGTTGCGCCCCTCATAGGCCGGATTGACCGAAGCCAGGGCCACGCTCTTCGCGGTCAAGGCCGTCACTTCCTTGGCGAGGGTCTCGCCGCCCGTTGTGCGGACGACCACGCGGTCGCCCTTGCGGACCTCGGTCGCCTCACGGTCGACAATGACGCGGTCGCCCTCCCGGTACAGGGGGGCCATCGAGTCTCCCACGATCCGCAGGCTCAGCAGACTGTCCCGGGGGCGGGGAAGATCGGTCTGCTCCCAGCCGTCTCCGACCGGAAGGCCCGCATCATCGAAATAGCCATCCTGCCCCGCCTGGGCCATGCCCAGCATCGGCACGGTCGCGGGGCGTTCCACCGCGTCCCTCGCCAGGGTCGCGAACTCGCCGAGCGAGAGGCCGGTCGCTGTCAGAATCCGGGTCAGGCTCTCGGTCGAGGGCCAGCGCGGCCGCGGGGGATCGCCGGGGCCGAACCGCTTGGACGGGTTGAAGCTGGTGGCGTCCAGTCCGGCGCGCTTCGCCAGCGCGGAGACGCTGAGGCCCTCATGGCGGGCGAGGCCGTCGATCGCCTTCCAGAGCTGGGCATGGGAGAGGGGCATGGGGGCACCGCAGCCGACAGGGCCGATCCGCTAAAGCTGCAGGAATAAATGCCTAAAGGCAACGCCCGGCGACTATTCCAGTCCGGCGGCGCGCCGCTCCTGCCAGGCCCAGAAGGTGCCGATGGCGATGACCAGAAGAATGCCGGTGCTGGCCAGATTGATGACCGCATAGAAGGCGGAGACCGACGGCCGGATGTCGACGAGCGTCAGGATGTGGCTCATGACCGTCAACGACTGAAGAGCCACGGCCCAAACCGGCCAAGCACGCTGGCTCTTCCACGACAGGGCGGCGAACACCGCCAGCATGACGGAGTCGATCGCCATCAAACCCCAGTTGGTGCCCCCGACCGCTCCATCGCCCTGGATCAACAGGGAAGCAAACCACGACAGGACATAGCCGCCAGCAGCGATGCGCTCCGGTTCATCCCCCTTGAGGAAAGCGAACGCCACTACCAGTACGGTCAGGCCAGCCCCAATCTGGGTTGGCAGGGTGTCAAACATGAAACCGCCCCCATGCCTTGTGGCATGAGGGCGATATATCATTGAGTCTGCCCGGATCGGAACGACCGGTCTGGGACATTACAGCGAATTAAACCGCGCGGAGACCCCGGGGGCGGGCCAGCTCGCCCGTGGTCGGCGGCGAGGCTTCGGCCGGCTTGTTCATGTGGCCGATGGCGTAGACGCCGTAACCGAGGCGACGGTGATCCTTGGCGAGCTCTTCGTGGCAGGCCACGAGGGCTTCACGGGCCGTGGCGAGGGCGGCGACAGCTTCCATCGCCTTGCCCTGGGAGACTGCGCCGGCGACCGGCGACAGGGTCAGGGCCGTGCGAGCACCGATCATCGACTGGATGAGCGTGGTCGCCTGGGCGATGGCGGCATCCAGCGATTGTTCTGCGGAGTTCAGGTCGCCGGCAACGCTGGCGATCACTTCAGCCTTATTCATGTAAGCCTCCCACTGAGATCAGAGTAAAGGAAGCGTTAACACACCTAGGACGCGAACGGTAGGGATTTGTTAGCCATGTCGGGCGTGATCCCACCCCCATCGCCGCCCCCTCCACCGATCGGCGGACCGTCTCCGGGTTTGTCCAACGGACCGACCGCCAGAGTCTCAAGGCCAAGCCTGCGGGCAAGGGCCGTGAGGGTCTTGTGGGTCTGCACAATATGGGCCCGTGCCTCCGACAGGGCGGTGATGGCCCCCGCCGTCCCGGCGAAAGCACTCTGACCCGAGACGGCGGACAACCAGGCGTCTGCACGCGCCGCGGGCAGGGCGGCCGCCAGGGTCGCTGTCTCGATCAGGGCCTGGTCGATCGCTGATTCAGCGGCATAGAGGCGGGCGGCGAGAGCTTCGCCGATGGACGATCTGTTCATGCTTGCATCTCCCTGTGACCGGGCGTCACCGGAACAAAACAAGCACAGAGTGTTGCCGGATGCAACTAATGGTCGTCTTCGGCCATCAGGAAATGCGCGGTCAGGGCGGCGATTGGCTGGGCCTCATCCTCCTGCCAGGCTTCTGCGAGAACGTGGGCGACGGTCCGTCCGGCCTTGCTGATCCGTGCGCGGGCGTGAACATCCACCGGCCGGCCCGAGCGGAGATAGGCCACGGTCACATTGATCGGTCGCGGCAGCCGCAGCCGCGGATACAGGGCGGCCACCTGGGCGACGGCGGTCAGTTCAAGCAGGGCGGCGGTCGACCCGCCGTGCAGGGCGGGCAGGACGGGATTGCCGATCAGCTTCTGGTCGAACGGCATGGTGACGGTCAGGGCCTGTCCGTCGGTCGCGGTGATCAGGCCGAGGAAGCGGGCGTAGGGCAGCCGGTCCAGAAGGTCGCTCATCCCTTGGCCTCCCGCCCGGCACCGAGATTGGAGCCGATCCCGCGCCTGCGAAACGTGGACAGCATATAGGCGCTCTGGGCCGCAGCCACCGGATCATCCGGACTGTCCTCGAAGGCCCAGGCGCGGACAAAGGCGACCGATCGGCTGAGGTGATAGCAGCGCGCTTCCGCGATCAGATCAGAGCGCGCCCGGGCCGCCCGCATGTAGTCGACCCGCAGGTCGAGGGTCGCGATCGACTCGAACTGGCCGAGCGCGAGCCACACCGCGAGGCCGCCGACGTGGTCGAGCAGGGTGGTGACCAGACCGCCCGAGAGGACGCCGGTATCGGGATCGCCGACAAGGTCCTCGCGCCATGGCGCACGGATCCGGACGCGGTCGCCGTCGACACCGTCATAGACGAAGCCGAGGGCATGGGTATGGGCTGCGCCGGCGGCCAACTGGGGAAGAATGGCGTGGATCGGAGAAAGCATTGCATGCTTCTCGGTCCGTCCGGATACGAGCGCAAGGGCGCCCGGGCATCGATCGCCGGATCAGGCGGCGGAGCGGCGCTTGTGATTGCGTTCCGGAACGGTCTCGGCCTCGACCTCGACGGCCGCAGCGGCCTGCTCCAGCGCGAGGTTCATCGCCATACGCAGGCGCTCGGGCTTGATCGGCTTCTCGACGACTGCGGCCATGCCGATCGTGAGGTATTTGCGGGCATCATCGGGATCAGCGTTGGCGGTCAGGGCGACGATGGGGATGTTGCGCGCCGGGCCGGTGAGGGCGCGGATCGCCTGGGTCGCCTGGACGCCGTCCATACGCGGCATCTTGATGTCCATCAGGATCAGGTCGAAGCGACGTTCCTGTACGGCCTCGAGGGCCTCGACGCCATCCTCGGCCGTTTCCGAGGTGCAGCCGAACATTTCGCACAGGGCCTGGGCCACCACGCGGTTGGTCGCATTGTCGTCCACGATCAGGATGTGGGGGCTGGTCCCGAGGTCGCCCTCGCCGCCGAAATTCTCGACATTGGATGCTGCGGCGGCCTCGACCTGGGTCCGCTCGACGTCCAGGTCGAAGGCGAAGGTGGCACCGCGGCCCGGGTTGTTTTCAGCCCAGATCCGCCCGCCCATGCGATCAACGATCTGGCGGCAGATGGCCAGGCCGAGGCCGGCTCCGTCCTGACCAGAGCCTTGTACGAACGGCTCGAAGATGGCGTCGACGCGATCGGCATCGACCCCTGTGCCGTCATCACGAACGCGGGCTTCCAGTCGGATACGGTCACCGTCCGCCACGGCCTTCAGGCCGGCCTCCACCACGCCATTGCGGGCGAAGTTGAGGGCGTTGCCGATCAGATTGTTGAACACCTGGGTGACCCGGGTGCCGTCAATGACGGCCGCCAGCTCGGTGTCGCCCTCATAGCTCACCATCAGGGTCACATTATCCTGCGATGCCCGGGGAGCCCAGGTCGTCTGGATATCGTCCATCAGGGCGCGCAGCGGCGTGGCCACGGGATGAAGATCCAGTTCGCCGGCCTCGGCGCGCGACAGGTCCAGTGCGTCCTGCAGGATCTTCAGCAGGGTCTCCGACGACTCCACGATCGTGGTGATATGGGCGTGGGACTGGGCGTTGAGGGGTTGCCGGCGCAGCAGTTCAGCCACCGCCAGGACGCCGTTCATCGGCGTACGCAGCTCGTGGCTCATGATCGCCAGGAACTGACTCTTGGCCCGTGCGGAGGCGAGGGCCTGGGTTCGGGTATCGGACAGGACGCGGGCCTGTTCGGTCAGTTCCAGGTTCTGCTGACGCTGGAGCTCATTGACCGCCTGGAGCAAGGAGCCGGCCGTGCCGACGCCGTGATAGCGGCCCTCGCGGGTGACGATGAAGCCGCGCATCAGGGCTTCCGGGCCGCCTTTCAGCAGCACATCGCAGAAAGCGTCGATACTGACCCCGGCTTCCACGACCGCCGGCTCGGGGTCCATGACATGGAGGACCGGGCGATTGGCAAACTGGGCATGACCCAGCGGGCTGGCAATTTTCAGCAGGAAGGCGTTGCGTTCGACCAGACCCACCGGCCGGCCGTTCTCGACGACCGGGATCACCAGAGTCGCAGGTTCACGCTCGAAGCGCGCGAAGACGTCGATTCCCGGCGTCTCGGGCGAAACCGCCTCGGCGCGTTCGGTCAGGACTTCTAGGGTCGGCATGAGAGGCCGCTACTCCACTGGGACCTGTGGACAATGCAGCAGAACCGTTTGCGGAAGGGTTAAGGCGGTAACCGCCATTTTTGGGTCGCTTTTGCTCTGTCCGCGGGGCTGGTGTAGAAGGCCGGCCCCGCCGATCAGCGGCCCATCCCCTTGTCCATGCGCGCGGCCGACCGGCCGACCGCAGGTTTGTCATGAGCGATTCCCAAATCCCTTACACCACGCCAACGTCCGCGACATCGGCCCTCGTCCTGTTCTCCGGCGGGCAGGACAGCGCGACCTGCCTGGCCTGGGCGCTGGAGCGGTATGCCCGCGTCGAGACGGTCGGGTTTGACTACGGCCAGCGCCATCGCGTCGAGATGGAGGCCCGGCTGGCGGTCCGCGCCGGCATGACCGGGGTGCTGCCCCAATGGGCCGAACGGCTGGGACCGGATCACGTCGTCGACCTGACCGGCTACGGCCGGATTGCCGAAAGCGCCCTGACGGCCGACCGGGCTATCGAGATGGATGCGCGGGGTCTGCCGACCACCTTCGTCCCCGGCCGCAATCTGGTCTTCCTGACCTGCGCCGCCGCACTGGCGGACCGCCGGGGACTGGATGTGCTGGTTGGCGGCATGTGCGAGACCGACTATTCGGGCTACCCCGACTGCCGGCGCGACACTATCGACGCCATGGCGACAGCACTCAGCCTCGGGCTGGACAAGCCGGTTGTCATCGAGACGCCCCTGATGGCCCTGACCAAGGCCGAGACCTGGGCGCTGGCTGATCGCATCGGGGGTGCGGCGCTGGTCGAGCTGATCATCGAAGCCTCGCACACCTGCTACCGGGGCGACCGGACCCATCGCCACGCCTGGGGCTACGGCTGCGGCGACTGCCCCGCCTGTGCGCTGCGTGCGGCGGGTCATGCCGAGTGGGTCGGTGCATGACCTATTCGGCCAAGGAGGTCTTCCTGACGGTGCAGGGCGAGGGCGGGCAAGCCGGACGGCCCGCCGTCTTCCTGCGGTTCGCCGGCTGCAACCTCTGGAGTGGGCTGGAGCGTGACCGGGCGGCCGCCGTCTGCACCTTCTGTGACACGGACTTTGTCGGCGTGGACGGCGACGGCGGCGGCAAGTTCGCGTCGGCCGACGCGCTGGCGGACCATGTCGCCGCCCTGTGGCGGGGGCGGGCAGGGGACCCGAAGCTGGTCGTCTGCACCGGCGGTGAGCCCCTGTTGCAGCTGGACACCGCTCTGATTGAGGCCCTGCATGCGCGTGGCTTTGAGATTGCCGTCGAAACCAACGGCACGCTCTCCGCACCGGCCGGGATCGACTGGGTCTGCGTCAGCCCCAAGGCCGAAGCGCCCGTTCTTCAGACCTCCGGCCAGGAGCTCAAGCTCGTCTTCCCCCAGGCCTCGGCCATGCCCGACCGGTTCGAACACCTCGCCTTCGAACGTTTCTGGCTCCAGCCCATGGACGGCCCGGACCAGGCGGCCAACACCGCGGCGGCGATCGACTACTGCCTGACCCATCCGAAATGGCGCCTCAGCGTCCAGACCCACAAATACATCGGCGTAAGATGAGCGTTTTCGAGATCACCAAGGCCGCCACTTTCGACGCGGCCCATCACTTTCCGAGCGAGCCCGAGGGCAGCCCCTACCGCCGCATCCACGGTCATTCGTTCCAGGTCGAGGCCACGGTGCGCAGCGAGGTTCTGGACGCGGAGCATGGCTGGGTCGCTGATCTGGGCGCGCTGGACCGGGCTCTGAAGGCTGCCGCAGAGGAACTGGACCACGGCATGCTCAACGAGCACGCCGGCCTGGAGCTGCCGTCGCTGGAGCACCTGTGCCTGTGGTTCGCCGGACGTTTGAAAGCGGACTGGCCGGGCCTGAGCCGGATTACGGTCTCCCGGCCGACCATCCACGAACGCTGTGTGCTGACGCTCTAGTCTAGCAGCCGCGACCCTGCCGCTGGCGCTGTTCGCAACGGCGCTGTTCGCGCTCCCGGGCGCGTTCCTCGCGCTCACGTTTGGCGCGGGTTTCCTCGTCAGAGGTCGTGACCGCATCCACGCCGGCACCCACGACGGCGCCGGTGGCCTGGGCCGCGCCGCCCACGATCGCGCCGGCTGTGCCCACGACGGCCCCGACGAGGCAGCCCTGCAGCATCAGGCTGACGCCGAGGATGGCGACGATGGTCGCGCCGGATTTGATGGTCTTGAACATGACGCCTTCTCCCTGTCGCGCAGGGTTAACCGGCAATGGTGAACGACGTCTGATCGGCGAACGGGCACGGTCATGCCGGGGACGACTGGTGGGCGGCGAGGGGTTCGAACCCCCGACCCCCTCGGTGTAAACGAGGTGCTCTGACCAGCTGAGCTAGCCGCCCGTCCGCTGAAACCCGAAGGCTTCCTGTACCCTAGAACCGGAAGCTGGCTCGCAGGAACAGCATGTAGCGGATGTAGTCCTCGATCATCTCGGCATCGGCGTTGATGGACAGCATGCCAAGTTCGTTGCCGATGTTCAGTCGGAACCCGACGATCGGACCGCCGCCTTCGATCGAGCCGCCGTCCAGGGTGAAGTCCGGACCGCCCGAGCGGAAGCGGGCGATGGTCTCGCCCGGATCGACCGAGATGTTCTGGCGCCAGCCGACGCGGAGTTCGGGACGAAGCCAGTTGTCCTCGCCCATCGACATGCCGAGGTTGATGGCCGCGGTCGCCGAGAACAGGTGACCATCGCGATCGTCGATCTCAAGGTCGAAGCCGTCGCCGCCGCCGGTTTCGACGTGGCCGTCCTCGCTCAGCGAGAAGAACTCGGCATAGGCCTCCGGCCGAACGCTGAACCGTCCGAAACTGCGCTCGTAAGAGACGCCGCCGGCCGCCGCGAGGGAGAAGCCCGACCAGTCGGATTCATTGGTCAGGTTCAGCCCGGAGCCGACGAAGCGGCGCTCGGACTCAAAGGTCGCATAGCCGGCCGCAGCCCGTGCCCAGGTGGTCCAGTACTGGCCCTGCGCGCGCCAGTAGACGCCCAACTCCAGCAGGCTGGCCGTCAGCACTTCCTCGGCCGCTGATTCGGGATCCTCGAGGTCGGACGAGGTGAAGGCCAGCGAAAGCCCGACCGCGCCGAGGCCCGTGCCCTGCTCGATGCCACCGGCGACGCCGAAGCCTTCCGAGCGGAAGCCGTAGGTGTCGGTCTTGTCCTTGTCGGCGTAGAAATTGATCTCCTGCACCCAGGCGCTGGTTTCGCCGGGGGCCGCGGAGGCATTGCGGCCCGTCAGGGCGCGGGTCACGGCGTCCACACCCGACGACAGCGAGAGCAGGGGGCCGCCGGCATGGTCGGGCAGCAGCTGCTCATACAGGTCGATGAAATCCTCGCGCCCGGTCTGTGACAGGAAGGCATTGCGGACATTCGCCGCGCCCGTGCCGCCGAGGGCCGAATAGAAGGAATCGTACATCGCGGCCTCGACCGGGATGAACTCGGCCTCATCGGCGGTGCGACGGCGCACATCCACGAAGACCTGACCGGCCGGAACGTTGGCACCGGCCTCGACCATGTAGAGATAGGGCGAGTTCTCCTCGATCGAGCCGAGGTCGATGGCGCCGTAGTTCAGCGTTCCCGCATCAATCAGCGTGAAACGCTCGGGACCCGTGAGCAGCGAGGTGAAGCGCACGCCGATGCCGGCTCCGTCCGCAAGGGTCGCGGTCCCGGAGACATTGAAGCCGCCCGAGGCGCTGTTCGCGGGGTCAACGGTGATGATGAGGTCGCCGGCCGCGCCCACGTTCAATGTGGTCACGTTCAGGGGTGCCGTGTGCCGGGCGTCGAGGATGCCGTTGCTCACGTTGATGGTCAGGTCGCCGCCCACGTCGGACAGGGCGCTCCGGACGATGGACCCGCCCGAGATCGAAAGCGTATCGGCACCCAGTCCGAAATCGATGTCGCCGAAAACGACGCCGTTGCGGATGTCGACCACATCGGCACCGGTACCGAGCCTGATGTCACCGACGATGATCGGCTCGATGCTGTCCGGGACGCCATCGCCGTCGCTGTCAGGGTCCTGGGCCGTCGGGGTGGCGGCGACGCCCGTCTGCAAGATTGTGACGCCGGTCGTATTGGCCGCGACGTTGATGGCCGTCGTCGAACCCGTGACCGCATCGCCGGCCGCATTGGGATTGAGGGTCGCCTGGAGCGAGCGGGTGTTGGTGATCGAGGCGAGGGTGCCGCTGAGGTCGTTGATGGCGGTGACATCGGCGACGCCGCCGCCGGCCGAAGCAAGGATGGAGCCGTTGTTGGTAAAGCTCAGCAGGGACGCGCCGGCGTCGATCTGGATGGCGACCGCATTGGCCGCGACCTCGCTGGCGACACCGCCGGTAATGTTGCCGACGTTGATGAAGCGCGGCGTGGAGGCACCAACGCCGAAACGATAGGCCGTGGCGTTGGCCCCGTTGCCGAGGGCTGCGACAGTGCCCTGGTTGCGCACGCCGCCGGCAATGACCACCGACTGGCCGGCGTTGCCGCCGAACAAGATCGCATTGGCCGTGATGCCCGCATAGATGCCCTGGCCGGTGACCGTGCCGCGGTTGATGAAGCCGAAGTCGTTGTCTCCCGTGCCGACGACGCCAAGGGTGATGTTCTGGGTCGTCGAGGCGACGAGAATGGCGGGCGCGGCACCGTAGCTGTTGATGTTGCCCGTGCCTTCGGTGCTGTCGGCGATCCCGTCGGCGTCCTCATCCGTATTGGCGGTGTCCGTATCGGTCGGCGCGCGGTCGACGACGACGCCGCCGGCGACATTGCCCGCGATGATGACCGCGGGCCCGCCCTGCAGCCGGTCTTCGGCGTCGAGCCTCGACTCAAACGTGTCATTGCCGAGGCTGGTGTAACGATAGCCGGTGGCGTTGATTTCACCCTGCAGCGTCAACCGGCCGCCGACGTCGCCACCGATCGAGACTGCCGATGTATTCTGGCCGCGCGCCGTCACGCTCCCCAGAAGGGCGATGTTGCCGGTCACGGCGCCCTGGGTCCGGATGGCGACGGAGTTGTCGCCGAAGACGCGGATGTTGCCCTGGGACTGGATGTTGCCGATCAGGCCGGATTCGATCGAGATGGCGTAGGAGTTGTTCCCGTCAACGCCGATCGAGCCGAGGTTGCTGACGATCAGATTGCCCGTGACGGGCGCGCCGGCCGCATAGCGGACGCCGTAGCGACCCGTGCCCGTGGCCCAGGGTCCGTCGATATCGCCGTCATTGTCTGTGTCAGGATAGGTTTCGATCGTGTCGATGATCGAGATCGTCGACCCGATGGTCACGTTGGAGGTCACCCCCGCGTTGACCAGGATCGCCGTGGCCCCGTCCGCGGCCGGGGTCATCGTGATGGAACTGGTGCCTTCCATCGTGAAATCATGGTTGGAGTTCACCGTCACGGCCGTTCCCGACGTCAGGGAAATGCCGCCGCTGCCGGAGATACGGATGCTGTCGGCCGTGCCGCCGTCCGTCGCGTTCAACGTCGTGATCGGCGCGGTGCGGACCGTCGTAATCACGACTTCGGCCATGGCCCCGGTGGCTGCCAGCAGGGGAGCGATCGCAACCGCGGTCGCGAGTAGAATACGCATTCGGTAGAAACCCCTGTGGACGACACACGCAGAGACGCCGACGATCCTCTAACAGGGACCGTGTCAGCCTGCCTCAAGTTTCTCGAATTTGAGGCGAATGCAAGGCCGAACCCGCTGGCGGGGCGTGTTCGGCAAGCGCGGCTATTGCCAATATCGCAATCAAAGTGATATCACTTACATATCGACTTTGGGAGGGAATGATGACCCACGAGCATTCAAGATCCACAGAACGCCCCGCCAACACCGCCAACGGCATCCTGATGCTGCTGATCGGACTGCTGCTGCTCGTCGCCGGGCCGGCCGTCGTGGCGCAGGATCCGGACTCGGCCGTGCGCGTGGTCGCCGGGATCGCCGCGGCGACCGTCGGCCTGTTGCTGGTGTGCGGACTCTATTCGCTCCAGACCAACGAAGGCATGGCCATCATGCTGTTCGGGGACTACCGCGGCACGGATCGCAAGACCGGCCTGCGCTGGGTCCTGCCCTGGTACAGCCGGAAGAAGATCTCCCTGCGGGTGCGCAACCTGACCAGCGACAAGCTCAAGGTGAACGACCGGCGCGGCAGCCCCATCGAGATCGCCGCCAACGTCGTGTGGCGCGTCCAGGATTCGGCCCAGGCCCTGTTTGACGTGGATGACTACCAGGCGTTCGTGAACATCCAGGTGGACACGGCCCTGCGCGATATCGCCTCCCACTACGCCTACGACCACGGCGATGAGACCGATGTGCCCGAACTGACCCTGCGCGCCGACGCGGAGGACGTCGCCGGCCGTCTGCGCGAGGAACTGGTCGGCCGGGTCAGCGTCGCCGGCGTTGCCATTGACGAGGCCCGTCTGGCGCACCTCGCCTACGCCCCGGAAATCGCCGGTGCCATGCTGAAGCGACAGCAGGCCGAGGCTGTGCTGTCCGCGCGCCGTCTGATCGTCAAGGGTGCCGTCGGCATGGTCGAGAGCGCCCTGGCTGATCTGAACGAGCGCGGCGTCGTCGATCTGGACGAGGACCGCAAGGCTGCCATGGTCTCGAACCTGCTGGTGGTGCTGTGCGCCGACCGCGAGGCCCAGCCCGTGGTCAATACGGGCACCCTGTACGGCTGACATGGCCAGGCCCCGAAAGCCTTTCCTGATGCGCACCTCTCCCGGGGTGATGGCGGCGGTCGAGCGATTGGCCGCCGCCGAACTGCGCTCGGTCAATGCCCAGCTCGAATGCCTGCTCCGCGAAGCCCTCGCGCGGCGCGGTATTTCGCCCTCGGAAGACGTTCCGCCGACGGACAGCGCTTGAGCTTCGCCGTCGGCGGCGTTACGGGCCGGGCATGGTGAAGTCGCATATGTCCAAGGTCCGCAAGGCGCGTCGCATCCAGCGGCGGGTCCGACGGGGCGGCGCGTCCAGTATCAGCGCCACCGAGCGGGAGCTCATGACCCTCGCCGGGCTTGAGGTCCAGGAAGGCGAGCTTCGCCTGTTCCCCGGCTGGGATGAGGAAGTCTCCGAGACGCTCGCGGCTACCAAGGCCGCCGGCGAGGATGTCCGTCCCCGGCTGGTCGACACCACAATGCTCTATGCGCCCCGGTCCGGCGGGGTGAAGCGCTACCTGCTGTCGAAGAAGGCCTGGCTGGAAGCGAACCGGCCGGATGTCGCCCATTCGCTGGTGGTCCCCGGTGCGCACCACAAGGCCGGCGACGACGGCATCGTCCAGCTTCACGCTACCAAACTGCCCTTCGGCGACGGCTACCGCTGGCCCACCTCGGTGAGTCGCTGGGCCGCCTGGGTCGCGTCTCTGAACCCGTCAATCATCGAGGCGGGCGATCCCTACACGCCGGGGCAGGGGGCCCTGGCCGCCGGCCAGCGCGCCGGTTGCCCGGTTGTGGGGTTCTGCCACTCCGATCCCGCCGGTCTCGCCGCCCTGCATTTTGGCGAATGGGCCAAGAAGCCGGTCGAGAAGCGTTGGGCCCGCCTGTTCGGCCAGTTCGACCGCGTCGTCTCGCCCAGCCGCTACATCGCCCGTCGGCTTGAAGAGGCCGGCGTCGGCAATATCGTCATCCGGCCGCTGGGGGTCGAGATCGACACCTTCCGGCCTGACCGCGGCGACCGCGACTGGCTGCTGAAGAAGCTGAACCTCCCGGCGTCTGCGCGGCTGCTGTGTTTCGCGGGCCGTCCGGCGCGGGAAAAGAACATCGATGTCCTGATCCAGGCCGTTCAGGCGCTGGGCGACCCCTATCACCTGATCCTCGTCGGTGCCGGCGCGGGCATGCCGGCGGAAGAGCGCGTCATCTCCCTGCCGTACGAAGCCAATCCCAAGGCGGTGGCGAAGATCATCGCCTCCTGCGATGCCTTCGTGCATGCCAATGACAAGGAGCCCTTCGGCCTGATCGTGCTGGAGGCCATGGCCTGCGGGCGCCCGGTCGTCGGGGTCAATGCCGGCGGGGTCAAGGAGACGGTTGACGACACCGTCGGCCAACTGGCGAAGAGCGCCGACCCTCGCCACTACGCGGCGGCCATCGAGGCCCTGTTCGCGCGCGATATCGAGGCCCTCGGCGTCGCCGCCCGCCTTCGTACGGTCGAGCGGTTCTCCTGGAACCGCGTCTTCGAGGATCTCAGCTCGGTGTATGCCGAGGTCAGCGGCGAACCGGCCTTCGCCCGGGTCCGCGACAGCCAGGCGAACTGATCCCTCGACAGCTGCGGTCGCGCCATCCAGTCTGCCGGGAAACAGGGAACTGAGACGATGAAACGCCTCCTGCTGGCGACCGGGCTGTCGCTTCTCACCGCCAGCTCGGCCATGGCCCAGACCGTGATCCTGGTGCGGCATGCAGAGAAGGTCGACGCCAGCGCAGATCCGCTGCTGTCCGAAGCGGGGCAGCGCCGGGCCATGGACCTAGCGGTCGCGCTCAGCGACGCCGACCTCACGCACGTCTTCACCTCTCCGCTTCAGCGCACCGTTCTGACGGCACGACCGGCCGCCGAGGCCCATGCCATCAACCCTGAAACCATCTCGTTCGAGGGCGGGACGGAGGCCCATATTCTCCGGATCGCCGAGCGGATTCGCGCCCTTCCGGATGACGCCGTTGTTCTCGTCGTCGGACACAGCAACACCGTGCCGCTGATCGCCCGGGCGTTGGGCGAGACCGGCCCCTCGGAGATGGCCGATTGCGAATATGACCGGTTGACGGTGATTTCGGTCGAGGATGACGGCGACTCGCCCGCCGTCATCGGCCGCTACGGCGAGCCTGCGAACTGCGGCTAAAATAATATCCGGGTAATATAGACAAGCGGGTTTCGTCCGGGTAAATCCAGATCGATCGGCATGGGCAGTCCATGCGTGGAGACGGACGACTCGCGATGCAGCAGGACCTGACCCAGGGCTCCATCAGCAAACAGCTGATCGGCATGGCGGCCTTCATCGGCCTCGGCCTGCTGTTCCAGACCCTGTATTTCCTGATCGACCTGTATTTCGTCGGCTCTGTGGGGCCCGACGCACTCGCCGGCGTCGGTTTGGCGGGGGTGGTCTTCTTCCTCGTCATGGCTGCGGCGCAGATGGTGAGCGTGGGCTCGCTTTCGCTGATCGCGCGCGCCATCGGCGGCAAGGATTTCAGCAAGGTGGACGGGGTCTACCGCCAGTCGATGCTGCTGTCCGTCGGCCTCTTCCTTCTGACCCTTGTGCTTGGCTACGGGCTGGGTGGCCGGGCGATCGACGCCCTGGCGGCAGACGTCGCGACCGCTGAACAGGGCAAGGCCTATCTGTACGGCTTCCTGCCCGCCCTGGCTCTGATGTTCCCAACGGGAGCCATGGGTGCCGCCCTGCGCGCGGCCGGGGTCGTCCGTCCGACCATGCTCGTCCAGACCGGCACAGTGCTGCTGAATGCCGTCCTCGCCCCCATTCTCATCGCAGGCTGGGGGTCGGGCCTTCCGCTCGGTGCCTTCGGAGCGGGCCTCGCCAGTTCCATCGCTGCCGGGGCGGGCTTCCTCGGCTCGGTCTGGCTGTTCGGCCGGGTCCAGACCCTGATGCGCGCGCCCCTGCGCCTCGACCGGCCCAGCCCCGCCATCCTGACGCGGATTGTCGGCATCGGCCTGCCCTCGGCGGTCGAGTTCCTGCTCATGTTCGTCACCATGGGCGTGGTCTATGCCGTGATCCGCAATTTCGGCAGCGAGGCCCAGGCCGGCTTCGGGGTCGGGTCGCGTGTGATGCAGGCGATCTTCCTGCCGGCGATGGCCATCTCCTTCGCGGTGGCCCCGGTCGCCGGCCAGAATTTCGGCGCGGGCCTGCCGGACCGGGTCCGCAGGACCGTCCGCGACGCCGCCCTGATGAGCTCGGCCCTGATGGCCTGCCTGACCCTGCTCTGCCTGTTCGAGTCGCGCTGGCTGGTCGCGCCCTTCGCACCCGACCCCGCCGTGGCGGAGGTGGCGGCGACCTATCTGCGCATCGTCTCGCTGAACTTTGTGGCTACGGGCCTGATCTTCACCGCCTCCGGCACCTTCCAGGCCCTGGGCGACACGCGGCCCGCCCTCGTCGGTGGCGTGCTGCGCCTGGTCTTCTTCACCTCGGCAGCCTTCTGGCTCTCGGCCCAGCCCTGGGCGCGGCTGGAACACCTCTGGTGGGCCTCCGCCGCCTCGGCCCTGCTGCAGGCCGGCGTGGCGCTTCTGTTCCTGAGAAGCCAGCTGAACCGGAAACTGGCGGGTCTGGTGCCGCGGGAGGCCGTCCCGGCAGGCGTCTGAGCGCCTTGCTCTGTCCTCCGGAACGGTCGGCTTCGGGTCTGTTCGGCAATGGCAAGCTACAGGATCGCCCGCCGAAGGGGCGGCTCAGTCGGGTTTCTGCGGAAGACCATCCGCGATGTCATAGTAGTCGCCCTTGTCCGCGACGAAGATGTGCACCCCGAGCCGGGAGTTCGTCGGAGTGTCGAAGGCCCCCATGGCGACCCCGATCCAGTCCCGGAAAACCGGGTCCCAGAACAGGGAGGAGCCGCACGTCGCGCAGAAGCCGCGGCGCACCTTCTCGGAGGATTGGTGCCAGGCCAGACGGTCTTCGCCCTCGACCCTGAGCGCGGACTTCGGCACGTCGGTTGATGCGAAGAAATGGCCCGAGTGCTTCCGGCATTTCCGACAATGGCAGGCGTCGGGAGCGGCGAGTGCGCCTGAAACCTCGAATGTGACCGCTCCGCAGAGGCAGGATCCCCGGTGCATCTTCGAACTCCCCGGTTGGCCGGCGTCAAACGTCCAGATCGGCCACCGCGAACTGGGCGTTGTCCTGGATGAACTGGAACCGGGCCTCGGCCTTCTTGCCCATCAGCCGCTCGACCAGATCCTCGATTTCGTCCTCGGAGGCCGGCACCGTGACCCGCGCGAGCGTGCGCTTCTTCGGGTCCATGGTGGTCTCCTTGAGCTGGGAGGCCATCATCTCGCCCAGGCCCTTGAACCGCCCGATCTCGGTCTTCTTGCCCTTGAACACCGTGGCCAGAAGCTCGTCGCGGTGGGCGTCGTCGCGGGCGTATTCGGACAGGGGGCCGGCACTGATCCGGTAGAGCGGAGGCAGGGCCATGAACAGCCGGCCCTGACGGATAGTCTCGGGCATCGACCGGTAGAAGAAGGTGATCAGCAGGGCCGCGATATGGGCACCGTCCACGTCGGCGTCGGTCATGATGACGATGCGCTCATAGCGCAGGTCCTCGATGTTGAACCGGCTGCCCGGCTGGACGCCGAGCGCCAGCGCCAGGTCGGACAGTTCGATATTGGCGCGCAGCTTGTCGGCCGTGGCCGAGGCGACGTTCAGGATCTTGCCGCGCAGGGGCAGGATGGCCTGGGTGGTCCGGTCGCGCGCCTGTTTGGCCGAGCCGCCGGCCGAGTCGCCCTCGACGATGAACAGTTCGGTGCCGTTGGCCGACTGGCGTGAACAGTCCGACAGCTTGCCGGGCAGGCGCAGCTTGCGCGTTGCCTGGGCCCGCTGGACCTCCTTGTCCTTGCGCCGCTTCAGACGGTCCTCGGCCCGCTCGATGACGAAGCCCAGCAGGGTGTTGGCCTGTTTCGGACTTTCCGTCAGCCAGTGGTCCAGCGGATCGCGCATCAGCTGTTCGACCAGCCGCTGGGCGTCCGGGGACGACAGGCGGTCCTTGGTCTGGCCCTGGAATTCGGGGTTGCGGATGAACACCGAGATCATGGCCCCGGCGTTGGCGATGACGTCCTCGGCCGTGATCAGTCCGGCGCGCTTCTCGTTTGTCAGCTCGCCATAGGCCTTGAGCCCCTTGACCAGGGCCGCGCGGAAACCGGCCTCGTGCGTGCCGCCATCGGGCGTCGAGACCGTGTTGCAGTAGGAGGAGACGAAGCCGTCGGCCTCGCCGAACCCGATCGGCGACCAGGTCACGGCCCATTCGACCGCTCCGGCCTCGCCCTTGCGCTCGACGCGGCCCGAGAAGGCGGGGGTCACGGTTTCCAGCTCGCCGATCCGCTCGGCCAGGGCGTCGGCCAGTCCGTTGGGGAAGTGGAACACCGCTTCCGTCGGGGTCTGGTCGGTGATCCGCTCGGCCGCGCAGGTCCAGCGGATCTCGACACCGCGGAACAGATAGGCCTTGGACCGCGCCATGCGGAACAGGCGGGCCGGCTTGAAGGCCGCGCCGACGCCGAAGATTTCCTCGTCCGGTTTGAACCGGATCAGGGTGCCCTTCTTCTTCGAGGCTCCGCCCTGGACGATCGAACCGAGCGGCAGGCCGCGGCTGAAGGACTGGGTCCATTCGAAGCCGTCACGCCAGACGGTGACGTCCAGCCGTTCGCTCAGCGCGTTGACGACCGAAACGCCCACGCCGTGCAGACCGCCCGAAGTTTCGTAGGCTTTGCCGGAGAATTTCCCGCCCGAGTGCAGGACCGTCATGACCACTTCCAGCGCCGACTTGCCGGGATGTTTGGGGTGCGGGTCGACCGGAATCCCACGGCCGTCATCCTTGACCGACAGCCAGCCCTCGGCGTCGAGGTCGACGGTGATCAGTTTCGCATGGCGGGCCACGGCCTCGTCCATGGCGTTGTCCAGCACCTCGGCGAACAGGTGGTGCAGGGCCCGCTCGTCGGTGCCGCCGATATACATGCCCGGGCGTTTGCGGACGGGCTCCAGCCCTTCCAGCACCTCGATCGAGGAGGCCGAATAGCTGCCGGGCACCGGCGGGGCGGACGGGGCGGGGGCGGCGCGCGCGGGCGCGGGCTCAGGACGCGGGGCCGCGGCCTGCGGGGCCAGGGCCGGTTCGGGCGGGGTCACATCGTTCGAGGGCGGCGCGGGCGTCGGCGCCGGGCCTTGCGGCTCGGGCAGATCATCGAACAGGGAAGGCGCGGCGGTGGGACCCATAGGGATACTGTGAAACGATTCGGGGACCGGTCTGGTAGGCCCGGCGGCGCTTCTCCACAAGCGGCGCGGCCACCGGCGCCGGCGACGGCAACAGGGTGCGCGTCAGCACCGCCATGAACAACACCCAGGGCAGGCCCTGGTGCGCCATGAGAATGCTCTCCGACAGGCTCAGCACGAAGAAGGCGGCCAGGAAGCCGATACCCCACCACCCCTCGCGCAGGCCCGAACCCATGCAGCGCAGGACGGCGATCAGGGCCGTCCCGGCCATCAGGGCACCGACCAGCACCGCCCCCGGCCAGCCCAGCTGGACCAGCAGATCGATCCAGCCGTTGTGCGCCGAGGGCACGATCCAGCCCGTCTCCTTGCGGACCCAGTCGGCGGGCGGCGACTCCCCGATCCGGCCCCAGAAGGCACCATAGCCGTAACCGGTCCATGGCCGGTCGGCGACCTTGCGCATCAGGCTGTCCCAGATCTCGGTCCGGCCGGTCAGCGACGGGTCCTTGCCCAGCGCCTCCAGCACCGCCACCGAATGGGTGTCCCAGATCCAGATGCCCAGGCCCGCCAGCACGACCGCGCACCAGATGGCGATGACGGAGAAGGCCGCGCCGCCGCGTCTCAGGGCCCAGAAGCCGCCGATCAGGCCAAGGCCCACCACCAGACAGAGCAGGGAGGTCTTGGACTGGGTCGCCAGCACGAGGCCGCTGGACAGGACCAGGGCGGCAGCCGGCAGCAGGCGGCGCGGATCGGGCGAGGCGAGGCAGGCGGCGGCGGCGGTCGCGCCGATCACCATCACCGCCCCCATCTGGTTCTTCTCGTACCAGAGGCCGCGCCACAGGCCGGCGTTGTCGAGCTGGTGCACCCCGATGGAAGGGAAGGCGAAGACCATCACCAGACTGCCCACCGCCATGACCAGCGCCGTATGCATCAGCAGTCGCGGCAGATGCGGCCCCCGGAAGACGGCGCCGAGATAGAGGGCGAAGCCGCAACTGATCGCGAGGGCGATCACCCGGCGCATGGTGGTGGCGAAATCAAGCGACCAGTAGCGCGAGGCGAAGGCCAGCCCGACCAGCGCGACGATGGCGATCATCGCCGGCCAGGCCCGCCACAGCCGGTTGATCCGGAACAGCAGCAGGCCGACAATGGCCGCATAGGCCGGTAGCCAGACCAGCCGCAGCACCGGCGTCTCTTCCTGCATCGGCGCAAACACCGGCCCGATCAGGGCCCCGGTCAGCATGGCGATGATCACGCCGCAGATCACCCGCTCCCACAGGCTGGGGGCTGGTTCGGTCAGGGCGTCGGCGGGACGGGATTCGTGCACCCTCGCAGGGTCGGCGAACGGGCTTAACGAAGGGTTGGCTTTCCCGCCGTCACGCCTTCTCCACGAACGTATCGATGACCTTCTTCTCGCCGGCCTTTTCGAATTCGATCAGCAGTTTGTTGCCTTCGATCGCCTTGACCGCGCCGTAGCCGAATTTCTGGTGGAACACGCGCTGGCCCAGCGACCAGTCGCCGCCCGCCTTCGGGTCCGCGGTCGCCAGCAAGCGTCCATCCCCCTCGATCAGCGTATGCCGTGCCGGCTTGGCCGCCGGAGCCCGGCCGGCGGTGAACGACTGCGCCCGTTTCCATCCCGGCGACGCATAGCCGGCCCCGAAGGTCGGCATCTCGTCCCAGCGGGACTTGGCGTCCTTCATGCCCGGGGTGACGCCGTAGTAGCCCGTGTCGCTCTCGGCCTCGACGTGGTCGATCGGCAGTTCATCGACGAACCGGCTGGGCAGTTGCGAGGTCCAGCGGCCGTAGACCAGCCGGTTGGCGGCGAACGAAATCCGCGCGTCCGACTTGGCCCGGGTCACGCCGACATAGGCCAGGCGGCGTTCCTCCTCGAGGCCCTTCTCGCCCTTCTCGTCGATGCTGCGCTGGCTCGGGAAGACGCCTTCCTCCCAGCCCGGCAGGAAGACCAGCGGGAACTCCAGCCCCTTGGCCCCGTGCAAGGTCATGATCTGCACCGCATCGTCCGAGCCGCCGCGGTCCAGATCCATGACCAGCGAGACGTGCTCCAGATAGGCGGGCAGGGTCTCGAACTGCTGCATCGACTGCGTCAGTTCCTTGAGGTTATCCAGCCGGGTCTGGCCGGTGGCCCGGTCGGCCTTCTGCATGTCGGTATAGCCGCTCTCCTCGAGCACGGTTTCGGTCAGCTCCCAGTGGGTCGTGGTCTGGGCGAAGGCGCGCCAGCGGTCGATGTCGCGCACGAAGTTCGACAGGGCCGTCCGCGTCCGCGCCTGCAGCTCGTCCGAGACGATCAGGTCGCGCACGGCGCTCATGGCCGAGACGCCGGACAGCCGGGCGATCTGCAGCACCTTCTGCACCGAGGTGTCGCCGAGGCCGCGCTTGGGCACATTGACGATCCGCTCGAAGGCCAGGTCGTCGTCTTCCGACAGGATCAGCCGCAGATAGGCATGGGCGTCGCGGATCTCGGCGCGTTCGAAGAAGCGCGGGCCACCGATCACCTTGTAGGGCACGGCCAGCAGGACGAACCGTTCCTCGAACGCTCGCATCTGGAACGAGGCGCGGACCAGCACCGCCATGTCCTGATAGGGCGTGCCCGCCCGCCGCGCCGTCTCGATCTCGTCGGCGACCAGCCGCGCCTCGGCCTCGCCGTCCCAGACGCCGCGCACCCGGACCTTGTCGCCGCTGGAGTCCTCGGTCCACAGCGTCTTGCCCAGCCGGTCGCGGTTGGCCGCGATCAGGCCTGCGGCCGCGCCCAGAATATGCTGCGTTGACCGGTAGTTGCGCTCCAGTCTTACGACCTTGGCGCCGGGGAAATCCCGCTCGAAGCGCAGGATGTTGTCCACCTCGGCCCCGCGCCAGCCATAGATCGACTGATCGTCGTCCCCGACGCAGCAGACATTGCCGGTCGAGGATGTCAGCAGCCGCAGCCACAGGTACTGGGCCACGTTGGTGTCCTGATATTCGTCGACGAGGATGTAGCGGAACCGGTGCCGGTATTCTTCCGCAATATCCGCGTGTTTGGCCAGAATCGTCAGATTGTGCAGCAGCAGATCGCCGAAGTCACAGGCGTTCAGACTGACCAGCCGGGCCTGATAGGCGGCGTAGAGTGCGTGTCCCTTGCCGTTGGCGAAATCCTCGGACGGCGGCAGCTTCTCCGGCGTCCAGCCGCGGTTCTTCCAGTGGTCGATGAGGCCGTTCAGCGACTTGGGCGTCCAGCGTTTGGTGTCGAGCCCCTCAGCTTCCAGCACCTGTTTGCAGACCCGCTCCTGGTCGTCGGTGTCGAGGATGGTGAAGGTCGACTTCAGCCCGACCAGTTCCGCATGCCGCCGCAGGATCTGCGCGGCCACCGAGTGGAAGGTCCCCAGCCAGCGCAGGCCCTCGGATGACGGCCCGATCAGATGAGTGATCCGCTCGCGCATCTCGCGCGCGGCCTTGTTGGTGAAGGTGACGACCAGCAGCTCCCACGGCCGCGCCCGCCCGGTGGCGAGTATGTGCGCCAGCCGGGTGGTCAGCACCCGTGTCTTGCCCGTGCCCGCCCCGGCCAGCACCAGCACCGGTCCATCCACCGTCTCGACCGCCTCGCGCTGTTCAGGGTTCAACCCCGCCAGATAGTCGGCGGCGGGCGCGGCGACGCCGCCGGGTCCGCGCGAGCGGGCGAGGTCTGAGATGCGCGGGGCAGGGGTGTCGGGGAGACTCATCGGGAGAACATAAGGGGCACGGAGCGTGATGTCAGCGGTCGCGTGTCGGCGGCCTCGCGGAACCGGCAAGCGGCGCCGTCGTTCCGGCAGCATCGACAGCCCGGGGAAGGGATCATTCCATGACCGACAACAACACGAACAACACCGGCAGCGGCGGCGGCAACGCAGGCCTGGCCTTCATCGTCGGCGGCATCGTCGTCGTCCTCGCGATCGTCGCATATTTCGTCTTCGCCCGCGGCGGGATGGCTCCGGAAAGCAAGGACATCAACGTCGATGTCAATCTGCCGGAAGTCTCCGCCCCCGCCGTGCCGACGGTGAACTGAGCCATGACCGATCCCAACCTTCCCCCGCCCGAGCGGCCGGAAGTCGTCCATCACACCACGATCAACAACCCGCCCCGCAGCGGCGGTGCCAGCTGGCTTGGCCTGCTGGTCGGCGGTCTGGTGGTGATCGTGATCATCATCGCGGTCGTGGTCTTCTCGAACCGCGGCGCAATCGAAGCGCCGGACGGCACGGATGTCTCGGTGGACATCGATCTGCCGCGCCCCGCACTGCCGGATGCGCCGAAGATGCCGGACCTGCCGGACGTTCCGTCCGTCAATCCGCCGACCCTGCCGCCCGAGCCGGCACCCGGGACCTGAGCCTCAGCGCAACTGGTAGCTGACCGTCGCGACGACGCGCACCCGCTTGTTCAGCGAGGTCGTTTCGCTGTCGATATCCTCGCGGGCGAGGATCTCGAACGAGCCCTGGGTCGCCTGGCGGATCGGGCCCAGTGGCGCGCCGGAGTCCTTGGCGAACTGTTCCGCGCCCGAGCGCGCCGACGCCGTCGCCTCGGCGATCATCGACGGTCGCACCTCATTGAGCTTGGTGAAGACATAGGTCGGGGCGGCGAAGTCCAGTTGCACGCCCTCGCGCACCAGATCGTTCAGCGCCCGCTCGGTCTGGGCGACGCGCTGGACGTCCGTCGTGCGCACCGTCACGCCCTGGCTCAGGATGTAGCGCACCACATTGTCGGTCGAGCCGTATTCCCGCGCCCGCGTGTCAGTCACCTGCAGACGGCCGATGGTGATGTGCTCGGCCGGATAGCCCTGCCGCGTCAGGAAGGCCCGGACCAGCGCCAGATCCCGGTCGATCTGGGCCTGGGCGACGGGCAGGTCGTCATTCGCGGCCTTGAAGCTGAGCGTCAGGACGGCGAGGTCCGCGACCACATTGCGCTCGGCCACGCCGCGCACGGTCACCTGCCGGTTGCCGACCTGGGCGTTGACCACGCCAGAGCCGATAAAGGCTCCGGCACCGATCAGTCCGATGGCGATCAGCCCCCCGAACAGGGCGGGCGGGATCAGGGTCTTGTCGATCTTGTCGAACACGGCAGTTTTCCTTCTGGGATACTGACCATGCGCCAACCCTGTCGGCTGTCAATCGGTCGAATCCTGTTCGATGAAAGACCGATCGCCGCTCGCCCACGACAGCGCCAGAAGCCGGCAGGCCGAGGCCAGGGGCGTGCGCCCGCGGCGCTCGTCGATCCGCTTCATCAGCCCCGCCTGCGACAGCCCCCCGGCCGCCGCGACCGCATCCAGCACGGTCCAGAACTCGGCCTCCAGCGCCACCGAGGTGGCGTGGCCGGACAGGGAGACTGAGCGTTTTTTCAACATCGGCCGGACCCTAGCGCGGGCACCGGCACTGCCGCCATGGGGTGCGACGTGAACACCGTTCACTTGCGTTGCGCTTCAGGCTATTCTCCGGGGCGATCTCACAGGGCCTGTCCATGACCGCCACCGCCGATTTCAACGAGTTCGACCGTCTGCGTCCCCAGCGTCTCGAGCCGCTGAAGGCATTCCGCGCCTTCCGCAGACTGGCCCGCAACAAGGAAGACACCAGCCAGGTGTTCGAGATCATGCGGGCCCTGTCCGGGCGCTCGATCGGTCGGGGCTACAATCGGATGCTGAAAACCTTCGAGGGCGGCCGTCAGGCCTTCCTGCGCGAGGAACTGGCACACAAGCTGGACGATCCGGTCTGGCTGGCGCGGTTCGGTCCGGGGACCGTCGGCGCGGCCTATCGGGAGTTTCGCGAAGCCCGTGGCTTCACGGCCGAGGGTCTGGCCGACGAGGCCCGCAAGGTGGCACCGCTGGTCGACGCCCAGCACCCGGTGATCTGGTACTCCCGGCGAATCCGGGACGTCCACGACGTCTGGCATGTTCTCACGGGCTACGGCACCGATGCCCTGGGCGAGGCCTGCGTCGTCTCCTTCTCCTATGCCCAGACCCGCAACCTGGGCTTCGCCTTCATCGGCTGGGCCGCGGCCCGCGAGGTCCAGCGCGAGGTTCGCTCCGTGCCCGCGCGCCGGGCTGTCTGGCAGGCGTACCGCAACGGCAAGGCCGCCCGCTGGCTCCCGGCGCTGGACTATGAAGTCCTGTTCGAGCAACCGCTTGAGGCGGTCCGCGCTCGCCTCAACATCCGCCCGGCCGATGTCTACCAGGCCGTGCCGGCCGAGGTTCGCGCCGGGCTGAAGCTGCGAGGCTGACGGCGGCTTTCGGCCGCCATAAGCCCGCCTTGTGTCGCCCGGCCGAAAACCCTGCTTGCTCCGCCGGTCGCCATCCTCCACTTGCCGTGCGTGACCTCCCCCGATTCCCTTCCCCCCGCGGTCCGGCCGCCGCTCTCGCGGGCCACCCTGCTGGGGATCGGCGGGGTCCTGATCTGCGCCATGATCTGGGGCACGACCTGGTACGCTATCACCCTTCAGCTCGGGACCGTGCCGCCGCTGGCGTCGATCGTCTGGCGCTTCGGTCTCGCCTCGGCGCTGCTGTTCATCGGCTGCCTGATCGCCCGCCAGAACCTGCGGCTGACCCGGGCCCAGCATCTGGCCGCCCTGGGGCAGGGCGCCTTCGCCTTTTCGATCAGCTACAGCTTCACCTATGCCTCGGAGGCGCACGTCGCCTCGGCCATCGTCGCCGTCACCTTCGCCTCCCTGACCTTCATCAATCTGGTGCTGTTCCGGCTGGCCGCGGGTCAGAAGGCGGCGGCCGCCTCTTGGGGCGGAGCCATTCTCGGCGTGGTCGGGGTTGTGGTTCTGTCGGGCAGCGAGGTCCTCAGCGCGGGGTTTGACCGCGGCGCGGCGCTCGGCGTGGGCCTTGCCCTGGTCGCGGTCACCGCCTCGGCCTTCGGCAATTTCTTCGCCTGGAAGGGCCAGCAACACGGCTCGACGGCCATCCCCTCGACCGCCTGGGCCATGGCCTATGGCACGGGCCTTCTGGCGCTCTACGGCCTCGCCACGGGTGTGGAGTTCACCCTCGATCCGACCTTCACCTATGTCGGATCCCTGCTCTATCTGTCGGTGTTCGGCTCGGTGATCGCCTTCGGCCTGTATTTCACCATCGCGCGGACGATCGGCTACGCCATGGCCAGCTACGTCTCGGCCCTGACACCGCCCGTCGCCATGCTCGTTTCGGTGCTGTTTGAGGGTGCCCATTTCGGCTGGTCAGCCCTGGCCGGCCTGCTGCTGGTGTTGTCGGGGCAGGCCCTGATGATCCGCGCCCCGAAGGTCTCGACCTAGCCGAACCAGCCGCGCTTCTTCTTCGGCTTCTCCGGCGCGGCTCCGGCCTTCTTCGCCGCCTCGGCCTCCCGACGCTTCCGTTCGGCCGTGACCCGCATGGCGACGAGCACGGGGATGAGGCCGTGTTTGATGCGGGGGTCCTGACGCGGGTCAGCCATGTTCAGTCCTCCAGCTTCGATCCATCGAGAAGACGCGCGGCGCGCTCGCGCTCCGTCTCGGCCCGGGTCCGGTCGGCCTTCGTCCGCCCGTGGGCGGCGCGGTTGGCACTGGCCGTTGCCTTCGCCGCGGCCTTCGCCCGGTCCTTGCGCACCCGGTTCAGATTGACCACCTCGCCCATGCCGACCTCCGCCGTATGCAACCTGACCCGCGGTCAGGCGGTTTTCCTCGCCCGTAGCAACCGGCAGGAGTCCGTATGGTAGACCCGTCCCAAATCCGCGAACACCTTGAAATTGTCGGTTCCGACGGCGAGCATGTCGGTCGCGTCGACCACGTCGTCGGCGACCAGATCGAACTGGCCAAGCTCGATCTCGCCGGCGGCTTCAAACACCACATGATCCCCGTCCGCTGGGTTCATCATGTTGACGAACACGTCCATCTCAATGTGACGAAGGACGAGGCGAAGGCCCGCTGGACCGGGAAACCGCACCAGGCCCGTCGGCAGCTTACTGCGAATTCACGAAGGCCCCGCTGTCGCAGGCGGGGCCTTCGACCTATGTGAGTCCTGCGTCGGCTCGCGACGTGCACGGAATGACGCCCTTGATCCGCCTGATCCTCAACCTGCTCTGGTTCGTTTTCGGCGGCTGGCTGTCCGGTCTGCTCTGGCTGTTCGGCGGCGCGATCCTGGCCCTGACCATCGTCGGCCTGCCCTGGACGTTCGCCGCCTGGCGGATCGCCAGCTACTCCTTCTGGCCCTTTGGCCGTGAAGTGGTCTGGCGCGACGAAATGGGCCAGGTCGACGTCGGCACGGGCCCGCTGGGCCTCGTCCTGAACATCATCTGGTTCATCTTCGCCGGCTGGTACATCGCCCTGTCGCACCTGCTGATCGCCGTCGCCGAGTTCGTCACCATCATCGGCATCCCCTTCGCCCTGAAGGATCTGGAACTGGCCAAGCTGGCCCTGGCACCGATCGGCCGGACAATCCGCGACAAGCCCTGATCAGTCCTCGGACAGCAGGACGTCCAGCATCATCTCGCGCCGGGTCAGGAAATTGCGCGTGACCTGATAGTGGTCCGTGTCCTCGTAGTCGACGCGGTCCACCCCGTGTTCGGACACCTGGTAAATCCACGCGTTCGGATAGCCGAGGATGATCGGTGAATGTGTGGCGATGATCAGCTGTGACCGCGCCAGAACCAGCTCGTGCATCTTGGCGAGGAAGGACAGCTGCCGGGACGGCGACAGCGCCGCCTCGGGCTCGTCGAGAATATAGAGGCCGTCGCCGACGAACCGGTTCTCGAACAGGGCGAAGAAGCTCTCGCCATGCGACTGTTCGTGCAGGGATGCGCCTCCGTATCGACGGCCACCGACGGACTCCAGATAACTGGCCGTGGTGAAGAAGCTCTCGGCCCTGAGGAAGAAGCCGTCCTGCAGCCTCTGCGGCGATCTGATCGGCCGCACGAACCGGTGCAGCGGCGAATGCGAGGCGCGGGTCTCGAACCGGTGCTCCCGCCCGCCGCCCTCGGCGTTGAACCCCCAGGCCACCGCCAGCGCCTCTATCAGGGTCGACTTGCCCGAGCCGTTCTCTCCGACCAGGAAGGTCACATTGGGGTGGAACGCCAGACTGTGCAGCGTCCGCACCGCCGCCAGGTTGAACGGATAGACCGAGTCATCCCACCCCTCGCGCCGCTCGAACTGCGCCTCGATCCAGTAGGGACGGGTGAGGGCGGTCATGTCACCCCGGCGAGATCATCTTCTCGGGCCGCACGGCCTCGTCGAACTCGGCGTCGGTCAGATAGCCGCCGCCGACGGCTTCCTCGCGCAGGGTCGTGCCGTTCTTGTGCGCGGTCTTGGCGATCTTGGCGCAGGCGTCATAGCCCAGCTTGCCGTTCAGCGCCGTCACCAGCATCAGCGAGTTGTCCAGACCGCGCTTGATGTTGTCCTCGCGCGGCTCGATCCCGACCACGCAGTTGTCGGTGAAGGACACCGCGGCGTCGGCCATCAGCCGGACCGACTGCAGGAAGTTGTAGGCCATCACCGGGTTGAAGACGTTCAGCTCGAAATGCCCCTGCGAGCCGGCGAAGGTCACGGCGGCGTGGTTGCCGAACACCTGGACGCAGACCTGCGTCAGGGCTTCCGACTGGGTCGGATTGACCTTGCCCGGCATGATCGAACTGCCCGGTTCATTCTCCGGCAGCGCCAGTTCCCCGAGGCCCGAGCGCGGGCCTGAACCGAGGAAGCGGATGTCATTGGCGATCTTGAACAGGCTGGCGGCCACCGTGTTGATGGCCCCGTGGCTGAAGACCATGGCGTCATGCGCGGCCAGGGCCTCGAACTTGTTCGGCGCCGTGGTGAAGGCCAGGCCGGTGATGGCGGCGATCCGCTCGGCCACCTGTTCGGCAAAGCCGATCGGAGCGTTCAGCCCGGTGCCGACGGCGGTGCCGCCCTGGGCCAGTTCCATCAGTTTCGGCAGGGTCTGCTCGATCCGCTCGATGCCGTTGGCGACCTGCTGGGCATAGCCGCCGAACTCCTGACCGAGGGTGAGCGGCGTGGCGTCCTGGGTATGCGTCCGGCCGATCTTGATGATGTGGTCCCAGGCCTTCGCCTTGGCGTCCAGCGCCGCGTGCAGATGCTTCAGGGCGGGCAGCAGGTCGTTGACCACCTGCTCCGCGCAGGCGACGTGCATGGCCGTCGGGAAGGTGTCGTTCGACGACTGGCTCATATTGACGTGGTCGTTCGGATGGACCGGCTTCTTGGAGCCCATCTCCCCGCCCAGCATTTCGATCGCCCGATTCGAGATCACCTCATTGGCGTTCATGTTCGACTGGGTGCCCGAGCCGGTCTGCCAGACGACCAGCGGGAAATGGTCGTTGAGCTTGCCGTCGATGACCTCATTGGCCGCCGCGATGATGGTCTCGCCCAGTTTCGGGTCCAGCTTGCCCAGCGCCATGTTCGTTTCAGCGGCCGCCCGCTTGACGATGCCGAGCGCCCGGACGATCGGCAGGGGCTGTTTCTCCCAGCCGATCCTGAAATTGCCCAGCGACCGCTGCGCCTGGGCACCCCAGTAGCGATCCGAGGCGACCTCGATGGGGCCGAAGGTGTCGGTTTCAGTGCGGTGGGTGGTCATGGGTCTGGGCTCTTCGGCTTGGCTCTCGGTGCGCGCGGGGTGTAGCACGGGCTATGGGCCGAACAAGCGGTTGAACAGGGAGAGCAGGGGCATGGCAACGTTGATCCGGCGGACGGGTGCGGTCCTCCTGTCGCTCACCCTGTTGATCGGCGCTACCGCGGCAGTGGCCCAGACTCCGCCGCCGCCAAATCCGATTCCTATGGTCGTCATCCGCACCAGCCATGGCGACATCGGTCTGGGTTTGAATATCTATCAGGCGCCCGTCACGGTCTGCAATTTCCTCCGGTACGTTGAGGCGGGCCACTACGTCGGCGGCCGCTTCTTTCGCACCGTGGTGGCCCGGACCAATGACAACCCCAACCCGATTGATGTCATCCAGGCCGCGACCCCTGCAGGCAGCGACGACGCCGGTTTCGGCCCTATCCCGCTCGAGCGCACGCGGGACACAGGCCTGACTCACAGGGTCGGGACCATCTCCATGGCGCGCGACGCGCCCGACAGTGCGACCTCCAGCTTCTTCATTGTGGTAGACGACGCCCCGGCGCTGGATTTCGGCGGTGCCCGAAACCCGGATGGGCAGGGCTTCGCGGCCTTTGGATTTGTCGCCGGCGGTATGGCGGTCGTGCGCGCCATTCAGGCACTGCCCGCCACGGACGAGGTCATCGACACGCCGGTCATGATCCTCAAAGTCGAACTGACCACCCCGTTTCCAAACCTGTGCCGACCGTGACGCCCGGCTGGATCGGCACAGGCAAGGTCCGCGCCCGCGAGACCGGCGACACGGTCGAGCTGACCATCGACGGCCTGACCACCCAGGCCAAATACTACAAGCCGCTCGTCTATGAGTTCATGCGCAAGGAGTGGTCCTCGCGCCCGTCATACGGCGACTACACCGTCGAGATCCTGATGGAGCACGTGGGCGATCCGCCGTGGATGGACCTCGACAATCTGGCCAAGGCCCTGCTGGACGCCATCAAGGGCTATCTGTTCCACGACGACGCCCAGGTCGCCCGGCTGCTGGTCGAACGTCGCGAGGGCGAGCGCGAGCGGATCACCATCCGGGTGTTCCCGCGTCAGACCTAGGACGGCGCAGGACGGTTGAAACGCAGTGTCGGCAGCCGCAACTGCATCTCCGCGCCGACAAACAGCTGCGGCTCTGAAGGCAGCCGCACGCCGCGCTCGGTCTCCTTGCGGGTCACACAGGCGCGGGCTCCCGCCGCCAGGGCCAGAAAGTCGGTCGCCGTCGGCAAGGTCTCAAGGATACAGCCGTCGAACCAGGGATAGGTCTCATCCGCGCCGCAGCCGAACGACGTCCGCTCGCGGCTGGCGGCCGTCAGAACCATGCGGTTCGGCGCCGACAGGGCGTTGATGAAGATTCCGGAATAGCAGGCGGAGACGATCACCACCGTCGGCCGTGTCCCGCACGCCGAGCGCACGATATTGGCCATCATGTCAGGCGTCATGCGCGGCGCCTCACCAAACACCATCGCGTTCGGCACGCCGTGCGAGGTGAAATACAGCAGACAGCCCGAGGTCCCCCGCGCCGCCGCCGCATTGATCCCTTCCAGCACGGTCGAAGCAGACACCGGCTGCGGGACATCCGGGCGCAGGCTGTAGTCGACCATATTGCTGCGAGGAAATCCGGCGGCGAGGAAGCCCGTCACAAGATCCCGACGGGCGTTGTCGAAAGCCTGGATCGGCCGGTCGGCGCCGTCGCGCCAGTCCGCCGCAACGATCGCCGAGGTCCAGTTGGCGAACCGGCTGACAGGCGCGGCGGTCTGGGCGTGCGCGGATGCGGCAAGGCCCAGCACCATCGCCAGAACAATGATCAGACCCCGACCCATGCGCTCCCCCAAGCTCAAGCCGGGGCTGAGACTAACCGAAGGCGCGGCGAGGGAAAGACCCTACTTCTTCCGGAACTGGTCCAGCGACACGACCTTGGGGCCGTCGTCATCACAGGTGTGCACGGGTGCGCGGGCGGGCTCGGAAGCGGCCACCTCGGCGGCAATTTCCTCGACCGTGGTCGGGGCCTCGAACTGCAGCAGGAACTGCACCGACGGATCATAGAAGCGGGTCACGGCGGTGTAGGGCATGGCCAGGACTTTCGGCATGCCGCCGAATTTCAGCATGACCGAGAATCGCGCCTGTTCGACCTTCAGGTCCCAGTACTGGTGCTGCAGGACGACCGTCATCTCGTCGGGGTATTTGGCCAGGATGTCGGGCGGCACGCTCACGCCCGGCGCGCGGGTCTTGAACGTGACATAGAAATGGTGCGCGCCCGGAATGCCGTCGGGCAGGGCGGCCCGTTCCAGCGCCGAGCGGATGACGCCTCGCAATGCATCCTGAGCCAGTTGCTCATAGTGCATCTCGTCGATCGGGGGCGTCTCTTCGGCCATGGGTCGCCTCGGTTGTTCGCGCGAACTGATAGCTGTGCGCGACGGCCGGCGAAAGGTGGCGACAGGGTGAAAACGACGGGATTCCGACGCCAGACCTGCTGATTTTCCGGAAAGTGCCAGGGGTTCTGTTGGCGGGCCCCCCACATCTTCCAAAAGCAACAGGAGGGCGCGTCACTGGAGGTAGGTGGAGGGCTTCTGTTGGCAGGCGCCCTCCGGGCCCCGCCCCAGGAACTGATCCCTGAGGACTTAAGTGTTCGAAATCACCCGAACCGCTTATGCGGCGAGAGCGACTTCTCCAGCGAAGTTATCGTTCGCAGTTAGAAAATGGCCCGATACGGTGGGCCAGGACGGGCGAAAGCAGTCTTCTTTACACGTCCGTCGATGCTAGTCGGCCCCATGCTCGCTCCGCCGATAACGCGGGGAAGAAATGGTGGAGCCGCCGGGAATCGCACCCGGGTCCGGTCCGCTTATTACAAGCGCGTTTATCGCCATATCCGGAGCAAGCCCCGGCAAGACCAATATAGGGCCTGACCGGCCCCCTTCCAAGGTCTGATGTATGCGGCGCGGATATCAGTCCTTGCCCGCTTCGCGCAGCGCACGGCGAGACGCCTCCAGCGCCGCGCGATAGCCCTCGCCGTCGCCGAAATCGTCGAATCCGGCATAGCGACCATGCGCCCCCAGCAGCCGCCGGGTGTGTTTGATCGGGCACCAGAATTGTTCGGTGCGCGCCGCCACCTCGCGGACATAGGCGATGACGCCGTTCACATAGGAGCAGAAGGCGCAGTTCAGCTTCTCGACCGCGTTCAGATACGGCAGGCCCGTGCGGTCGAAGAGCATGTAGCGGCCCCTTGCCACCTGCGGGATGCCGTAGACCCGGAAGCAGCCCGCCTGGTAGATCGACACCCAAAGATCGACGACGACGAAGGGCAGGATCAGCGAATAGATGACCGGGGCCGAAAGCACATACAGCACCGGCGCGCCGAGAACGTATTTCAACAGATGGACGCGGCGTTCCTCCAGTCGGCGCACCGCCTCCTCCTCGAACCGGGCCCGGCCGTGCTCCAGCCCGAAGCGGAGGCCGGACCGCTGCCGCGAGAATTCGGCCGCCAGTTCATGCTCCAGCTCGCGGATCTGGTGGATGAGGGAATCGACCTGGCTGGTCATGGGCTCTCTCGAAACGTCGCGCGCGCCGGATCGGTCCGGTCGCGTCGCGGGCTGATGCGATCCCCGCACCCGCCCTTGCATAACACCCGTCCCGGCCGGCGTCCCAGCGGGTGGACGAGGGGGCGTTGGTCCGGTCAAACCCGGGCCCATCCGGGCGTCTGGTTCCTGAACCAGGTCAGCTGCCGCTTGGCGTAGTTGCGCGTGGCCTGTCGCGTCGCCTCGACGGCGGCCGCCAGCGTCGTCTCGCCCGTCAGATGGGCCGCGAACTCACGCACCCCGACGGCCTTCATCGCGGGCAGGGCGGGGTCCAGCCCACGCGCCATCAGCGCCCTGACCTCGTCCAGCGCGCCTGCCTCGACCATATCCGCCACCCGCAGGTCGCAGTTGGCGTACAACGCCTCGCGCTCCGGCTCGATCACCAGGCCGGTCCAGGATCCCGGCGCCAGCAGGGGCGTCGTATCCGCCGTCCAGTCGCTGAGTGCCCGCCCGGTATGCTGTGCGACGGCCCAGGCCCGCGTGAGGCGCTGGCGGTCCCCCGCCTTGATGCGCGCCTCGGCCGCCGGATCGACCTCGGCCAGCCATCGCCGGAAGGCCGTCTCGCCATCGGCGTCAAAGGCCGCCGCGGCCGCGTCCCGCACCCCGACCGGCACATCCGGAATGTCCGCCAGCCCCGTGGTCAGGGCCGTGAAATACAAGCCTGTCCCGCCCACCAGCAGGGCCGGCCGCCCCTCGGCCGCCAACTCCGCCAGCACCGGCATGACGGTCCGGGTCCAGCGCCCGACCGACCAGGCGTCGGCGGCGTCGGCCACGCCATACAGCCGGTGCTCCGCCAGTGCTTCTTCCCCGGCCGAAGGCCGGGCGCTCAGCACGCGCAGATCGGCGTAGAGTTGCTGGCTGTCGGCGTTGACGATCACGGCCCCGGTCCGCTGCGCCATGTCCAGCGCGCGCCGCGACTTGCCCGAGGCGGTCGGGCCGGCCAGCAGGGTGATCAGGGGCTCGGACAAGACGGGGACTCGGATTTTCGACCGGACAGGACGGTGCGTTCGGCGATAGAACGCGCCACCCGACCCCGCAACCCGCAGGATCCCTCCGTGCCAGACCGCGAAACCGTCCTCGCCGCCCTCGACTCCGTGATCGACCCGAAGAGCGGGCAGGGGCTGGTCGCAGCCGGTCTGGTGCAGGGGCTGGTCGTCGCGGATGATCGCGCCGGCTTCGCCCTTGAGGTCAAAGCCTCCGACGCCGCCCTCTACGCCCCCGTCCGCGACGCCGCCGAGGCCGCGCTGAAAGCCTTGCCGGGCATGACCCGCGTCGCCGTGGTCCTGACCGCCGAGACCGTCGCCGCTGCCCCGCGCCGCGCGTCCCTTTCGCCCCAGGCGGTCGATCAGGGCCGCCCCAAGGCGCCCGTCGCCACCGCCCGGCCCGCTCACGTCCGTCGCGTCCTCGCCGTGGCCAGCGGCAAGGGCGGCGTCGGCAAGTCCACCGTCGCGGTCAATCTGGCCGCGGCGCTTGCCGCGCGCGGTCTGTCGGTCGGACTGCTCGATGCGGATGTCTACGGCCCGTCCCTGCCCACCATGCTCGGCATGTCCGGCAAGCCGGAATACCGGGACTCCATGATGGAGCCGCACGTCGTCCACGGCCTCAAGGCCATGTCGGTCGGCCTGCTGACCAAGGCCGACGACGCCATGATCTGGCGGGGTCCCATGGCCTCCCAGGCCCTGACCCAGATGCTGACCCAGACCCGGTGGGGGACAGAGGAGGCGCCGCTCGACATCCTCGTCGTCGACCTGCCGCCCGGCACGGGCGACGTCCAGCTGACCCTGGTGCAGAAGACCCCGCTGGACGGGGCCGTCATCGTCTCCACCCCGCAGGAGGTCGCGCTCGCCGACGCCCGCCGCGCCCACACCCTGTTCCAGAAGGTCGAGACGCCGACCCTCGGCCTGGTCGAGAACATGTCGGGACCGGTCTTCGGACGCGGCGGGGCCGAGGCGGAGGCCCGTCGGCTGGGCGTGCCCTATCTCGGCGACCTGCCACTCGACGCCGCCTTGCGCGAGGGTGGCGACGCCGGCGTGCCGGTCGTGGTCAGCGACCCCGACGGCGAGATCGCGACCCGGTTTGCGGGGTTTGCGGCCGCGCTTGTGGAAAAACTCGGCCTTTAGGGTTTTCAAACGCAACCCTGATCGCCACCTTGTCGGTTCCAGTCACCCGAGAACCGCCCATGTCCGTCGACGCCCTGTTCCGTCCCTTCCAGGTCAAGTCCCTGAAGATGCCCAACCGCATCGTCATGGCCCCGATGACGCGGTCCTTCTCGCCGGGCGGTATCCCGACCGAGGATGTGGCCGGCTACTATCGCCGCCGCGCCGAGGGTGACGTTGGCCTGATCATCACCGAGGGCACGGTCGTCGAACGCCCCGCCGCGCGCAATGACGCGAAGGTGCCGGTCTTCCACGGCGAGGCCCTGCCGGAATGGAAGAAGGTGGTGGAAGAGGTCCACGCCGCCGGTGGCCTGATCGCGTCCCAACTCTGGCATGTCGGCGCTGCACGGGGCCAGGGGGCCGACTGGGAGCCCCTGGGCAAGGTCGACAGCCCCTCGGGCCTGACCGGCCCGGGCAAGCAAAAATACGAGCCGATGACCGAAGAGGACATCGCCGACACCATCGCCGCCTTCGGCGCGTCCGCCCGGGCTTCGCGTGAGCTGGGCTTTGACGCCGCCGAGATCCACTCGGCCCATGGCTATCTGATCGACCAGTTCTACTGGAACGGCCTCAACGCCCGCGGTGACCGCTGGGGCGGCCCCTCGATCGCGGAGCGGGCCCGGTTCGGGGTCGAGGTGGTCAAGGCCGTGCGCGAGGGACTCGGGCCCGACATTCCGCTGATCATCCGGCTTTCCCAGTGGAAGCAGCAGGATTTCGACGCCAAGATCGCCCTGAACCCCGACGAAATGGCCGAATGGCTGCTGCCGCTGTCGGATGCCGGCGTCGACGTGTTCCACTGTTCCCAGCGCCGCTTCTGGGAGCCGGAGTTCGACGGATCGGACCTGAATTTCGCGGGCTGGGCCAAGGTCATCACCGGCAAGCCGACCATCAGTGTCGGCTCGGTCGGCCTTGATGGCGAGTTCATCGCGGCCTTTGGCGGGGCCGGGTCCCGCCCGGCCTCACTGGATGGCCTGATCCAGCGCATGGAGCGCGACGAGTTCGACCTCATCGCCGTCGGCCGCGCCCTTCTGGCCGATCCCAACTGGGTGGTGAAGGTCCGGGACGGCCGTCAGGACGAGCTGAAGGATTTCGAGCGGTCCGCGATGATGACGCTCAGCTGAAGCGGGTGATTGGTGATTGGTGGTTTTGCGCATCACCGGCGCGGGCCGTTCATCACCGGCAGGTGAGCCGGCAATCACCAATCACGAACCACCAATCACCCTTCCACCACCACCGCCGTGCCATAGGCCAGCACCTCGGTGACGCCTTCCATGATCTCATTGGCCTCATAGCGCATGCCGATCACGGCGTTGGCGCCCATGGCCTGCGCGTGTTCGACCATCTCCTGCAGGGCCTCCGCGCGCGAGGCCTCGGCCAGTTTGACATAGGTCTCGACCCGGCCGCCCAGCATCGACTGCAGCCCGCCGACCATGTCGCTGATGGCGTTGCGGGAACGCACCGTGATGCCCCGCACCAGGCCCAGGGTCTTCACCACCCGATAGCCGGGCGCGTCATTGGTGGTCACGATCAGCATGGTCATTTCCTTTCGAGAACCCGGAAGACGAACCCGTGGTCGTCCTTCTCTCCGGCCGGATGCGCCTCGGAGGATACCTCCGTCCATGCTCCCTCGTCGAACGCCGGGAACAGCACGTCGCCCTCGGGCTCGGCCTCGACCTCGGTGAGATAGATGCGCTTCGCCCGCGGCAGGGCCTTTTCGAACAGGGCCACGCCGCCGATGACGCAGATCTCCGCGATTCCGTCATCCTCGGCCGTCTCGCGCGCGATCTCTACCGCCTCGTCCAGCGTCGTACAGACCACGGCACCGCGCGCCGTGAACGACTCGTCGCGCGAAAGGATCAGGTTCAGACGGCCGGGCAGGGGCTTGAGCGGCAGGCTCTCCCAGGTCTTGCGGCCCATGATGCAGGGTTTGCCGAGAGTGATGGCCTTGAACCGCTGCAGGTCGCTGCGCAGCCGCCACGGCAGGTCGCCGTCCCGTCCGATCACGCCGTTACGGGCGCGGGCGACGACGAGAACGAGTTGGGGCAGGGCCAAGCGGACCTCGGAAAAAACAGGCGACGGCCCGATCGGCCGCCGCCCGTTCTTACAGCGTCAGGCGTCGGGTTCCAGCACCTTGAACCGGAACAGCAGCGCCCCGAGCACGGCACCGACGGCGGGTGCGACGAAGAACAGCCAGACCTGGCTCAGCGCCTCGCCGCCCTGCAGCACGGCCGGACCGAAGCTGCGGGCCGGATTGGCCGACACCCCGGTCACCTGGATGCCGACGATATGGATCACCGCCAGCGTCAGGCCGATGGCCAGACCCGCGAAGGCACCCTGGCCCTTGGGCCCCGTCACCCCCAGGATGACGATGACGAAGATGGCCGTTGCCACGACCTCGAAGACCAGGGCCGCATGCAGGCCGTAGCCGCCCGGCGATCCGGTGTCGAAGCCGTTGGCCCCCAGGTTCGTAAAGCCCGTCTGGGCGATCTGGCCGAGGATGGCCGCGCCCGCGACGGCACCGAGAATCTGCGCCACCCAGTACAGCCCCATGTCCTTCAGCGACATCCGCCCGGCCACGAAGGCCGCCAGACTGACCGCCGGATTGACGTGGCATCCCGAAACCGGCCCGATGCCATAGGCCATGGCCACGATGGCCAGGCCGAAGGCCATCGACACCGCCAGCTGGTCAAACGGGGCCGGCCCCAGCACCGCCGCCCCGCACCCGAACAGAACCAGCACCATTGTGCCGATGAACTCGGCTGAAAGCTTCTTCACCATGGCAACCTCCCCGTTGCTACGGCCCCGCCTTGCGCGGGGTCGAGCCGGAGCGTGGGCCGAGTCTTCAGGTGAGGCTAGGTTGGCGGAACGGCGGTTTCCGACGCCAGCCAGTGCAGCCATTTCCGCTGCATCGCCGCCTCGATGTCGATGCCCGCACGGTCGCAATAGATCAGCAGCATCCCCAGCACATCCGCCGCCTCGTCGCCCAGCTTGCCGGCGTCAGCGACACCGCGCGCCCGCCCGCTCATGCGCAGATGCTCGGCCGTCAGCTCGCCCAGCTCCTCCTGCACCTTCAGCAGGGCCCAGTCGCCGGAGCGGTCGATGTTGTGCTCGCGCGCATAGATGTCGGAGATGCGCAGGACGTCGGCCTGCAGACCCTTCAGGTCGAGGCCCATCAGACCGCGACCGGCGCCTTGATATGCGGCCAGGGCTCATAGCCCTCGAGCACGAAGTCCTCGAGCGTATAGGCGAACAGGTCGTCGCGCGGGGTGATGGTCATGGTCGGGGCGGGCAGGGGGGCGCGGGCCAGCTGGGTCTCGGCCTGTTCGACGTGGTTCAGATACAGGTGGGCGTCACCGAAGGTGTGGACGAACTCGCCCGGCTTCAGCCCGCAGACCTGGGCCACCATCATGGTCAGCAGCGCATAGGAGGCGATGTTGAACGGCACGCCGAGGAAGACGTCGGCCGACCGCTGGTACAGCTGGCAGCTCAGCTTGCCGTCGGCGACGAAGAACTGGAACAGGCAGTGGCAGGGCGGCAGGGCCATGTCGTCGACATCGGCCGGGTTCCAGGCCGAGACGATGTGGCGGCGGCTGTTGGGATTGGTTTTCAGCCCCTCGACCAGTCTGGTGATCTGGTCGATCATCCGGCCGTCCGGCGCGGCCCACGACCGCCACTGTTTGCCATAGACCGGCCCCAGCTCGCCCTCGGCATCGGCCCATTCGTTCCAGATGCTGACGCCGTTGTCCTTCAGCCAGCCGATATTGGTCTCGCCGCGCAGGAACCACAGCAGTTCGACGATGATTGAGCGGAGGTGCAGCTTCTTGGTCGTCAGGACCGGAAAGCCCCTGGACAGGTCGAACCGCATCTGCCGACCGAACACGCCGAGCGTCCCCGTGCCGGTCCGGTCGTCGCGCCGGCTCCCGTTGTCGAGAATGTCGCGCAGCAGGTTGAGGTACTGCCACTCCGGATGATCGGCCGCGACGGCGCCGGTGCGGGCGTGGAGATCAGCGAGCGAGGCGACGGCGTTCATCCGGCCACAGTGCGTCTGATTCGCTCGCCTTGGCAGGCGTGACCTCGGCTTGCTCACAGAAACGTGCCGGCCTGTGGGCGGATCAATCGCGCATTCTGTCCCGGCGCGCCTGGGCAAGTTTGGCGCGGTTCTTCACGGCCCAGTCCCGCTTGACCGTGATGGGCTTGGCCGCGCCCGCGGCGAGCGGCTTGCGCCGTTTCACCCCGGGCTGGATCAGGCCATAGCGCCGCCGCGAATAGGCGCGCGCGCAGTCCATGCAGTGGCGGTAGGTCCGCGCCGCATAGGAGGCGTGCCAGTTGCGTCCCTCCTGCAGGACCGTTTCGCATTCACGGCAGCGGTGCATGAGTCAGCCGCGGAACCCGTCTTCATCCAGAAAGGCCCGCTCCTCCGGCGTCGTCTCCCGGCCCAGGGCTGCGTTCCGGTGCGGGAAGCGGCCGAAGCGGGCGATGACGGCGTGGTGGTGCCCGGCCCAGTGGTCGTCCGGCTTGCGGTCCATCCGGGTCTGGAACAGTTCGACCTGGCGGTCCTGATCGGCGAGATCCTCGGAATGCTGGAACGGCAGGTAGAAGAACCGGCGGATATCACCCTCGACCTGCCGGTCGTGCCCGGCTTCCAGCGCGCGGCGGGCGACCATCCGCGCCAGCGGATCGGTGGCGAAGGCATGCCCCGAGCCCCGGAACACATTGCGCGGAAACTGGTCCAGCAGGATGAGCAGGGCCAGCGAACCCTCCGGCGTCTCTGCCCATCGGTCCAGCTCGCGACGGGCGGCGGCGAAATGCGCGTCCCCGAAACCGCGCCGGAAGCGGGAGTCGAAGGCGTCATCCTTGGCGAACCATTTGCCGGGGCCGGCCTCTTTCCAGAAGGCGACGACGGCGGAAGGCGTTATGTCTGTGGTCATGACCGATCCAATAGCCGCGCCGCTCCCCGTCTTCCATGACCGCGACTGCGATCTTTCGATCATTCGAGGCAAGCGGGTCGCCGTCATCGGCTACGGCAGCCAGGGCCGGACCCACGCGCTGAACCTGCGCGATTCGGGCGTGACCGACATCGTCGTGGGCCTGAAGGCCGGCTCGGCGACCCGCGCGAAGGCCGAGGCCGACGGCTTTAACGTCCTGACCGCGGGCGAGGCCGCCGCCTCGGCCGATGTCGTCGCCGTCATGGTCTCGGACGAGGCCCACCGCGACCTGTGGCGAGACGAACTGGCCCCGGCGATGAAGCCCGGCGCGGCGCTGATCTTCGCCCATGGCCTGTCGGTTCGATTCGGCCTGGTCGAGCCGCGCCCCGATCTCGACGTCATTCTTGCCTCGCCCAAGGGCATCGGACCGCGCATCCGCGACCTCTATGAGGAAGGGCAGGGCGTCTTCTGCCTGTTCGGCGTTCATCAGGACGCCTCGGGCGGAGCCCATGGGCTGGGCCTGTCCTATGCGGCGGCGCTGGGTTGCGGCCGCAAGGGGATTCTCGAGACCACCTTCGCCGCCGAATGCGAGAGCGACCTGTTCGGCGAACAGGTGGTGCTGTGCGGCGGGGTGGCTGAACTGGTCGACGCCGCCTTCATGAAACTGGTCAAGGCCGGCTATCCGCCCGAGGTGGCGTGGTTCGAGTGCTTCTATGAGGTCAAGCTGGTCACCGACCTGATGTACGAGCGCGGCGTTGCCGGGGCCTTCACCCGCATCTCCAACACCGCCGAATACGGGGCCTATCTGACCGGCCCGCGCATCATCGGCGAACCGTCGCGGGCGGCGATGGACACGGTGCTGGCGGAGGTCCAGTCCGGCGATTTCGTGCGTCGCCTGATGGCCGACTATGACGCCGGCTCGCCCGATCTTCTGGCCCGGCGCAAGGCGCTGGCCGGCCGCACGATCGAGGCCGTGGGCACGCATCTGAAGGCGGTGGCGGAGAAGGCGGGGGATTGAGGCCGGGAAACCTCGGGCCCCGAAGGGCTGTCTCTTCTTTCCGGAGAAAGATGGTCGGAGTGAGAGGATTCGAACCTCCGACCCCTGCGTCCCGAACGCAGTGCTCTACCAGGCTGAGCCACACTCCGACTTGAGGAGGGGGCTTATAGCCACGGCCTTTCCCGCCCGCAAGCGCCGTTTTGCGGTGCGGTGAAATAGTCTCGAAAGCGGTTCTTGCATCGCCCGCGGCCTTCGCGTATCTCGACCGCCTTCCGGCGCTTCGGCCCCGGATGCGCCGGACCTGCTGGGGAATGGTGTAATGGTAACACTCCGGTTTTTGGTACCGTCATTCTAGGTTCGAGTCCTAGTTCCCCAGCCATCGTCCGCTGAAACCCTGACAGAGCAAAGGATGCCCGCCTCGTAAGGGTTTGAGGGCCATGTCACCGATGCACATAGGTGATACACATGGCCGTTATGGAAAATGTCGTCAGGGTTGGCAAAACCTACAAGGTCAGGAAGCGAATTCCGGCTGATTGCCGAGCCGCGTTCGGCGTCAGTGGTGAGTTCAAGACGGTCTCCCTAAACACCACGAACAAGCGCGAGGCGCAGGAAAGGGCCGTGCCTATCCTGGCTGAGATCGATGCGAGGATTGCCGAAACACGGGGCAGGGCCTTACCCCCTGCTCTGGATCAGCGCCTGAATCCGGGGAGGGTAGAGGAACTGATCCGGGACTGGCGCTTCCGTGAGATCGATCGTGCCTATCATGACACCTACAACGGTCAGCGAGACAATCGCGACCCCATCGCCACGTCGCAGCAGCGCTACGCTCTCCAGCATTACTCCACCATCGACCGGATCGCCGACTTCAGCGCCCGCATGGCATCCGTCCTTGGCGTCACGCCACTGCACCCCGTCATCAGTCGCACCGACGAACGCGAGCGGTTCCGGATGGCCTGGAACGACGTCGAGACTTTCACGGCCCGATTCCCGACTGACCTAACGGGTTGGCCAGAGGAACAGGATGCGCCGCTCATCCCGGCGCCTGGGCCGTCCACGCCGGCCACCCTGGCCGGGATGAAATTGTCCGAGTTGCGCGATGCATGGGACGGCGTGAAGCCACTCGAGGCCCGGCAGAAGGGCTATATCCGCCGCCTGATCGAATTCCTTGGCGACGTGGACATCGCCACCGTTCAGCCGCTCGACATGGACCGGTTCTTGATGGAGTTGAAGCGGTTCCCACTGACTAGGAAACCGTCAGACGAACAAGTTCCCTTCGCTGCTTTGATCGCGGCCTACGAGGGGACCGATCAAGCTCGGCTCCACACCAAGACGATCTGGAATTGGACTGTAGTCTTCAAGGGTATGTTCGCCTTCGCCGTATCGCGCCGACTCCTCGCCCATAGCCCCGCCGCCTACATGATGAAGAAGCCGTCGGGCGAGGAAGCCAACAACCGAAACCCCTATGCGGAAGTCCACCTCGACTACATCTTCACCCGGCCGCTTTTCGTGGGGTTTTCTGGTCCGGCCGACAAAGGATACCGCGACGAGCCGGGCGAGAACGTGGTTGAGGATGCGAAATACTGGCTCCCGATAGTGGCCCTCCACACCGGGATGCGACTCGAAGAGTTGGCCTCCCTCAAGACGTCGGAGATCATCGGCGACCGCGATGTACTGGCGTTCGATCTCCGCCAGCGCCCGCTCAAGGGAGCCGAAAGCGTCAAGAACGCGTCCGCCCGGCGTGTCATCCCTGTTCACAAAGGACTGTATGGCTTGGGCTTCGTCGATTGGATGCTGGCCCGCGCCGATCAACAGACACATGTTTTCGCTGACCTGACGACAGATGGCCAGGGCAAACGAGGGTCGCAGTTCAGCAAGTGGTGGGGGCTGTGGTGCCGTGCGAATGCCGAGACGGCGAGAGAGGGGATCGATGACCCCTCGCTGACCTTCCACTCCTTCCGGCACTCCTTCAAACGCGCCGCCCGCCAGAGCCCGGTCAAAGAGGAGGTCCATGACCTTCTGACCGGCCATCAACAAGGCAACAGCGTCGCGCGAGCATACGGGGCCGGGGTGGATCTGGTGACCCTGAAGACCGCCATGGATCAGATCAAAATCCCCTGGCCGTGAAGAAACCGGCTTTGATTGATCCCCGTCTTTCCAAACGGACGTTCTCGGCTTTTGCAACGACTATCCGCGCGGCCTGATCGCCTAATGTTAAGGTGTAGGTGGCCTTAGCTGACTGGGGAACAACGACATGTGGATTTCGCTTCCGAGCCTCGGACGGGTCGCGGTCGCCGCATCTTTGGTCGGCTTGGCGAGTCCCGTCCAAGCTCAAGAAGCCAGTCGGATAGAGAGCCGCTTCTCGTCGATCTGGCCGCACGACTGCACCTACACGGACGACGGGGCGGCCGAGGGGCAGGACTGGGTGAGCTACCGGTGCGAGGGTGAGGGCGGAATCGCAATCTTCCTTGGCTACAGTGACGGCGTAAGATTGAGCCTCGGGTTCGGTGCGGAAAATCCCATGATCGGCTTCTTCTCTGCAGACCGTGAGCCAATCTGGCCCGTCGAATGGCGAGGCCGGGTCATCAATGGACGGTTCGTTCCCCACGGCGCGATAGCTCGCATGAAGACCCGTCGTGAGGACGATACGGTGACCTGGAATTCCGAACTCGTCGTGTTCGGATTGTCGGGTCGAGCCTGCGTCTTGGGGGAGGTCCATGGGGCTCGCGAAAATGAGCGAGCCCGCCAACTGGCCGATACCGGAAGCTGCTGACTGCGGACTCTGCCAGGTGCCCGCGATTGGGCGTCAACCGAATTCGTCCATTCCTTCCCACCTGAACTCAAGATCATCGACCCGCGAGAACGCCCCCGACACCAGTGCGATGTCACCCTTGGGGCGCGCCGGAATAATGCAAAGGACACCCAGTTGAGTCAGCGACTCCTTGACCGCCTGTAGGACTTCTCGCGACACCCGGCCGTTGGCGTGGGTATAGACGCCATTGAGCATCCAGCCCACATCTGTGAGCCGCAGGACTACGATCACCGCCAAGCTCTCAATCACGAAGAACGCCAAGGCCCCGGCCGCCATCTCGTGAGAGTATCCTGATAGGCAGTTCCTATAGCGACGACCCCATTTTTCGGCTTGCTCCGGACTTATCCGAATGATGCCCGGTGCATGGTCAATCGGCAGTCCCAACGGTTCGAGCCGGTCCGCCTTGCCGAGCCACGAGCGAACGAACTGACCTGCATTGAACCGGGTCCCCAACGCGTGGGCGGATTCTTTAAGGGCCGCGTCACTGGCCGTGCTGCACATCTTTCGGATCAGGCCCAGTCTGGCGTTGAGACGGTGACATTCTGCAGTGCTGCTGATTTGGCTGACGACGGTCGGGCTGAGAATGGCGAGGTCCAGAATCTGCACAGTTTGGAGCACGGGGTCGTCGGTCAAGCGGCAGTCGTTGATCTGCTCCAGCACTCGACGACGAGTCCGTCCCTCGGCAGTCTTGGAGCCCAGCATTTCGATCAGACGGCGGTATCCATCGGGCGTCGAAAGAGGCTCCCAGCCGATCTTCCTCAACGATCCACAAAGAGACGGCGGCACCTCATCGAGAGCGGCCTCAACGATCTGCTGAGGCTTCATCTTCTGGATTGCCAAGGCGAACTGAGCACGGTCAGACTCAGCCCGGTCCTCATCGAGATTGCCGTAGGCCCTGAGCAAGAAAGTATTGGGGTGGTCGAGGGCTCCAGTTGCCAGTGCGACTGCCACGGCGTTCCGCCACAGACTTTTGGATTTAGTTGCGAACAGCAGGGTGCCAGGCGCGTCTTCGTCAAGACTCACCAAGGCACTGAGCAGCCACCCCGACAACGGATAGAACCAGTCGCGACCGGGCACGCCCTCAGTAGGGTGCGGCCGGAAATGCGGATGGGGAATCTGGGTCATGTCGCCTCAGGCTCGAGAGAGGCGGTGGCACGATGCTCAGCCGCCGGATCGGCTCTCGGGTAAGGGCTGGGCGACCATTCACGAGCTAATACCTGACTCGGATTCGTGAACTCAAGGAAAATCGACTGGCTGTTTCTAACCGCACCGAAAGCAGACTCTCTGGATGTCGGCAAAGGGTGGTGGCCTCAACCGGTGACCGCAACACGCTAACCATTCTTCGGAGATGGAGCGTGGGTCATGAAGCAGCGGCGGCGGATCAATTATTCGGCGGCCCAGCGGCTGAGGTATGGGATCGCTGGAAGGCCGACGAAAACCCTCTGGAGATTGCAGCAAAAGAGAGAAATGGTGCGGCGTCTTCCGGGAGATCCACCTTGGCTAGAAGCCTGGCGGCGCGACTATAACGAAGCCCAGCCGCACTCGAAGCTTAGCTGGCTGACCCCGGAGGCCTACGCCCGGGCGCTCACCGCGCAGATCGGCCGGTCTGCTGCGCCGGTTAATGGCAGCGCAGGCCGGCCTCTTGCCAACCCCACCAATCTTGGCTCAGATCAACCAAGGACACTCGTTATGGCTGGATGAGAAACGGGGTCACTTCACCTAGTCGAGATCTTTTCGAGCAGCAGCGCGCCTTCCCTTGGACACTCTTGGTCGACGTCCAAACCCATTTTGCTTAGCTATCTGGGACCGTTTCGCGCTGTATGAAGGGTGCAGGGTGGGATAATCCGGCGGCAAATTCCATTTCTCTCGATACTGTTCTGGGGTCATCCCATGCGCGTCAAGATGGCGTTTTAGATTCTTGTAGTGTCGACCATTCTCAAAGCTTATGAGTGTGTCCGCGCCAATCGAATTTTGGATATCGAGCCACGTCAGTGATCGAACCGGCTGCCCCTCGGGCGGCAGATTAGCGGGCGACTGACGTAGACTCAGCAAGGTCCCGAAAATATCCCGGATCCGACTATTCAGGTCTTCGCCGCTCAACTGCGTAGCGGAGTTCGAGAGAAGAGCACTGACGAGTGCAATAGTTCCATCCCACGCTTGGTCTTCCAGTGCGGTCCAAGCTTTGTCGGTCCGTTCTTCAACATTCTCCATCTTACTCTCCATCAGGGGTACAAGCGGCCGTAGGACCGCTATGGTCGGGGGGCGGACAAGCCTGCAAATAGTCCGCGACGGCTGGTTTCTGGCCATAGTAGGCGAGCGCCCTCGCGAGTGCCGCAGTGGTGTCGGCCTCATCGAGGTCATCGCCTTGGTCATGCCCTTCTAAAGCTGCCTGCTCGGGCGATCCGCAGTTCCAAACCTGCACTAAGCCGTAGCAGCCGCCCTTGAAGCCGGTGTGTTCGCCAAAGCGCGTTGGCTGTGGGTATGCAACAATCATTCGCCCGGCTCCGTCGACCAGGTTCATCTCATCGCGGGGCTGTTCGGGGTCCCGAGCGGCGCGGCTCCAGCCTTGAGATTCGGCGAGTGCGAGAAACTCGCGCATGAGCATAGGCTCGCGACTAGTGTCGTAGCTGGACATTGTGGTCTCCTTGCCGCGTAGCGCTGGCGATGTGGATGGAAATTATGTGAGGGAGCAGCCCCAGCTCGGGCTGTGCTCTCCGTTGGGCGTGGCGACACGCGGTTGGAGGGGGAGGCCTGCAAGGGCCAAAATATACCGACCTTCGTGTTCTAGGCCTGCCGCTCGTCGGGGAGACGCGAGACCCGGCTTAGCGGCTCGCTGGTTAGTGTAGTCCTGATCTCCCGGTAGCCCCTGAGGACGTAGGGCTGTACGGTCCGAACATCCGCCCGACTAACCACTGAGCGATAGGGCAGCGGCATCTACGAAATTGGAGCACCACAAAGGCCAGACGTCGAATCTGGATGGTCGTAATCACGACCAAGCGGCGCTCAAATTAGGCTCGGTCGGCGTAGTTCTTGGGATGTTGGGGGCCGCATGACGACGCACACAGCGCGTCCTCGGACGGCCTGCGAACACCGAGATCCATCAGCGCCAGTGAGCGTCAACTCAATCGACGGACGATTCGTGTTATGTCTCTCCGCCGCTCGCTCGCATTTTCGGCGTACACTGCCTCATCGTAGAGAGTGTCCACTAAGGCCCGGCCGTTTAGGCCTGCTCGTTTGAGAGCGACCGCTAGGCTGTAGAATGCTCGGTTACCGGCGCCGATGCCTTGGCCGGCCGACCGCCAACCGTTGATGGCCGCGGCCCTCTTGGACTCGCTTACCCCAGCATTCGCACTCGCCGGTCGTACAACACGCAGCTTGTCGGAGCCACCGCCGCAACTCAACGCACTGCTTTCATTGGGATCAGCGACTGGACGATCAGGAGCTTCTCCGATGCCGTGCTCAACCGCCCATTTAATCCAGTTCGCGGGCTCAAGCGGGCTACGCTCATCTCCAGTGAAGTCGCAGAAAAACGAACCTTTGGGATGGGCGGCCTGAGACGGGAGATAGAAGAGGCTGGACGCAGTGAGTTTTGAAAGATCGAAGCCGTGAGTAAGCCTTTTCATTACCCTCGGCCGCGCCGCCAGTTCATCCGGGGTCCAGTAGCCAGCCCTGTTTAACCGATAGAGTATTTCCCCCAAAACCAGTCCATAGGCCTCCTTCGACATCGCCTCAGTGGTCGGAATGAAGGCTCTCCACCGGGGGCGATCTGGCGTAGACGAGAAGGTGTTCCAGACCACGACCCTCTGGCGCGGCATCAGTAGGGCGAACTCCTCGGGAGTGAGATCGCCGCCGTCGTTGTCTAACCAGATTCCCCTCAAGTGACGGACATTTTTAAGTCCACGGGACGTTCTTTCGTCCATCTCGGGATCAAAATGGGCGGGGCTAATTAGACCCGCCTCTTCCTTCCTATCGAGCCGTGTCTGATGAATGGCGCGGAGGCCCTGGATGAAGGAATCCGCATCCGTGTAATCGATGTGGGCCAACGGTTCGGATTCGTAGATCGAGGCAAATGCAGTCCCACCAGATTGAGACACGGTACTGCCCCCACCTGCCAGGCTGCGGACTTCAGCCGCAAGATCAGGGTAGTCCGCCGCCAGCACGTCGTTGCCGTTGAGCACCCCTTGTTGGATCAGGAGGTCGATTCCGCGTTTGCGGCGACTGGCCTTCTGCCGTTCCACCTGATTGTCATGGAGCTTGGGTCGGCCCGGCTTGCCTTTTCTGGTCGCGAGCGGGGTGCCCGTCAGCGGTGCGACCGTGGCACCAGGGAACTTTGCGGCCAACCAATGGGCGGTGTCGGAATCCATAACGATGACGCGCTTTGGCTCACGGCAGCTGGGGTCCCGGATCGATGACCGCATCACCGCCTGATAGACGGCTGACCAGTAGTGGTTGGTCCTGACCGCCGTGCCGTCGATGCCCCGTTCTTCCAAGAAGGCGAACTGGCAGCTTCGGGGATTAAGGGCCGAGAGAACTACGGTCGTGTGGACGTGCTGAAACTGGTTCAGCCCGTGGGTCGAGTTGGGCAGTCGCGTCGCGCGGGAAGCGGGGAAGAAATCGTCATCGAGATCGTTGTTGCCCAGCCAGAGGAATGCCTCGTCACCCACGACTTGCTCGACACAGCGGCGTACGTGATCGAGCACAGTTCCATCGCCGCCGTTCTCATCGACGGCACGGCTGCGGAAGCGCTTCGACCACGGCTCGTCGCTCACGTAGTTGATGGTAATTAAGCCCCCGCCATCGTGGGTTTGGTATCGAAGTGGGAGGTTCTTCATCGGCTGGAAATCGACGCCTTGGTCCTTCCACAGCCGGTACAGGAGCGACTCCTCGAAGCACGCGCCCGCCATGATGACCTTCCCGAATCCTTCGAAGATCGACGGGCGCAGCAGTGAGAACGCCTGGAGGCGTTGGCGATCACGGGCGCCGGCCCGCATCTCTTGGAACTGTGTGTCGAGCACCCAAGTGTCCCAATGGGGCGAGATCACGCGCTGACAGAAGGATTGGAAGACCCTCCAGATGTCATCGCCGTGCTTGTTCTCCGCCATCGCCGCCAGCGTCATCCTGGCCGCCTCGTCTACGGGCCTAATCAGCGCGTAGCGCCCATCGTCCACGCAGTCGGCCGTGACCAAGGGGAAGAGGCATCTAGCCGTCTCAGGGAGGGCGAATTCGTCGAACGCATCTACGTGCGGGATTTCATCGACGATGAGAGTCCAGTCCTGCTTGCGCTCGAAATACGGCAGGCGGAGCAACGCCTGCTGGGTCACCAGGAGTACCTCGCCGCGATCCCCCGCATGCTCCGAATGCGCGATGATCGACGCGACGGGTGAATCGCAGTTTCCGCCATGGATGGGCCGCAGGGGAATCTCGGGCAGGGTGCCGAACTCATCCGCGACAGTGTTGTCGATCAGGAGTTTGGATGGCTGGGCGATGACGATCTTGGCACCCTGCATGGCGCCTTTATGGGCGTAACGGCTTAGCCGATAGGTCTTCCCAGCCCCCGCTAAGGCACCGAGGTAGTCGATGATCTTGTGTTCTGGCTGCATGATGCCCCTTGATGAAAAATACCCGCCAAGGGATGGTGGTGCTGACGGGCATTCTCAGAAGATTCATGCGTTTTAGTAGACGCAGTTGGTCGCGATAACTTCCTTGCCAGACACTGAACCATCCGAGTCCGCGTCAGGTTCTAACCACAACTTGGCCTCAGTAGTATTTATATCATCCCGGCTATGTCAGGACCTAAATGTTTTATATGATTAGATGGGATACTTGATTAGCGTCCAGGGATGCGATCACCTCGGCCCAGGCGAGCTTGAACATCACCGCGTCCAAGTGATCGGGGATCAGGATGAGGACGTTGCTGTGTGAATTATCGACGGCCACAAGTGCCCGCTCGCTCGGCAGGTTGTCGGTGAGCCGGTCATCAATCTGGTCCAACAGGTCTCGCTTCCACTTATGGAAGGTGCCGGGAGTCTGGTCGTTCCGGTAGCCACGGATGGTGAAGACGGACGATCCCGGCACCGCGACCAGAGCGGCCCAGGGGCGGCTGCGCGACACTGACATCATGAGACATGATCCGGGGCGTGGGTGCTGCAAGGTGACCTCGCGAAGCGGTCTGCCCGGCCATACGAACAGGCACGGCTCAAGCGCAGCCTTGAGAACGGGTTGTAGAGTATTTACGATTTCAACGTCCCACCGTCTTGTGTGGGCTGAGGTAGGGCAGCGTATGAACTCACGGAATCCGACCGTCAACAGGTTTTTTGAGAACGCGGAATTGCGCGTCAAGCAATAAGTCCTACAGTTATCTGTTCTGCGAGTGCCCGTTTGCAGAAACGCGCGATCCAACGTCTCAAGACGACTGACATTCTGTGTAGGCTAAGCGGCTTCCCCGGTCCGCCGGGTCTCTGCCACCAGTTGCGACCACATCGAAATTACCCTCGAACCCTTCCAGCGGCAGGAACGTGTTCACCAGCCCTTGGCTGTGAGTCGGTTGTTTGCTGACCTCGGATTTGGAGACGTGTGATGTTGAAATTTCGGTCACGAAATCCCTCTCTATAAGGGGATTACGTCGCAAGAATTTGGGGTTCGTTTGGTCGGAGCGACGACCTCAACTACGTCTTGGCCGCCACGCTGTTTCTGAGAACGCGGCGATGTCTCGGCAGGGCGAGGACCGCAGCGCAGCGAGGACCGCAGGCCGTCCGCCGGGGCGTCGAGGCAGGTGGGCGCGCGAACCGGACGGCATGCCGTCCGGTGCAAGCGAACGCCTTGAGATGATCTGGCACCATTCGACGACCCGGCTTCGGCACCATGTCGGGCAGCCTAATCGTCCGCCGGCACTGTCGCCGGTGCCGTCGTCGCCGCCTTCGTCGCCAGCCGACCCGCGGCAAGTCTAAAGGGGTGTTCTTCCAAACCCCCCGAAAACGCGCCCCGCAAACCCAGTCGTGGCGGGACCGCCTTACCCCCGTTTTTCTCGTTCTCGACTTCATCCGTTTGCAGGGACAGGTTAATCGCGCCTCAGCCGAGGTAGGCGATGGGATCGAACTCCGGTCCTCTGAACGAGATCGAGTTCAGGTAGGCGTGGCCCGGAGTGATCCAGCGCGCGTTCGCGCCCATCGACGTGATGGTCCCGGCCGCCATAGCCGTGCCCACCTGCCAACACACCTCGGGCGGCAAGAAGCCGCCGACCTCGAACCTGCTCTTGGTGGCCTGGATGCTGCCCACGGCCAAGACGGGCTCGGGTGGCTTCCGACAACGCGCGTCACTGCCCGCCGCCAGGCTGTCACGCGCGAAGAACATGGCCTCGGCCTCCCGACCCTTGAAGAGATCCGGCGATATGCATTCGACCAGGAAGCTAAGCGACTGGTGCTCGTCGTAGGGATCTTCGATCCGCCGATCATGCTGGAGGCTGAACGTGTAGGTGGCCGAAGGACGGCGCACCCAGAAGACGAACTCGTCGTAGCGAACCGTGGGTGCGCGGGACCGGCCAGCCATCATCACCTCTCCATGCCAGTTCTCGTTGACGCCCTGCCGAACTGTGAGAGTCTGGCGTTCTTCCAACAGCCAATAGGAGAACGCTCTGACCAAGCGGGTGGCAATCTATGCTCGTGTCTCGACGGCCGACAAGAACCAGACCGTCGAGAACCAACTCCGCGATCTCTTGGCCGTGGCTGCGCGCCAAGACTGGGAAATCGTCGCCACCTTCACCGACGAGGGCATCTCGGGTTCGAAGGGCCGGGACAAGCGCCCTGCGTTCGATGCGCTGTTGAAGGGCGTGGCTCGGCGCGACTTCGATCAGATCTTGACGTGGAGCGTGGACCGCCTCGGCCGGAGCTTGCCTGACCTTGTGACCTTCCTGAACGACATTCAGTCCAAGAATGTGGACTTGTATCTGCACCAGCAGGGGGTCGACACTTCGACCCCCAGCGGCCGCATGATGTTCCAGATGCTTAGCGTCTTCGCCGAGTTCGAGCGAGCCATCATCCGTGAGCGAATCTTGGCTGGGCTTCGCAGGACCAACCGAAAGAGCGGTCGCAGACCGATGTCGGACGACCGTGTCAAGGCGATTAAGGCCTCGCTGCTCAGCGGCCAGGGCATTCGCGCCACCGCTCGGCAACACAGCGCGTCGACGACAACCGTCACGTCGATTAAGCGCACAATTTGTTCCTTTGATGTACAGCAAGTTGCCGCTGATGTCTTCGGCTAGGCCTCAAACGACAAGAGTGCCTCTGGACCGCTGGGAGCGGGCATGATCGTCCGTAATTGACTCATAGCGGCGGTTGGGAACGTCCGCTCTCAGGCATCTGCCGTGGGTGGTCCGGCCGAACCTCTATTGGCGCATTCCGGTCTCGGGAGATGTAGAGTGGATAGCGGGGCCTCTTTCGTGGGAGGTGGCCATGGGCCAGCCCGATCTATTCCGAATGCCCCGCAAACCTTGGAACGCTGGCCGCATGACTGGAGCGAAAGCTCCCCTCAAGCCGAAGCATATTTGGGCGATCCGCCAGCATTTGAAGTCGCTCGGGTCGGTCCGGGACCTGGCGATGTTCAACACCGCTCTGGACGCAAAACTCAGGGGCTGCGACCTCGTCAAGCTGCGGCTCGCCGATATCGCCCACGGCGGCGTCATTCGTCAGCGCTCCACAATCGTCCAGCAGAAGACCGGTCGACCCGTACCGTTTGAGATCACAGAGCCAGCGAGGGAAGCGCTGACGCAATGGCTCGACCTCCGGGGTCGGCGGCCGGACGAGTGGCTGTTCCCAAGCCGCAGCCACGCCGGCCGACATATCGGAACGCGCCAGTACGCGCGCCTCGTCGATCGCTAGGTTCGCATGATCGACCTCAACCCGAGTGGGTACGGCACGCACAGTCTGCGACGAACCAAAGTGGCGCTGATTTACAAGAAGACCGGAAACCTCCGCGCCTGCCAGCTGCTCCTAGGTCACGGCAAGCTGGAAAGCACAGTCAGATACCTCGGCATCGAGGTCGACGACGCTCTGGAGATTTCCGAGCAGATCGATCTGTAGGCCGCGGTGGGTCCGTCAGAAAGCGGACCCACCAAGGGTCTCTTTCGGGGGGGAAGCCGACATTCGGCCTGCTACTCCTTTGGGGTGCACTGTGCGCTTGGGAGGACTGACGGGATGCTTGTCGTTTCGGTTGTGCCGTTCAGTCCGGGCGATGAATCTGCGGTCGTGACGGTGACCGACGGAATCCACACCTGCAGAGCTTTTTGTTGGCCCTGCGACCTTCAATCAGGGTCGGAGGTGGTTGAGCCACTCCAGTTTTTTGATGAGAGCGGGCTGATGTTCACGTGGGAAACGGAACCTCGGCTGGAAAGCACGAGCGGCGAAGGCTTCGCTCACCGAGGCGTCGCTCAGGTTGTTGATGCGCGCGCGGGGCTATTGGCGGTGGGCAACTTGGCTCTGCAGACCGATCATCTCCCCGCAGGTATTTCGTCCGGAGATATGGTCGAGTTTGAGTGCGTGCGTATTGACCTGCGCTGATCGACGGCCGCGCGACCGAATGTCCGCAATGGGTCGGGAGCCGCCGGTCGGCTGAAGGTGGTTAGCGGACGTCCTCTACTGGGTCAGTCGTGACGCCAAACCTGCCAGCAAGATCATGAGCAGTGGAATGACCAACTGCAAAACGAGGGTCCAGCCTTGGCGGGCCTCCCCCGTCGCCTCGTGGCGCAGTGAGGGCGTTTCCCAAGTTGCGCGCGTTAACGTGGGAAACGCGGAAATATTGACCTGCGCCATACCTGCAAACCCGCTGCAGGAGCGCTGCAGCAACCCTCTCGTTGCAGCCGTTTGTCGGGTCAATTCCCGAAACGCCACCATCACTTCGAATTCCGCGCGCGCTGGCAGAACTCAGACCTCGTCAACGGCCGCTCGAAGATGCTCACCCACCCTTCGCGCGTGGCCCAGCAATTCGGCATTGTCGATCGCGCTCATCGAAGCCGCGGGATCAACGGCGAAAACCTCGACGCCGCCTTCGGTCTGCTGGACGACCACATTGCAGGGCAGCATGACTCCGACATGGGGCTCCATCTTCAGGGCCTCATGCGCCATGACCGGGTTGCAGGCACCAAGGATCCGGTAGGGGCGGAAGTCCTCTCCGATCTTCGCCTTCAGCGTGGCATGGATATCGATCTCTGTGAGGACTCCGAAGCCGTGCTTCTGAAGCGCTGCGCGGGTGCGCTCCACGATGGTCTCGAAGTCGCCAGAAATCAGGCGGGCATGGAAATAGCTCATGATGTCCGGTCCTCGGGCTTGTCGCGGTAGATGTCGCAGAGCAGGGCGATAATGCGGGCCGCCGCCGGATCGGAGATGCCGTAGTAGATCGTCTGGGCGTCACGCCGCGGGGCAATGACACCGGCGTCACGCAGGCGGGCGAGATGCTGTGAACAGGCCGACTGCGACAGGCCCGCATAGGCGGCCAAATCTCCGACCGCGCACCCGCCCTCGCTGAGCCGGCACATCAGCATCAACCTCTGTTCGTTGGCGAACAGCCGCAGGAGCCGGGCGGCCGGAGCCGCGCTGGCCTCGAGTTCGGCCAGGGCGGCGGCGTCCGGCGTGGGGAGGGCATCGCTCATGGCGTCTCTTCCGCAGGTCCGGGCACGGCCAGGGGGCGGCCGTCGTCCTTCAATGCGATATAGATGGCCGGGATCACCAGCACCGTGAGAATCGTCGAGGAAATCAGGCCGAACAGCAGGGAGAGCGCCAGCCCCTGGAAGATCGGGTCGAACAGGATCACCGCCGCCCCGATCATGGCCGCCAGCGCCGTCAGCAGGATCGGCTTGAAGCGGATGGCACCGGCCTCCAGCAGGACCTCACGAAGGGGCCGTCCGGGCGTTCGGGCGTGGCGGATGAAGTCGACCAGCAGGATCGAATTCCGGACGATGATCCCCGCCAGGGCAATGAAGCCGATCATCGAGGTGGCGGTGAAGGGCGCGCCGAACAGCATATGGCCGATGACGATGCCGATCAGGGTGAGAGGGATGGGCGTCAGGATCACCAGCGGTATACGGAAGTCCTTGAACTGGGCGACGACCAGAACATAGATCCCCAGAAGGGCCACGCCGAACGCGGCACCCATGTCGCGGAAGGTCACCCAGGTGATCTCCCATTCGCCGTCCCACAGGACGGTGGGGACGGTCTCGTCCGTCGGCTGACCGTTGAGCCGGACCTCGGGGCGCGGCAGCCCTTTCCAGTCGTGGGCCTTGATGGCCGCGTCGATGGCGAGAATGCCGTAGATCGGGGCCTCGAACTGGCCGGCCAGTTCGGCGGTGACCATTTCAGCGGCGCGGCCGTCGCGGCGGTAGACGGGCCAGCTGGCCAGTTCATGACGGACCTCGACGATCTCGCCCAGTTCGACCAGCCGCCGGCCGCCGTCGAGCGTTGTCACGGCCACAGGCATGACAGCCATCTGTTCGCTCCAGGTCCGGGCCGACTGGGGCAGGCGTACGGCGATCTCCAGCGGAGTCCGCTCATCATCGCGCGCGGCATAGCCGAGAATCTGGCCACCCATGACGGCGGCGATGGAGTCGTGCACCTCGCGCTCGGAAAGGCCAAACCGCTCGATCTTTTCGCGGTCCGGGATCAAGCGCAGGACCGGGCGGCGGACGCCGTAGCTGTTGTCCACGTCGACGACCGAGGATTCGGCCCGGAACAGGGTCTCCAGCTCGGCGGCCACCGCGCGACGGGTGGCGGGATCGGGGCCGTAGACCTCGGCCAGCAGGGTCGCCAGCACGGGTGGTCCCGGGGGGGCCTCGACCACCTTGATCGACGACCCCGCCGGCAGCGGCAGATCGGCCAGGCGGCGGCGCAGGTCGAGGGCGATGGCGTGACTGCTGCGCCTGCGCTCACCCTTGGGGGCGAGCATGACCGTCAGATCGCCCTGTTCCGCGCCCGCGCGCAGGAAGTAGTGGCGCACCAGACCGTTGAAATTGAACGGCGCCGCGGTCCCGGCGTAGCTTTCCAGTGACTCCACCTCGCGCAGCGTTCCGGCCACGGCCGCAGCCCCGGCCAGGGTGCGCTCGGTGACCTCGAGACTGGTTCCCTCGGGCATGTCCAGCACGACCTGGAGCTCGGACTTGTTGTCGAACGGGAGCAGTTTCACCGGCACGGCCCGGAAGGCGAACATCGACATCGACAGCAGGGTGGCGAGGCCGACGACGATCAGGAAGATCCAGGCGCTCCGGCGCGAGCGGACGACTGGCGTAGCGACCTTGCGATAGAGGCGGCCCAGCTTTCCCTCGCCGTGCTCGTGACCGCGGCCAGCGACAAGGGTCTTTCGCGCGAACCGGATCATCAGCCACGGCGCGATGACCACGGCCACGAAGAACGAGAAGATCATGGCGGCGGAAGCGTTGATCGGGATCGGCGCCATATAGGGCCCCATCAGGCCCGAAACGAACAGCATGGGCAGCAAGGCGGCGACCACGGTCAGGGTGGCGACCACGGTCGGGTTGCCGACCTCGGCCACCGCCTCGACGGTGGCCTGGGCGCGGCTGCGGTCGTCGTTCATGGCCCAGTGGCGGGCGATATTCTCGATCATCACGATGGCGTCGTCGACGAGGATGCCGATCGAGAAAATCAGCGCGAACAGGCTGACACGGTTGATGGTGTAGCCCATCAGGTTGGAGGCGAAGAGGGTGAGCAGGATGGTCGTGGGGATCACCACCGCCGTCACCCCGGCCTCGCGCCAGCCGATGGCGAAACCGATCAGGATGACGATGGAGACCGTGGCGAGGCCGAGGTGCATGAGCAGCTCATTGGCCTTTTCATTGGCGGTCTCGCCGTAGTCGCGGGTCACGACGACCTCGAGTCCATCGGGGATCAGCGTCCCCTCCAGAGCCTCGACGCGCTGCATCACCCCGTGGGAGACGAGCACGGCATTGGCTCCCTGGCGCTTGGCTACCGCCAGGCTGACGGCCGGCGTGCGGCTCCAGCCGTCGCCGACGCGGGCGTAGTGGGCGGCGCGGGCCTGATCCTCCCGCGGGGCCTGAACGATGGTCGCCACGTCGCGCAGATAGACGGGCTCGCCGGCCATCGAGCGGACGGTCAGCAGGGCGGCGTCGTCCGGCGCGGCCAGCCGCTCGCCCGAGCGCAGGGCCACGGCCTGGCCCTGGTCGCGGAAGGTACCGGCCGGGAAGCTGCGGTTGGCATGGGCGACGCCTTCCAGCTCGGCAGACAGGGCCACGCCGCGCGCGGCCATGCGGGCGGGATCGGGCTCAACCCGAATCTCGGACGGGCGGCCGCCGACGATGAAGGTCAGGCCGACGTCCTCGACCTTGCTGATCTCGGTGCGCAGGCGGGCGGCGACATCGTACAGGGCCTGGTCGCTCCAGCGCCCGGCCGCGTCGGCGCGCGGCGTCAGGGTCAGGACCATGGCGGGGACGTCATTGATGCCCCGGGTGACGATCTGCGGCTCCGACACCCCGACGGGAATGGAATCGTAGTTGGCGCGTACCTTCTCGTGCACTCGAACCGCCGCATCGTCGGGGTCCGAGCCGACCAGGAACCGGGCCGTGACCATGACCTGGTCGTCCTGCACCTGGGTGTAGACGTACTCCACCCCGTCGATGCTGCGGACAATGGCCTCCAGAGGCTTGGCCGCCAGTTCTGTGGCGTCGGAGGCGCTCATGCCGGGCGCGGCGACCATGATGTCAACCATAGGCACGCTGATCTGTGGCTCTTCCTCGCGGGGGATCGACAGCACGGCCATCAGGCCCACGGCGATCGCCGCCAGCAGCATCAGGGGAGTCAGGGGCGAATTGAGCGTAGCTTTCGTCAGCCGTCCGGACAGGCCGAGGTTCATCGGGCGCGCTCCGGAGCCAGGACGACATCGCCGACGGCGAGCCCCGACAAGACCTCGACACGATCCGTGCCGACAGGACCCGCCAGCTGGACCGGTGCCTCGCTGACGCGACCGGCGCGGTCGACGGTCCGGACGAAATCGATGCCGTAGCGGGTGGAGACGAAGCGGCGCGGCACGACCAGCGCGCGCCGCTGGCCCACGGGAACCTGCACGGTCACGCGCTGGCCCACCCGCTCGCTGGTCAGGCCGGCGACGGAGATGTCCGCCGTGGTCCGCCCGGCGATGGACGCGGGATAGACTTGGGTGATGGTCCCGACGCCGGCACCGGGCAAATCCCCGGGGGAGGCCACGACAGTCTGGCCGACCCGCAGGTTCCGACCCTGGGCCTCCGGCAGTTCGAGGCGCAGGACGAGGGGGCCCGCGGTGATGGTCGCGACCGACTGACCGGCGCTGACCACCGAGCCGGAAGGCACATCGGCGGTCAGGACCCGCCCTGAGGTGGGCGCGAGGATACTTCCCTGGGCGCCGGTTTCGGCGCTGGCCGAACGCTGGGCCCGCGCGGCACGGACCTGGGCGTCGGCGGCCTGGGACGCGGCCTGGGCCTGATCGAGCCTGGCTTGGGCGTAGAAGCCGCGATCAAAAAGGCTCTGCACGCGCGACAGGTCCCCCCTCGCCCGCACCGCCTCGGCCTCGGCCACCGCCACCTGGGCCCCGAGGGCGGCGGTCTCCAACCCCACGCGGGCATCGACGACGACACCGATGACCTGCCCCTGACGGACCATGTCGCCCTCGCGCACATTCAGCCGCACGAGCGTGCCGGGGATGCGCGCCCGGGCCTCGCCGAGATCGCGGGAGGCGACCACGGCCGAGGCCGGCTTGACCGCATCGATCGTCTGTTCAGCGACCGTCAGACGTTCTCCCCGCGCGGGCGCGGTCGGCGCGACCTCGGGCTCGCCGCCGCAGGCCGACAGTCCACCGACCAACAGGGTGGCGGAAGCGAAAGCGGCGAACAGGGCCTTGGGCGTCTTCATCAGAGAAACCTTATGTAAGACTGCTCTAATATTAGTTCATGCTAATATGATTGCAAGCCTTGGAACTGTGCTCCCGGTGCCGGCCTCCAGCCTTGATCCCGATCAAGGCGCGGTCGCCCCGGCGGCGCAGGATCAGATCTTCACGACGGCTCAAGGAGATCGCGCATGGATCGGCCCACCATCGTCATTCTGGGCGCAGGCCTCGGCGGCACCATCGCCGCCTATGAGCTGCGCCACGTCCTCGGCGACCGCGCGCGGATCGTCATGGTGTCGAAAGGCGACATCTTTCATTTCACGCCCTCCAACCCCTGGGTGGCGGTGAGCTGGCGCAAGCGCGAAGCCATTGAGGTCAGCCTGCCGGAGGTGATGAAGCGCAAGGGCGTGGAGTTCATCAACGTCGCAGCCACCGGCATCCGCCCCGCTGAAAAGGACGTCGACCTAGCCGATGGCCGGTCGCTTCACTACGACTACCTGGTCATCGCTACCGGGCCTGACCTGGCCTTCGACGAAATCCCGGGCCTCGGCCCCGACGGACATACCGTCTCGATTTGCCATGTCGACCATGCCGTGAAGGCGGCCGAGGCCTTCGACGAATTTGTCAGGAACCCCGGCCCGATTGTGGTCGGGGCGGTCCAGGGTGCCTCCTGCTTCGGTCCCGCCTATGAGTTCGCCATGATCCTCGATACCGAGCTGCGCCGCCGGAAGGTGCGCGACAAGGTGCCGATGACCTTTGTCACCTCGGAACCCTACATCGGCCACCTCGGCCTCGACGGGGTCGGCGACACCAAGGGGCTGCTGGAAAGCGAAATGCGCCAGCGCCACATCAAATGGGTCACCAACGCCCGGGTGAAGAGTGTCGAGGCCTGCCTGATGCACGTCGAGGAGATCGGCGAGGACGGCGCGGTCAAGGCAAACCATGACCTGCCCTTCGCCTACTCCATGATGCTGCCGGCCTTCCGCGGGATCGAGGCCGTGCGTGGGATCGAGGGACTCACCAATCCGCGCGGCTTCATCCTCGTCGACAAGCACCAGCGCAATCCGACCTGGCCGGACATCTTCGCCCTCGGCGTCGGCATCGCCATTCCGCCGACCGGCCCCACGCCGGTGCCCGTCGGCGTGCCCAAGACTGGCTTCATGATCGAGAGCATGGTCTCGGCCATCTCGGCCAATCTGAAGCAAATTCTCGACGGTCGGGAGCCGACGTTCGAGGCCAGCTGGAACGCCATCTGCCTGGCCGATTTCGGCGACGGCGGCGTCGCCTTCATGGCCCAGCCGCAGATCCCGCCCCGCAACATCAACTGGTCCGCTAGCGGCCGCTGGGTGCACGCCGCCAAGGTCGCCTTCGAGGGCTACTTCCTGCACAAGGTCCGAAAGGGCCAGGCCGAGCCGCTCTACGAGAAGCTGGCCCTCGATCTGATCGGCGCCCACAAGCTGCGCCCGACCACCCGGTCCACCCCCGCAAAGGAGCCCAGGGCATGAGCCTCGATCGCGCCGTCATGATGTTCGCCGGCTTTATGGTGCTGGTCAGCGTGGCGCTGACCCTTTGGGTTCATCCGGCCTGGATGTGGCTGACGGTGTTCGTCGGCCTCAACCTGCTGCAGGCTTCGATCACCCGGTTCTGCCCGGCCGCCATGCTGTTCCGGAAGCTGGGCGTGCGGCCGGGCACGGCCTTCCGGTAAGCCGGCCATCGCAAGTGGGGTTTGAACGGCCGCTGCTGGCGTTCTCGTTGTCGGATCGGCAGGCGGGAGTCCTCAGACGTCACGGAAACCCAGCCTGAACCGCAAGTATAGTCACGCGGCATGACGGATCACGTCCGCCGGAAACTGGTGGCGCTTGAACGAAATCGGCGTCACGAAAAATCATCCCCATCAGCGGAATAGGCCGCCCTAAGTGGAGACAAGTTAGTGTTAGACTGACAGCATCTACTGCTCAAAAATCCGGTCGAGGCGTCCTGCTAACAGGGGAAATTACCAGATGTTCGCTGCGGGTGGAGGCTTTCGCATTGGAGACGGATTGTTGAATGACTGACAGCACCCTCCATTGCATCCGTATCCGTACTTAGTGGCACGTCCTTAGGGACCGAACCTGAATGATCGGGGCCGGCGGCCCGGCCTATGTTTCGCTCCGTCCACTGATGGGGTTTGGCCATGACTCAGCTTACGTCCATTGTTCCTGCCGGCCCGGCAACCTTCGCCGGGGACTGGGCTGGTGCCGTGCGCCTGACCTTTCGTCCGGGCGAGGAAATCTACGCGCAGGATGAGGATGCGGATCTGGTCTATCGCGTGATCCGCGGCTCGGTGCGGACCATCCACCTACAGTCGGATGGCCGTCGCCAAGTGGGTGATTTCTACTATGAGGGCGACATGATCGGCGTTGATGTCGGCGCTTCGCATCGATTCTCGGCCGAGGCGCTGACTAACTGCGAGGTTCTGGCGCTTCGTCGATCCGGTTCGGCGGCCTATGAAAAAGGCCATGTTGAGCGCGTGATGTGGGCGGCTACGATCAGCGAATTGCAGCGGACCCAATCCCATTTGCTCCTGCTGGGTCGGGCGACAGCCTGTGAGAAGGTGGCCCGGTTCCTGATGGACATTGCCAACCGATACACAGGTGAATTCGTCATACTGCCGATGAGCCGGCAGGATATGGCCGACTATCTGGGCCTGACGATCGAGACCATCTCTCGCATGCTGAGTCGTCTGCAGGCCGCTGGCGTGATCGAGTTTTCGGGCGCGCGCAAATATCGGATCCGGAGTCCAGGTTGCCTCTCGGGCATGGCTGCCACCTAAAGTAGCTTCGGCTCGGGCTGCTATGCTAAGCTTGTCTCGTGATCGCTACCCGCGGTCGAGCCGAGAGGTGCCGGTGTATCTGCGATCTTCCGTTCTGGAACCGATGTCGCGCCGCAGGGGCTATATCGCCGTGGGCGTCGGAACCCTGGTCGCAGTCTTCGTGAGGCTCGGCCTGAGCCTGCAGTTCGACGATCGCACCTTTTTCGTCATTTATGCCCCGTTCGTTCTGGTAGCGGCCTGGCTGGGCGGTCGAGGGCCCGCGCTCCTGGCGACGATGATCGGTCTCGGGATCAGCGCGGCGACGCTTCAGGAGAAGCTCTGGCTCAGCCCGGCCAATATGGTCGACGCTGCCGCCTTTGTAATCCTCGGCACCTTCATTTCAGTCGCCGGCGAACGTCTGTGGCGCAACAGCATGGAGGTTGAAACCCGGCAGGCTCACCTGCACTCCATCCTAGAGACGGTACCCGAAGCCATGATCGTGATCGACGCCGAGGGAAAGATGCAGTCGTTCAGCGCGGCCGCCGCCCGCCTTTTCGGATGGACTCCCGAGGAAGCCATCGGATCGAATGTCAGCATCCTGATGCCCGAGCCGTACAGGTCGGCGCATGGCCGCCATCTGGCCCGCTATCTCAACACAGACGAGCGGCGGATCATCGGCGTCGGACGGGTTGTGGTCGGCGAGCGGAAGGACGGTTCGACCTTTCCCATGGAGCTGGCGGTGGGCGAAGCCCGCGCACAGGGCGGCCGCCACTTCACCGGATTCGTCCGCGATCTGACCGAACGGCGCGACCAGGAGCGCCGGATTCAGGAGTTGCAGTCGGAACTGATGCATATGTCGCGCCTGACCGCCATGGGGGAGATGGCGTCATCGCTGGCCCATGAGCTGAACCAGCCCTTGTCCGCCATCGCCAGCTATATGAAGGGGTCCGTCACCCTGCTGGAGTCCGAGCAGCCTGATCTGCCCAAGCTTCAGGTGGCGCTTGATCGCGCGGGTGATCAGGCCCTGCGCGCCGGTGACATCATCAAACACCTGCGCGAGTTCGTCGCCAAGGGCGAGACCGAGCACACGCTCGAGGATCCCGCCAAACTGATCGAGGAAGCCAGCGCCCTGGCGCTGGTGGGCGCCAGGGACAAGGGCGTCCGGATCGATCTCCGGCTGGACCGGAACCTCGGCCAGGTGGTCGTGGACAAGGTCCAGATCCACCAGGTCGCCGTGAATCTCATACGCAACGCAATCGACGCAATGGCAGATGCACCCGACCGGGAGCTCGAGATCGCGGCCCGGTTGGATGACCCACGTACCATAAAGGTCAGCGTCGCCGACAGCGGACCTGGCCTTGAACCCTCGGTCCGGGAGCGTCTGTTCCAGCCTTTCGTAACCACAAAGGCCCAGGGGATGGGGATCGGATTGTCTATTTGCCGGACCATCGTCGAGGCTCATGGTGGGCGGATATGGGCAGAAGATAGACCCGGCGGTGGTACGATCTTCAACTTCACCTTACCTCGGGCCGATGGGGAGATCGCCAATGACTGAATGCCTTCATGTCATCGATGACGATGCCAGGTTGCGCGAGGCGCTCGCCTTTCTGCTTGAGGTCAATGGGATCAAGGCGCGCTTCTATGAAACGGGCAATGCCTTTCTCGACGCCCTGCCCGTCGAGGAAGGATGTCTGCTGACGGACGTCCGGATGCCGGGCATCACCGGGCTTGAGCTTGTTCGGGAGTTGAAAAGGCGCAGCATCGACCTGCCCGTTATCGTCATGACGGGCCATGGAGACATTTCCCTGGCCGTGGAGGCGATGAAGGCCGGCGTGAGCGACTTCATTGAGAAGCCCTTCAACGACGAGGTTCTGATATCCGCTCTTCATGCGGCCTGTGAGCGCCGGAAGGATAAGACGGGGCCAGACGCCGCCCGGCAGGCGGCGGAGTTGCGGTTGGCCTCGCTGTCGCCCCGCGAACGTGAGGTCCTGACGGGCGTCGTCGAGGGAAAACTCAACAAGATCATCGCGTTCGAACTCGACATAAGTCCGCGCACCGTCGAGATTTACCGCGCAAACCTGATGTCGAAGACCGGCGCTCGAAACATCTCCGAACTGATGCGGATCGCGCTGGCGGCCGGCTACTGAATTGTCCTGGATCAATGCGCGATACCGCAGCGCCTCCAGAGTCGCGACGCTGTGTTAGTTTAGCCTCCGATTTGTGTCACATGGCCCCTTCACATAGTTTCCTTCCTGTCCTGCTGATCGTGGACGACGACAAGGAGGTGTTGCGCTCTCTCGCCTTCATGGCGGGGACGCGCGGCTATGAAGTGATCAGCTGCGCCACCGCCGCCGAGGCGCTGGTCGCACTGGACGGTTCCATCGCATGTTTCATCATCGACCAGAACCTGCCTGATGTCCCGGGCATCCGCCTGCTCAAACAGATTCGCGACGCCGGAAATCAGGCCCCGGCCTTGCTGATGACAAGCAGCCCATCCTCGCTACTTCGGGGGCAGGCGGCTGCCGCAGGCGCGCCTATCGTGGAGAAGCCCCTCCTCGACGAGAGTCTGTTCGAGCAGATCGAAAAACTCATCGTCCGCCCCTGACCGGGGTAGCCCCATGGGCGTCGCCAAACGTTCCGGAAAGCCGGATTGGCTCAAGCAGCCTATGACATAAGTCAAGGACAGGCGCTGTCCCGGACCTAATCTTGACTGCGGTCCAGGGAATTCCTCATGTCTCAGATGTCGAACGAAGGTCGGGACGCCGTCCGGGCCGTTCACCACCAGATCGGCAACAGCCTTCAGTCGGTCGCCAGTCTCCTGAACCTCGAAAGCCGGTCGGCACCTCCGGAAGCTGCGACTGTCCTGAGCGAGGCCGGCCGCCGTGTCAGTGCGGTGATGCGGCTGCACCAGCGCCTGCAGGAAACCGACGGCGACTTTGTTCGGCTGGACGATCTGCTCGCCGACATCTGCCGCGATATCGCCGAGCTGGACGCCGTGGACCGCGAGGCCGAGATCCGGGTCGATCTCCAGCCCTATTGCGCCACACCCAGACTCGCCGCCGCCATGGCCATGATCACCGCCGAGCTGGTCGGCAATTCGCTTGAGCATGGCCTGGCTCGCCGGGCTGGAACCGTCGAGGTCCGTCTCGCGCCTACGGACGACGGCACCTGCCTCGTCGTCCAGGACGATGGCGAAGGCATTCCCGATGGAAGGCTTGGCCCGGGATTCGGCCTCACGCTCGTGACCCGTCTGGCGCGCCAGCTCGGCGCCAAGGTCGAAAAATCGTCAGGCCCCGCCGGGACGTGTTTCGAAATGACATGCCCGGGCCTGTGGCTGGATCCGACAGGGTCGGCGCAGCCCACGAAGGTGCCGGCACGGGTTTCGACATGCTCGCCCTTCTCGACGCAGAATCGGCGGATAGATGACCCTTCTTGAATCCGCGTACTACAGCGTTGAAAATCGGCTAAAATTGCGATGCCTATCTACAGAGTATGAAATACTGCTGTTATTGTACGAACTAGGCTACAGTAAACCGACCGTATTATTGACGATGCAGAAATCCTCTAGCAGTACATTTTACAACTGTGTTGGTAAACTTCATCACAACGGCCTGATCAATATCGATGTGGACGGTAATGATCGCCGTCAGTCCCTATACTCTCTGACCGCCTTCGCGCGGGGCGTCCTGGATGAGAATTGGGACAAGATCCAGGCCTGGACGAGAGGACGAGGAGCAGGCGAGTCCGGGACGCTGTCGGAACCCTGAAGTCTTAGGGTTGAGGGAGGCGATCAAAAGCAGGGGGCGGGCGTCAAACGCCCGCCCCCTTTTGAATCATCGTATTCGGCATCGCGTGAAGTCGACGGGCGTCGCTGAACCCGCCTAGCCCGGACGTCGGACGGTCGGGCCGAGGCGTTCGACCACCTGGCGGGCGTTGAACACGCCCCTCTCATCTTGCGGCATGGGCAGGCGTCCCATGACAATTTCTGCGGTGGCTTCGAAATGCTCAACGGTTTGCATGTCGGCCCTTGATGCCCAGAAGGGGTCGCTGCTCCAGGGGTACCAGGACTGCCAACCGGTTCGGCTGCCATAGTAGCGCCAGGACGGACGCCAGTGGGGGTATTCCGGTCCGTACCACGGGCGGTAGAAGGGGTCCGGAACGAGATCGCGCCGGATTTCGCGTTCCGTTTCGCGCTCGATCACCCGGAACCAGTCGTAGCCTTGCTGCAGGGTCAGTTCGGCCGATCTGTAGAGCAGGTAGCCTTCAACCGTGTCGCGGGAGGTAAATGCATCGCCGGCAAAGGTGACTCGGTAGCGATCGGCCGCCAGCAGCCTCTCCGAATAGCCCTCCAGACCATGCACGCCAGGCTGGACGGGATGATAGGGGGCGTCGACTGTGGCGCAACTGGCGAGAACCATGACCACTCCGGTGCAGATGGACGCGCCGAAGGACCGTCTTGCGGCGGTGGCCCCTCCGGAGGTCCTGTTATTCAATATTCCGGTTTGGTTCACGACATCTCTCCTATTCCAATATTTGCATATTAAATTCTAACATATTGCTCCCGCACCCCAGTTGATATTCGTCAAGTGATTGTTGTTATAGACCAATTCTGTTCATCGGAATATATCGTCAGGATATGGTCGTCGATCGAATATCGCCGTGAACGCGCATGGGCCCAGAACGTCCTGATCAGAAGTCTCGATCTGCTATCAAGCGGGGTTCGCAAATTTGACCCTAAGGATGGCTCGCCACGACGTCCGGCACCATGTCCATGCGGCATACGGTGAAAGGGGCAGGCATCGCTGCCGGCCCCTTCCGCTTTTGAGTTCAGGAGCTCGGGATTATTGAGCGCCGGCGCCGAACCTGATGGTCACGCTGCCGTAGACAGCCTGGTCATCAATGCCGTCGCCGAAGCGACCCGAGTAGCCGATCCTCCCGGTCACCCGGTCCGAGAAGGCGCCCGTCAGACTGAGACCCGCCAGGAACGAGCCGCGCTCAACGGTCGGCGACTGAACGGTGAAGTCGCTGCCCGCTGGAGCATCCGCGAACCGGGCCATCACATCGAACTCCGCGTCGCCCAGGTCACTGCGGTAGGCGATGCGGGCCTCGGGGATGATCGACCCCATGCGGCCCGTCCACTTCACACCGGCCAGAAACGACGTCTGGGACGCCGACTGGTCTGCGTAGGCGAGATTGGCTCCGGGCACGCCGGTTTCGGTGAATGCGCCCAACTCGGTGTCGGAGTAGTCCAGGGCAACGAACGGCGTCAGCCATGTGCCCTGCACCGGTATGCGGGCACCGGCTTCGGCGTAGAGTGAAAGGGTGTCGGTGTCCGGCGTGCCCGCTGCTGTTCCGACCGTGCTCAGGATGCCGATGGACCGGATGCTGGCACCGCTCAGCTGCGTGAAGTTGCCGATGCCACGCAGATAGTAGGCACCATTATCATATGACGCCCGCAATCCGAGCAGCCAGCCGTCAGCTTCGATCCGGCCATTCTGGCGGTCAAAGTCGACCTCCAGGTCACGATAGCCGACGTATCCGCCGACCCTGGTGTCGTTCATGACATGGTCCAAGCCGACAATCGCGAACTGTTGCTTGGCATCGGACCCCGGCGCGTTGGCGTCGCCATCAAGGTTGGCGCTGTTGAGGCCGCCAACCGTCCAAAGTCGGAACCCGGCTTCCGGATTGCGGCAGCCATCGATACCTTCAGGGCTGTTCAGGCAGTCCGACTGATCGGCGATGGCGGTGTTCAGTTGCTGGCTGCCGTTCCGCAGTGACTGGAGATATCCCGCCGTCTGGGCGCCGGTGAGCTGGTCCAGCGCCAAGGGGTAGTCCGTGGCATCCAGCAGGAACAGGTTTGCGAGCATGCCGGCGAACGGGCCCGTCAGCGCCGGGTTGTAGACTGCCTCGATACCGCCGCCGACCGCGGCCTGATTGCCCGTCAGGCCCGATACGGCGCCGAACCCGATACGCGTGATGGTCAGGTCGACGTTGGCTCCGCTGTCATAGACGGCTACCGGAACCAGCAGGGGGCTGCCCGTGTTGGTGACGACGCTCGAGAAGGTTCCGTTGAGCACGTTGGCATCGATGATGTTGTCGAAGCTGTAGAAATTCCCGAACAGGCCGTTTGATGTCGACAGGTTGAGCTGCAGCGTTCCAGCCAAGGTGACCGTATTGGCCGCAATCACCTGGATGGGCGACGGGATGGCCAGGGCGCCGAGCAATCCCGAGGGTGCCCCGGAGCCGCCGAACGACAACGGCATGTCCAGCACAAGCGTGCCACCCGACGCGACGGTGAAGGTATTTACGTAACCACCGGCAGGACCGTCATAGGATGGGTTGGTGATGCGTGGATTCACAAGGCGCAGCGAGCCGCCGCTGGCGATGGTCAGCGAACCCTCATACTCCCCGTTCGGATTGATCACACCGTCGAGAATGGTCGTGCCGCCTGCGATGGTGATGCTGTCATCGGCCGAGATATCGATGTTTCCGTAGATGGAGCCGCTGCCGAGGAGGCGGATGTCGACCGCGTTCGGGGCGAGGGTCGTGTCGATCGCCAGCCCGTGTGTCCAGGTCAGGCCGCCGTCTGTGCTCTCGCGGGCGGTGATGGAGCCGCCATTGTTGATGATGGTGAAGACTGCGCCCGGCGGCGGCACGATGGGGGAAGCGTCGAAGTCCCGCACCAGGATGCCCGTGGCCGAGGCGGCGCCGACATTCGTACGCGCCGACACGGTGATTGAACCGGTGTTGGTCAGGGTGGCGGTGTTAACGGCCGACATAAAGTCCATGCCGACCGCCGTGGCGCCCAGGGGCAGTTCGTCGAGCGAGCCAGGAATGGCCAGGCTGGCCGCGGAGGCGTCCATCAGGATTGAGCCCGTGGCGCTTGCTGTGACGGTCAGGCTGCCGGAGTTGGTCACAGCGCCGGACAGGCTGTTGGCGGCCTCCTCTTCCCAGACGACCGGACCTTCTTCATCCGAGCCATGGCCGCCGTTAGTGGGGCCGCCGTGACCTTCGGTGCCGCCATGGCCGCCGCCTTCATCGCCCTCGACCACTGCGGTCGGATCGTAGGTGCCGTAGAAGCCAAAGCCGAGCGCCCCGGCTGTCGCCGGGCCGGCGACCTGGGCGTCAGCACTGACAACCACGGTCCCGCTATTGGTCACCGCCAGCGTCAGCGGATCGCCAAACGCTGTGTAGCCGATCGAACCGGCCGATGCTGAGCCGCTGGTCTCGCCGAACATGCCGGCGGTCGATTGGACCCTGAAGGAACCCGTATTGGCGAACGTCGCCAGGGCGGTATTGCCGGTGACCTCCTGCTCGACGCCAATCGCGCCAGCCTCCACCGTTCCCGAAAGTCCGGTCGCAGACGCGCTGCTGCTGGCCAGGAAAGAGCCGGCGTTGGTGAAGGTGGCGCTGGCGGCGCCTGTGGTCGTGGCCTGCTGCAGCACAGCCGGATGCAGATCCGAGCTGGCGTTGGCGAGCTCGCCGGTCGCCGAGGCGGACCCGATGACATTGATCACGCCGCTGGCGCCGTTGGTGAGGGTCACGCCTGCGATGCGGTCCTCGATCTGGGGAGAGCCTTCAGCCTCGGCCACCTGCAGAATGGCGGATTCTATGGTTGCGATGGCTCCGGACTGGGAGCCTTCGCCCTGGGAACTCGCCACGCTCGTGGCGCCGAAATCAATCCGGCCGTTGTTGGTGGCGGTGGCGATCGAGATGCCGCCGTCCGAACCGTTGGACTGGACCTTGGTGACGAGCAGGCTGCTGGCGACCGCATTGCTGTTGGCGAGGGTCGTGCCGTTGGCGGTCGCGATGGACGTCCCGGTGATGCGGCCGGCAGCGGCGTTGGTGAAGATCACGGTGGAGCTGTCGTCCCCCGAACCATTGGACGCGGTCCGCAGGTGGAACAGGCCATGTTCGCCGCCGCCCAGTGTGGACTCGGCGGTCGCCGCACCCGCGCTGGACGAGGCCAGGGCCGTCGCGCCAGCCGTCAGCGTTCCGCTGTTGGAGAAGGTGGTGCTGGTGACGCCGTCGCCGCCGCCATTGGCCTGGGCCCGCATGAACAGGGCTTCGCCGGCCGTAGCGCGCGCGAGCGCGTCTCCGACCGAATTGGCCGTGGCGGTGCCGTTGAACAGGATGGTTCCGCTATTGGTGATGGACGTGCTGGCGGACCCGCCGCCGCCGCCTTCGACGGTGGCTTCCTGATGCAGACCGCCGACGGCGCTCGCCGTGGCCCGCGCGGCGATGTCGCCGTGGAAGTCCGTTCCCGTCGCGCTTGCGCTCGCGCCGAGATCAAACAGACCGGTATTGATCAGCGAGGCCGAGACGGTTGCATTTGGTGCCGTCGCAATCTGTGTGACCGCGTCCAGAAGATCGGCGTTCGCGATCGCCTGCCCTTCGTCGTTGGTGGCCGTGGCCAGGGCCCTGATCGACACCGAGCCGGCATTTGCGATGGAAATGATGGCGTCAACGTCGCCCGGCGCGGCGCTTGGGTCCAGAATCGACAGCGGCGACGTCTCCACTTCACCCACGCTCAAGCGTTGCACGATGGTGCCGCTCGCGGTCGATGCGACGCTGGCGGTGGCGGCCGGCGTCCCGGCGTCCGTGACGCCGAGTGTGAGCACCTGGCCGGCGTTGATGACGTACACCGGATCGACGTCCAGTCCGGGGCTGACGACCGGTTGGGCCAGAATCGACAGCGGCGTCGTCGCCATTTCGCCAACGCTCAGACGTTTCGCGATCTCTCCTTGCTCGGTCGTTGCGACAGCGGCTGTAGAGGCCAGCGTCCCACCGTCGGTGACGCCCGTCAGGGAAACCGGGTCAGCGGCGGCGACGAATTCCGGGTCGAAATTGAGTCCGGGGCTCACGATCGCCTGGGCCAGGGCTGGCGAGGCGATGATCAGCGCCAAGGCCGACACGCCGACGGACAGGCGAAGGTATCTTGAATGCTTGGGCATCTTGTTGTTCCCCCTCTTTCGAGATTGATGGCGCGACACTGTCGCGGACCCCGCCAACCACTTAAGGTGTTGACCGGTCGATCAGCCGTTACGAGTCGGCGAGGTCGAGCTCGTTGATTTTGGTCAAGACCTCCGGAATTCGGAGTTATCTGGCACAGCCATGAGTTTTCCCGGCCGTGCGTCCTGTGCCTCTGCCAGCTCGCACTCATGCCGCTGACCAGCCAGGTGCCCAGCCTCGCGCCTGTCGCGAAATCGACCAACTTGTTCCGGTAGATTCCACAGCCTCACGCCATGCCGGATAGGCACGATTTCGCCGCACCTTCATCTTCGCTCGGCTGCCCCCGTGTGAATCACCACGGGCTTGTTGGGGGCTCGAGTTTCAATGCCGAGGCCTACTTCTGCGATCCTCGGTCACCGTGGCAGCGCGCCTCTAATGAGAACACCAGCCCGCTGCTGCGCCAGTACCGGCACCCTGGAACCGACCTTCCGCTGCAAAGCCAAGCCCGACTCAGCGGCATCGCCCATCAGCTCAACCCATGCCCGATAAAGACCTCGCTTACGGCACGCCAGCGGGAGCTTGCCGAGCTGTTGCGGCGAATGAGACGCCGAAAGCGGACTCGCCGGACGTCCGCTATGGGTCGGAAGCGGACTTTCGGCTGAATTTGGGAAGCGGACATCCTGAGGCCATGAGCGGTATGAGAATGCCACCAGCGCGCTCAAGGGAGGTGCCCGTGAAGCCCAAACGCATCAATGTCCTGGAAATTTCGGAAGGCCTGCCGCCGGGTGCCGCGACGCTACTCGATCTTCGCTATGGCGCGGAGAGCGACTGGAACTTGATCGCCCACTTCAGCAATGGAGACGAGGCAATCTCTGTCTCAGTGGAACGCCCGACTGCATTCAGGGTGACTGACGAAGGCAATCTGCGTTGGTATTGGTCGATGCTCGGTGCGCAAGGCGGTCCATGGGGGTTTGTCTACGAACTGGAGGGTAGCGCGTGGCTGGCGGAGTATGAAAGCTCGGCCGCCGGACCCGATCCGGAAGTGAAGCACTATCTCGTCGCGGGTTCAGACGAATGTCTCGAAGTTCTCTCATGGGCAAAACCGATCGTGCAGCGAAACCCCTGATCTCCATTTTTTCGAGCAGTCCGAACGTCCGCTTTGGGTCGGGAGCCGACTTTCGTCGAAGGTGGACAGTCAGCGCGGAAGCAGCAACCCTTTAGGTATGACAGAGGGCAGACAACGCCGGGCCGCAGTCCTTGGGGGCATTGGCCTGTTCATGATGGCCGGTGCCATCTGGTTCAGGGTCGCGCCATCCGACTCAAACGCGTCCGCGCCCCTCTGGGCAGACGTGCTCCCGGTGATGATATTCTTGATCGGGCTGGTTCTGTTCCTCCAGTCCGGCTTCATCGAACTGCTTAAGATCGTCAAAGAAGGGCGGAAGAGCGCGACGGAGATGCAAGAGGCTCAACTCAGACGGCTGAACCGTCTTGGAGTTGGGCTCCTGGCCTTGATCGTGCTGGCAGGCGTCTTTGTCTTCTCTGCCCGTATGGCGGACGGGCGACTTGGCTGGGGAAGCACCGGACTTGCTTGGGCGGTTTACCTCACCGGGTTCGTGCTTTTGGCTACTGCTTCGCTGCTCGGCACATGGGCTCGATTTCGGGAAATCGAAATCCTATCCGACCGGAATTAACGTCTGCAGTGTCCGCTATGGGGCGGGAACCGACTGTCGCCTGAGGGGGGGGGTTAGCTGTAGTTCCCGGTCAGCACCCCAACGCCAAAGGCGGCAGCGAGGACTGCGAGCACAATCCCTCCCCACTTCAAGCCCGTTCGGTAGCCGCCATTGGCATACCCTGCGCCGAAGGCACCAACCCCGAACCAGCCCACAAATCCAAGAAAAGCGGGATCAAGGCTGAACCGCCTTCCCCACGTGTCGAATAGGAAGCCCCACCAAAAGAAGAGGGCAGCGGCAGCAAGTAGAATGCCGTAGCCGACAATCTGTCTCTTCCCTGCGTGCATTGCCCTCATCCAATCCAGCCAACCCACTCGACGTTATGACGCCCGTCGCAATGTCCGCAATGGGTCGGGAGCTGCCAAAGGCATCGGACCAAAAAGCGGACTTTCCCAGGCTCAGACGGCATGCCTGAATGTCGTGTTTCCGGCGCTCAGTGAATGACCGGTTCTGGCGCTGACCGGAAGTTCGCGTGAATCAAGGGCAGAAGCAGATTTCAGCGGACTTACCGTTTGCTGCCCAAGGAGTTGGGTCTTGGTGAAGGCCCCACATCGGGGAGTGGCTCCCGGACGTTATCTCTCGAATCGGTCGGAGCTGGAGTTGAACTTCATGGCCCCGCTCTCGCCTACGCTCTGGGGACCAAGTCGAGCGGTGCGGCTTCGTCGATGGTCTCCAAGGATCCTCAATCATGTCTCAGATCGCTCCAGGAAAGACGACGCGCCTTGCTTTTGCCAGCCGGACCTCAGCGAGCGGCGCGCTGATCTCCAAGGCCTGACGAACTCGCGCGACCTCGTCGGCCAGACCTCGGGACGAAAGGTCATCCCAGCCCGCACGAGACTCCAGACCGCGCGCGACAATCCGGATCAGAATGACGATCTCGTAGTGCACGGCCATTTCGCGGGCGAAGCGAGCGAGCGTTCGGCCGTCTTCCGTGGCGTTAAGTCCCGACAAGGCGTCGATCGTTCCCCTGAAGCGGCCGAGGGCACCCCGGGCTGCCGCCAGCGTGGCCTCTGCAGGCAGGACCGCCAAGGCCGCGAGAAGATCGTTGGTCTCGACGGTTTCCTTAGCGTTCCGCACCGCGATACCGGTCGCTCGCAGGCGGGTAGCGAGATCAGCTTCCGCCATAGCGTCGACCGCCTGTTTGAGGGTGATCATCCCCTTTTCGGACGTCTCCGCGACGTCAAGCAGGGTGCGCCCTTGCCGTATGAGGTCGCGCGGCAGTCCGCCCGAGAACATGTGGCAGACCTGAAGGAATGGGTCCGGGAGCCGGAGAATCCTGCGAGCGAGGAGAGCGCGCGACTGCTCCAAGGACAGGAAGTCGAGTTGAATGATGTCGTCGAGGGCACTGTCGAACGCGTCCCGGAACCCGAGACCGCGGCGCTCGAACGCCGCCAAGGCGTGTTCGGAGACGCTGACCAGATAGAAGCAGCGGTTGATTCCGAAGATGGACTTGACGCCGTTCAGGAAGGCTTCGGCCTGCTGCGCGGTCTTGAGCTTGTCGAGTTCATCGATGCCGATGATGACCACGTTTTGGTAGTGGTCGGCGACGCCTTCCACGAAGGACCGAAAGCGTACAACAAGGTCTGGCAGGCTCTCCGTCCGCTCCGCTACCGTGACGCCGCCGGTTCGCGACGTCTCCAGCCCGACCCCGAGCTTCAATCCGCCGCCCCAGCCAGAGGTGTAGGTGCGCTGAAAGGCGATGTGCCGGAGCTCGACCTTGGCGCGGGCGGCGAGGGGAGCGCCGGCGAACTCGGGCGGCGTCGGGAATCGGTCGCGGCCGAGCAGAAGGCGCTGAAATGGTGAGCGCGACCCCAAGAGCATCATCATCGCAAACAGGCTGAGGGCAATGCCGCCCGTGAACAGCGGCGAACTTGCCAGAAGTTGTTCCACCGTCGGCACGGTTCGCGGGGCCACGGGCAGGCCCCCTCCGGTCGGACCTCCGGTGGCGGCGACGGTCTGCGCCGGTGGTGTCTGCTGGCTTGTGGGCCGGATCTCCGGCGCCGCCGTCGCCAGTTCCGCAACTTGGGCGGTCGCCGTCGGGCGAGCGGGGACATTTGCCGTCGAGGCGACGACGGCCGTGGAGACCGCGGCGGCCCCGGCAAGCAGAAGCAGTTTTCCGTACAGCGAAAAATCGCGGGCCAGCATGCGACGTCTCCGACGATCGGCATCCGCGGCGTCCTCGTCGAACTCGATATGGAAGCGATTGCGCCCACCTTCGGTCTCGATGACGCGCCGACATAGAGCCGCGAAGACGTGCAAAAGGAACTCCCGACTCTCGTATTCGACGGGAGCTGAGGTCGCGACCGAGATCGCGGGCTTGCCGTTGATAGTCGGATTGGCGCTGCAGAAGGATGACAGGAGCGTGGTCTTCCCGGCCCCTCTTGGGCCGCTGACACCGATACTGGCGCCCGGGAGCGTCGAGAACTGTCGCAGGAGCGTTTTCCACTCTGACGTCGAAACCTCGTTCTCGGTGGTACCGACCTCCGTCAGACCTGATCCTACGGTCAGGATCTGTCGTCCGCGCTTCGTGGGGTCCCTCCTGACCCGCAGCTGGCCGCTATAGATCGGCCCCTGGAGGGTGTTCAGGATCTCGGTGACGTGATCCCTGACTAGGTGCACAAGCTGATCATGGCGGACTGCGTCGGCACGCTGAACGGCCTGATCGAGCTGCGGCAACCCGAACCGTTCGCGAACCTTCCATCGATGTCTCCGGGCAAGGACGGCGAAGAAGAATGCCTCGTAGATCAGGAGTGCGATGGTGCCATACGACAGGACCCACAGGCCGCCCGTGAGCCAGTTTGAGCTGAACGGGGCGATCCAAGTTTCGAAGAAGGCTTGGGCCGGACGCCAGCCCGGCCAGCGGCTAACCACCGCCATGGCGACTCCAATGGACCCCGCGAGAAGGGCGAGTCCCAAACGGAACTTGTGCCCGGTATGAGCAATGATCTCATCAGCGGCAAAATTGGCGGTCCTCGCTTCCGCCTGCGCCTCTCGCCAGTCGGCCGTGGCTTTCGAGAGCTCCAGCTCGATCTCTGGTCGCCTT